>JBEKFD010000098.1:0-20416 GCA_050013495.1 Occallatibacter sp. | reverse complement strand
GGACTGCGCCGAGTTGCAGGATGGCTCCGCGGGCGGCCTCGCTGGCCAGGCCTTCGGGACTCTTGGAGCCGATGAACTGATCTAATCCCGCTCTTCCTCCGCCACCGGCGGAGCCTTTGGTGGTGATGGCGCCTTCCTTGGCGATGACGAAGACGTTGAGGCGGCATAGGGGCTGGGTGTCGGAGGCAAATGCGCCGTCAGAGGCGGCGATAAGGATGCGGCGGAGTTCTTCTGAGTAGCCGGCGCGGACCTGGACGATGCGGTTGTCGTAGGCGCGGGCGGCGCGATCGGCCCTCAGGATCAGTTCGAGGCGGGCGGCGAGGTCTAGATCGAATCCGCCAAGTGGAACGGGGTAAAGATCGGCCGCGGGGGCTTCGACGAAACCCTGGACGGTTTGCTTGGCGGGGCCTGAAGCGATGAGGGCGGCGGTGCGGGCGGCGTGGAGCAGGCGCTCGGGGCTTAGATTGTCGGTATAGGCGTAGCCGGTGCGCTCGCCGGAGAGCACGCGGATGCCGCATCCGGCGCTGGTGCCCTGCGAGGCAGACTTGACGATCTGCTCGTCGACGCCGAGCGACGTTGCGGTGACGGACTCGAAGTAGAGGTCGGCGTAGTCTCCGCCGGCGGCCAGAGCTTCGCCCAGACAGCGCTCGAGGAGACGCTCGGTGATGCCGAATTTCTCAAAGAAATAACGTTTGTGGCCGGCGTTGGGGGAAGGGAGCGGATTGGTCATCGTGACTCTAGTCTACGCTGAATCCGATTGCTTCAACCGTGAGGCGTTCGTGCCGGATGTCCCAGTGTGGAACTGTTTCCCACACCCCAGTGCTTCTCTTGATACGCGGCATTGAATCCGCTTCTAATCTCTTGATACGCGGCATTGAATCCGCTTCTAACGCTGGGGTGGCCGTGCTACATTCGTGGCATGAAAAAGATCCTCGCTGCTGCCCTGCTTCTGATGGTGTTTGCCGCCCCGGCATTCGCCGCCACGCATCACCATCATCGCCACCACCATCATCACCACGTACACGCATAAAACTATCCCCGGTCCCAAAGCAGTATCCTGCCGGGGCCGGGCCGCACTTTTTTTCATTCCTCCGGACACCCACAAGCGGCCTGAAAGCTGATAGGTTCGAGCCATGACCAATTTGGGCGACCCTCGCTTTCCGATTGGACGCTTCAGCCCGCCGGCCAGCAGCATGCCGGGGGTTCGTGCTGCGCACATCCAAACGCTGCGCCGGCTGCCGGAACGTCTGCGCGCTGCGGTTGCGGGACTAACCGACGAACAATTGGACACTCCTTATCGCGACGGCGGCTGGACGGTGCGCCAGGTGGTGCATCATGTTCCCGACAGCCACATGAACTGCTACGTGCGGTTCAAGCTCGCGCTGACCGAAGATTGGCCGACGATCAAAGGATACGATGAGGCGGCGTGGGCCAACCTACCGGATAGCCGCCTGCCGGTGGAGGTTTCGCTGGAGCTGGTCGCCGCGCTGCACAGCCGGTGGGTGGAACTGCTGGAAACACTCACAGAGAATGATTTCCAGAGGGGTTACGAGCATTCCCAGATGGGCAGGCAAAATCTTGGCCAGGTGCTTGCCCTCTACGACTGGCACTCGCGGCACCATACGGCGCACATTACCAACTTGCGTGCGCGGCAGGGCTGGTAGAGCGGCGCGATGGCTGCCGAGGAAGCTGGACCTTCAGCCGCAGGGCCTTCTGCGGCAGGTTTGGCAAAGAGCATTCAGGAATATCTGACTGACCATCCGGCAGCAGCTGTGCTGGAGGATGGGCGTGTGCAGTTCGACATGCGCACGACGCGCTACGCGGTGATGGAGCAGCATGGGCGCTGCCTGCTTCAACTTTGGAGTGAAGAGCGGAACCTGATGCGCACGGTGGTGGGGCTCGAAGAGCGGGCGCAATGCCTGCGGCTGATGACGCGGCGGATGGGCGCGGCGAAACCGCAGGCGCTGGAATTGGTGCCGACCAGCGACAGGCGCACTCCGACGGCGCGCGATGGGGCTCGCAGAAACTATCTGCGGCTATTGGAGCGGGCACTCACGCGGAGATTCATCGGGTCGAAGGTGGAGGGTATGCGATCGGCGATGGACCTGGAGCACAGCTTCGGTCCGGCGTATGTGCGCGGGAGGCTGGTGCGGGGGACGGCTGCGGATGCGGTGATCGGAGTCAGCGCGGCCGAATCCGGCGCCATGGTGGATGGGATTCTGACGCTGGGGATTCTGTGGCTGGACCATTGCCGCCAGAAGGCAGATGGGAGAAGGCATTTTGGCGGCCTGAAGGTGATTGTGCCGGCTGGGGCCTGGAGGACCACCGCAGAACGGATGGCCTGGCTGAATCACGGGGCAGCGGAGTTCCAGCTTTATACCCTCGACGAACGCAGCGAAGAGTTGGAGCAAGTGGACTTTCGCGATACGGGTAATTTCGATTCGCGGCTGGTTCATGCGTTCTCCCAGACGGCGGCAGTTGGGCGTTGCCAGGACAGCATTGCCCGCCTGATGAGGCTGGTTCCGCAGGCGGCGCGGGAGCGGGTGGAGGTGCGGGCGAGTTCGGCCAGCGAGGTGGGTCTGCACCTGCACGGGCTGGAGTTTGCGCGTGTACGGCATGGATTCGCGGCCGGCAGCTTTACTCAGATGGATGAAGTGACGTTCGGCGCTGGGGCCAATGAGACCCCGCTGACGGATGAAACGGAAGCGATGTGCCGCGAGCTTGTGGGCCGGCTCTTTGCAAGCCGCCGGCCGGATGGGGTGCACACCGACCCGCTCTACCGGATGCAGCCGGAGCGCTGGCTGGAGGCGGAACTGCGCGCGGGGATTGCGGAGTTGCTGCCGGGACTGCGCGGGGACCTGATGTATTCGCAGGTTCCCGCGCTCTCGACGGGCGACCGCGGCATGTTGGACCTGTTGACCCTTGATCGCAATGGGCGGCTGGCGGTGATCGAACTGAAGGCGGATGAAGACCTCCACCTGCCGCTGCAGGCGCTGGACTACTGGATCAGGGTGCAGGCGTTGAATGCTGACCGGCAGCCCGTTGGTGGAGGGCGCGCGTTGTCGGCGTTTGAGCGGCAAGGGTATTTTGCGGGGGCTGAGGTTTCGGAGCTGGCTCCGCGACTGCTGCTGGCTGCGCCGGCGCTGCGGATTCATCCGGCCAATCAGCCGGTGCTCAAGTATTTTTCACCCCAGGTGGAGTGGGAGCTGGTGGCAGTGAGCGAGCACTGGCGGCGCGAGTTGAAGGTGGTGTTCCGCAAGCGGAGCGGGGACGCGCGATCTTGAATCACCCGCCTAACTAGTTCGAAAGGTTCATCTTCAACTCCGCCAACTTAGTGCACGTCCGCCATGGAAGCATTCAAACCGTTGAAGATAGCGTCGAACTTGCCGGCCTCGGCGGCAAAGCGCAGCCCCTTGACGTTTTCAACGCAGATTTCAGCAGCCGTGGGGTACGTCTTCAGGATTTCCATCACTTCACCGATGAACTTGTCGAGGGGCATGGCGCGGGGATCGGAGGCGCCGCTCATCAGATCTGTGGCCACGTAGGGCGGAATAAGCTCAAGCACTTCAATCTGCGTGGCGCGCAACTGGTAGCGCAGCGACTGGGTGTAGGAGTGGATGGCTGCCTTTGTGGCGCAATAGGTGGGTGTGAAGACAAGCGGCAGAAATGCCAATCCTGAAGAGACGTTGATGATGGCCGCGTGGGGCTGCTTTTGAAGCTGAGGCAGCAGCGCGGCGGTCAGGCGGATGGGGCCGAGCAGGTTGGTGGTGACAATGGCTTCGGCGTCGGCCAGGTCCGGCTGCTGGGCAATAAGCTTCTCGACGCGCATGATGCCGGCGTTGTTGATGAGGACGTTGAGTGAGGGGAAGTCCGCGGCCACCTTGGTCGCGAAGGCGCGTATGGCGGCGGGGCTTTCGATATCGAGCTGCAGCGATCTCATGCCGGGGTTGGCGGCGGTGGTTTCGTCGAGGGCGTGCTGGCGGCGTCCAGCGATGATGACCTGGTTGCCGAGCTTGTGCATCGCTTCCGCAAGGCCGCGGCCGATGCCGGAGCCGCCGCCGGTGATAAGGATGGTGTTGCCGGTGAGGTTCATGGGGCTGAATTCCCTCCAATTGGGATTCTAAGGGCAAGGGGGCCCACGCGGTGGATAGGGCGGCGAGGCCAGGAGGTGGGAGTCAATATGAAAGTCCGCCGCGGAATGCAAGAGATTCCCACGAAAATGTGATCTGCAACACAGATTTTGGCTGTAACCAACGTGAAAATGAAACGTCCGAAGCTCGGCACGGTTTTTTCGGGCACTGATGAATCCTGCCCGCGTTCTGTGGATCAGATTGCTGTTTAAGAGAGGAATCGACGTGGCGAGCCAGACTTTGAATGAGCTTCATCGTGAATCGCCCCAGCCGTTTATGCTCCGGGACGTTCTTCCCGGGCCGGGATGGGCGCCGTACTGGGCGCCGGCGCGCCCCTTGCCGGGCGCAGCGGACTTCGCTTCCAAGGCATGCGAGGAGGATGGGAGTTGCGTGAAGGGCCTGGTGGTGGCCATCTGCCTGGAGGGCGCTGCTGCGCTCAGCGTCTTCGGCATCTGGCAGCTTTGGCACCTGATCCGGTAGAAGAGCCGGACACATGGACGGCCGGCTCCGCGGGATGGGGCTATCGGGCGAAGGAATCGGATAGCCCCTGGACGCATCTATTCGTGAGCACCCTTCTTGCGCAGGATGTCCGCCCATTTGTGGTCGTCCATCTGCAACGCGTAGGTGAGCGGCCTGTGCTGGCTCTGATCGAGCGCATTGACATCGACGTTCTTGTCGAGCAGCATCTGCAGAATGCTGGTGTATTGCAGGTGCAGAACAATGTCCAGAATGGTGTCGCCGTAAGCGTCGGCGGCGTTTACATCCGCGCCATGGTCAATGAGAAACTTCGCTTCGTCTTTCTGGTCGCGCACAACGGCCCAAAACAGGGCGCTGGCGCCGCTTGATGACTGAGCGTTGACGTTGGCGCCCTTGGCGACGAGCAATTGGACAATCGGCATGTATCTGGCGGAGAACGATGCCAAGTCGAGCGGGCTGTAGCCGTTTTGCGTGTCTCGCATGTCCTGAGCGTGGAGGCTCAGCAAGGCCACCGGATCGGGATGGTTGGTGGGAGAGAGAAATGGCCACAGGTCGCCGGGCGTAAAGGGAGCGTAGTTGTTTTTGGCATTCACGTCGGCGCCGGCGTCGATCAGGGCCTGGACAACATTCAACTGGCCATGCAGCGCGGCCACGTGCAGCGGCGTGTCACCCTTGTTGTCTTTGTCGTTCACGAGCTTGGGGTCACTTGCAAGCAGCGCCTGAACTTTCTTCACGTCGCCCTTGCGTGCAGCGTCATGAATGGGTCCGGCGAGGGCAATGCTGGTGCAGGCAAGCGCCATGAGCAGGAGAGCAGCGAGGCGCGAGGCCCGAAAAATGGAGCGTTCGGCAATTTTTGGAAACGATTTCATGGTTCCTCCGAAGAACAAATAAGTGTATCCAATCTGGGTGGGAAGGCAAGATGGGAGTGGACAGAATTCATGAGTTGCATCGCAGCCGGGCTCGATGGAGGTAGGGTGACGCAGCGATGAAAAGTTGCCTTTCTAACAGCGGTAGAGGTAACGCAGTGGATTCCGGCGGTGCCGATGGGTGAACTTTTGTGGGCAATTTCCCGTACCTTGTGATCAGGAGCCAAGGCGATGCAGGCGCAAACGACATCCGGTCAAACACAATTCGCAGGCCACGCGGTTGAATCGGGGCGGCTTGCAGGCTGCGAAGCCATGCTGCCCGAAGCTGCCGACCTGCAGGAAGACCGTGAGCGGCGGCGCATTGAGTTTCGCGCCAGCCTGTTAAGAGCCAGAGCCTCCCAGGCGCGGATGGAAAGCCGCGAGATTGGCAAGCACGCATTGCGGCAGCTTTCCGCTGGATTCATGGAGCGCCGCCCGGCGCGCATGATGGCCGATCTGGCAGGCGCGCAGTAACTGACAGTCTTTCCACATGAAACCGAACCTGTAACCATCTTGACATCGGCCATTTTATCGGAAGAATGTTAGTAATTTATATGTTACTATAACGTCCAATGGTCGAGATCCGGGAATATCTGGGGCTGGACGGGCGCAATCTCTTCGGCGATTGGTTTGACCGGCTCAACTCCGAGGCGGCGCGCCGGGTGACGACCGCACTTTACCGTGTGGGCTTGGGAAATTTCTCCAATGTGAAGGGCGCCGGCAGCGGGGTGTTTGAGTGCCGCATCGATTTTGGTCCGGGATACCGGGTCTACTTCGGCAAAGACGGTGATCGCATCATCATTCTGCTCTGCGGGGGCACGAAGAAGCGGCAGCAGGACGACATCGCCCTTGCCGGCGAATGCTGGCAAGACTACAAACGGCGGAAGAGGAGCGAAGCATGGCGTTGACGCGGGATTTTCGTGAGACAGTGCAGGCGCGGGTGCAGAAGGACGAGAAGTTCCGGCGCGGACTGCTGAGCGATGCGGTTGAGGCGCTGCTTGCGGGCGAGGCGGCGCTGGGGCGCGAGATTCTGCGCGACTTCATTAATGCGACGCTGGGATTTCCGGCGCTGGCGGAGAAGACCGGGATTCATGTGAAGACGCTGCACCAGATGTTCGGGCCAAAGGGCAATCCGACGGCGACGAATCTGTTCAACATCATCGCTTGCTTGCAGGAGCATGAAGGGGTGCGGTTGCAGGTGGTGGCGTAGGGGGCCGTAGTATTGTTGGCGGCTTGGTGGGTCCGTATTTTCTGATCTTTTTTGAAGAAACGACGCGTCGCTGCGGTCGGCGCAATTCTAAGACTCTGTCTCTGGAGATTCTTCAGCAAATGATGACGGCTGATCCCCTGGCATTTCAAGCTTCAGCTGCTCGATAGATTGAAACGACGTGAGCAAGAGACAGAGACGATCCATGGATTGCTTAATCGTCTCGTCGTCGATCACGCCATCATTTACTGCAGCGCCGGCGAGTTGAGACAGCTCATTAACCTTTGTGTATCTAGCCTGTATGGTATTATTTGACTCTTCGCTTAGCAGATTTTCTTCGAGAAGCTGCCTGGCGGAATTCGCTATCATCGTCGCAGCGAGAGAGAAGCCGCCGATTGCGACTTTACGCTTGTGGTTCTCAGGAATTGCGGGCATCTCACCGCCAAGTATCGACTTCTTCCTAGCCACAAGGAAGGTCAAAATTTCAGGTATTTTTTCAGCCCAAACAGCCTTCGGTTTCCCGAGTGCTCCAATCATGCTCAAAGCATCCTCCCCGGTTTCCTTAACAACAAGCGGCAAAAATGGGAATACCCAAGTGTCAATTAGCCACCCTAGGCTTTTGTATCCCTGTGTTGCCTGGGCGATATAGTCCTGACTTTTGTGCTCAACATTTCCGTCCCCATGCAGAACAGCGAGACTAGTGGAGCGACCGCAAAATTGAATGTTGTTTTTTACGATGTCCACTATGTAGGCAACGATTGGGGCTGCGGTATCTGTGGGCATATTCTTGAGGCCATATTGGCCTGCCTTGTATATCGCTAGCTCTCGGCCGTATCCGATAAACTCCCAAGATTCTATTGTGCGAACGGTCGGGGTAGACAACTCCAGGAGACGCAGGTCATCAATTGTCTTCAAGCCGATGAGCATGTGCGCCATTGGTTTATCCTGCGAGGCAGCACTAAGAGCCTTCCAGATTTCGGTGCAGTATTTGAGAGTTGTGTTCTCTATCGCGTCCCTAGCAGATGCGAAGGTCCCTCGACAACGATTGAGCGACTCGGCAATTCTTTCGATTAGGGCGTCCGCGAATATCCCGTCGTCGGTGGCGCAGACCACCACCGCACTCAGCGCACTTGAAATGATTGGCAACTCTACCAGCTTCTCTACAGAACGATGTACGCTCCCCACAGACTCTAAGCTATCGGCGCACAATACGATTCCATCGGTGCAAAGCATGCCAGCGCAGATAGTCATGCGATGTTCCCTTCCCGCCGCTGCAAGGTAGGAGCGCAGACCGGCCTAGGTGCGATCATAACCGCACCTAGGCCGGTCTGCGCAGTATTCAATCCCGACTGAATTCCTACCCTCACACAGGGCTTCCGTTGGGGTGCGCTCAAGTTACTTCTTCAGCGGCTTCCTCGCAAAGTAATAGAGCGAATACGCCAGCATCGCGAACGCCAGCACGCTGACGAAGTTGTTATCTAAGAACGTATGCGGGAGATTGAGTAAGTCGCGGTTGTCATAGTAGGTGGCTTCGACGGCTTTCAGGGCTACGCCGAGGAGGCCGACGAGGCCGCCGGCGGCGATTAATCCCGATGCGAAGAGGGAGCCAGGGGAGATTTCGCTTTCGGCTTCGGAGGTGTCTCCGCCGGCGCGCTTGACGGCTTGATCGACGAGCCAGCGGACGATGCCGCCGACGAAGATGGGCAGCGTGGTTCCGATGGGCAGGTAGAAGCCGACGGCGAAGGTGAGCGAGCGGACGCCGAGCAGCTCGACGGCGATGACGAGGGCGACGCCGATCAGGACCAGTCCCCAGGGCAGCTTGCGGTTGAGGATGCCGCTGATGACGGTGGCCATGAGCTTGGCCTGCGGGGCGGGCGCGGCGGCGCTGCCGATGCCCTGGATCCAATGGACCTCGATTTGATGAGATGCGGGCGAGTAGAGGTATTTGCCGTCCTGAAGCTCAGAGGAGCCGATGGCATTGAGGATGGTGTATTCCGTGCGGGTGTGCTGGGTGCTGGACTTGTCGGCGGCGACAACGCGGATTTTATCAGGGAGCTTCTGGGTGTCGGACTGGACGGTGACGCCGGGGTGAGCGGCATTGATGTCCCAGGCCTGAGGGGCGGTGTGGAACTCCTGCAGGCCGGTGTTCATCACGTAAAGCACACCGCCAATGACGAAGGTGGAGACGACAACGCCGATCATGAGGGCGATCTGCTGGAGGCGTGGCGTGGCGCCGATGATGTAGCCGGTCTTGAGATCCTGCGAAGTGTCACCGGAGTTGGAAGCGGCAATGCAGACGACACCGCCGATAGTGATGGCGAGTGCTCCGTACGCGGGGAGGGTCCAGCCCATGACGAGGAAGACGGCGCAGGTGGCCATGAGGGTGGCGATGGTCATGCCGGAGACGGGGCTGGCCGAGGAGCCCACCAGGCCGACGATGCGCGAGCTAACGGTGACGAAGAGGAATCCGAAGACGACGACGAGGAGCGATGCGGCGAGGTTGGCGGCCCATCCGACAAAAGCGCCGGGGACGGGCTTGAATTCGAGAAAGACGAACATGAGGGCGACGATGACGAGCGAGCCGATGAGGACCACGCCCATTGATAAGTCATCCTCAGTCCGGATGGGCCTGGCCCTTGCGGCGGACTTGCCTTCGCGCATGCTGCGCACGCCTGCGCCGAGCGCGCCGAAGATGGTGGGCAGCGTTTTGAAGAGCGTGATGAGGCCGGCGGCAGCGACGGCGCCCGCGCCCATGGGCTTGATGTAAGTGGCCCACAAATCGCTGGGGCCCATCTGGGCGATGGCGACATGGCCGGGGTAAACGGGCGAGCCGAGCCCTTTGCCGAAGAAGTAGATTAGCGGCATGACGACGAGCCAGGAGAAGACGCCGCCGGCGAAGATGACCCCGGCGACTTTAGGGCCGATGATGTAGCCCACGCCGAGATACTCCGATGTGGCGGCGGCGTTGATGGCCGAGCCCTTGAGCACGTGATCGGAACCGAGGTCGGGTTCGTAGCCGGGCGTGTCAGGCCAAGCTTTGAACAGATTGGCATTCTGGAAGAGTGTGTAGAGGCTGCCGAGGCCGAGGCCGAGGAAGACGCGGCTGGCGAGCGAGCCGCCGCGCTCGCCGGAGATGAGCACGTCGGCGCAGGCGGTGCCTTCGGGGTAGGGCAGGTTGTCGTGTTCCTGGACGATGAGCTGGCGGCGCAGGGGAATCATGAATAGGACGCCGAGCCATCCGCCGATGAGGGCGAGGATGAAGATGCGCCAGTACTCGAGATCGAAGCCGAGGAAGACGAGCGCGGGAAGGGTGAAGATGACTCCCGAGGCGATGGACTGGCCGGCGTTGCCGGTGGTCTGGACGATGTTGTTTTCGAGAATGGAGGCGCGACCGAAGGCGCGCAGGATGCTGATGGAGAGCACGGCGATGGGAATGGAGGCGGCCACGGTGAGTCCGGCGCGCAGGCCCACGTAGACGGTGACGGCGCCGAAGATGATGCCGAAAATGGAGCCGAGAAGAATGGCACGGAATGTGAATTCGGGCCGGTTCTCGCTGGGGGAAACAAAGGGTTGAAAATCGGACATGGAGGGCCCCTCCCAACAGGCGCACGCAGAATTAACAGAATTTGCCTGAAGGGGGAGTTTAGCAGTGAAGGGGGCAAAAGCGACAGCGGGGATTGCGGGGGGGGCGAACCTTTCAGCGCCAGACATGGATACCGTGCGCGGGCGGGAGTAGGCTTGGGAGTGCGGTGAAGTTGTGGATGCGTGCGAGAGCATGGGAAAGGATGGCGGGCATGATTTTTGGGGCGCACGTGATTGTGTACAGCAAGGACGAGGATGCGGACCGGCGGTTTTTGCGCGATGTGCTTGGATTTCCGTCGGTCGACGCGGGGCATGGATGGTTGATTTTCGCGCTGCCGCCGGGGGAGATTGCGGTTCATCCGGCGGAAGAGAATGGGCGGCACGAGCTTTATTTCATGTGTGACGATCTGGAGGCCGAGATGGCGGCGCTGGCTGCGAAGGGCGTGCATTGCTCGGAAGTGCACAACGAGCGATGGGGATCGATCACGCGGATCGGGCTGCCCGGCGGAGGCGAGATTGGACTCTACCAGCCAAAGCATCCGGTGGCGCTTAAACGCGATTGAAAGCTGAACGGAAACAATGGCTCTTGGCGACGGGGGGCCGGAGCGCGTAGGGTTATGGGCATTGCGCGTTAGACCTCCGCGGAGAATCGAACAGGCATGACCAACCCGGCAATGATTGAGAAACCCGCGCAGCGGCTGCTCTCGCTGGATGTGCTGCGCGGCATCACCATCGCGTTCATGATCATGGTGAACAACAATGGCGGTCCGGGGTCATGGCGCTTCATGAATCACGCGCAATGGAATGGGCTGACCCCGACGGACCTGGTGTTTCCCACGTTTGTGTTTGTGGTGGGCGCGTCGATAGTGTTTGCCTTTCACGCGCGGATGAAGCGCGGAGCAACGCGATCCCAGCTTGCCTGGCACACGGTGCAGCGGGCCGTGATCCTGTTTGCGCTCGGCATGGTGGTCAATAACTTTCCCTTCTTCCATTGGGAATACATGCGCTTTTACGGCGTGCTGCAGCGGATCGCGGTCTGCTACCTGGTGGTGGGGCTGTTTTACATCTGGGACCAGCGCGCATCGACCAAGATTGTGGCGCTAGTGGTTTCGCTGGTGGGCTACTGGGTGCTGCTGCGCTGGGTTCCGGTGCCGGGGGCAGGGATGCCGGTGCGGGATTTTCCATTCATGGATATGCGGATGAACCTGGTGAGCTGGCTTGACCGGCTACTGATGCCGCACCATCTCTATCTCGAGTGGGGCGGCCCTGATCCGCATAACCTGCGCGATCCCGAAGGGCTGCTCAGCGATCTTCCGGCCATTGGGACGGCGTTGTTGGGGCTGCTGACGGGAATGTGGCTGCGCGGTCAGCGAGCGGCGAAAGCAACGGCGATGGGCCTGGCGACGGGCGCCATGACTTGCCTGGCGCTGGGCTACCTGTGGTCGCTCGAGTTTCCGCTGAACAAAAACATGTGGACGAGCTCATTTGTGCTGGTGGCGGCGGGATGGTCGCTGACGGTGCTTACGCTGTCCTACCTGGTGATGGATGTGCGGGGATGGGGGCGCGGCGAGAGCAAGTGGCTGGTATACCCGTGGCTGGTGCTGGGGTCAAATGCAATTACGGCGTACATGTTCAGCGAGATTGTGCCGGGGATTTTGGACCATATCTCGATTCCGGCCGGCAACGGAACGCACTCCACCCCAATGGGTTGGATGGCCAATCATGTCTTTGTGCACATGCCCACGCCGGGCTGGGCGGCTTTTGCGTTTTCATGCTTTACGCTGGCCTATTGCTTTATTCCTGTGTGGATTTTGTACCGAAAGAAGATATTTGTGAAGGTGTAAAGGGCCGATGCAGTTCGGACGGCTACCTGAAGATTATCCAAGCATGAACCGGGACAGCGCGGAACCGCTCAGAGGCCCAGTGCCGGTCATCTTCGGCGATCCGGTCGAGCGAGCGGCGTGGGGGGCCTCAGCTTCTACTTCCGATTCCCGTATCCAGCGAAGGCTCTTCCGTCGAGTTGGGCCCGTCCGAATGCACGGGAACTCCGCTGATAAGCCCCTGAAAGTTTGTGAGGCGTTTGCCGAGGATAACCACGCCCTTGGACGTGATTTCATACTCGCGAATATCCTTGGCGTGATTTCCGCCGCGCATCTTGATTACCACCATGATCTTGCGAAGCTGGCCATCGATGGATACGTACCGCAGCCGGATGATGTCATCGGTGAGAAATGAAATTGAATAGGTACTGAACGGGAATTCAGTGAAAGACTCATCCACCTCAACCGTGCTTAGAATCGTTACCCCGATCCCCGTCAGTGCGAAGATCATGCGGTAAAGCGATTCGCGAAAGTCGGCACGGAACCCGGGCGACAGAGCCATCTCAAAGCCCGCCAGGGAATCGATCACAAGGCGTTTGGCGCCGATCTTCTGAACAGCATCGAGAATCGACTGCATGGTTTCATCCACCGAGAGGTCGAGGGGACGGAGGTAAAGGATTGTGAGTTTCCCGTCTTTCTGCGGCGTTTCCAGATCCAAACCTAAACTGGTGGCCCGCTCCGCGTACGCTTCCGGGCGCTCTTCAAAAACCGCCACGATTCCCGGTTCCCCGCGGTGTACGCCTTCAGCAATGAATTGGGTTGCCAAGACAGATTTTCCGGTTCCCGAGGACCCCGCTATGAGTACACTATCGCCTTCGCGAACGCCGCCATCCAGCATCTTGTCCAACTCCGGAATACCGAAGCAAAGGCGCCGGTTGCTAGGCGGGTTTCTCTTGCGTGCGGTCAGCCCAAAGGTGCGCGAGAAGGCTTGCACTCCGGCATCGGTGATGCGGAATGTGTGCAGCCCCGGCACAGAATCCTGACCGCGCAGTTTGATGATCTGCAACTTCCGCACAATTGAATTGCGCTCCGCCGTTTGGCGCAGCCAGAACAGGCCATCGGCGACGGTAAAGATGGGGTTGTCGCGTAGCTCCTCCTCCGCATATTCACCGATCAGGAAAGTTGTAGCTTGCCAACTAGCCAGAAACAGGGCCAACCGTTGAATGAAGGATTGCAAGTCCATGTCGCTTTCCGGCTTCCGAACCATGGTGCGGAAGGAGTCAACAACCACAACAGCGGGGTTAGCTTTTTCAACTTCCTTGGTAATCTCCGCCAGGACGGCGCCCAGATCCTGTTCGAGGACAACCTGGCTCAGGTTGATGAAGCGAATGGAGTCCGGCAGCATGGCTGGATCGAAGAATGTGTATTGCTGTTGGTATCGCAGCATTTTTATGGTTGATTCGCCCAGAACCGTGAAATAGAGCGCAGGACGATCCGGGGTAGCATTGGCGAACACAAACTGATGCGCCAGCGTCGTCTTGCCGCTTCCGGGGGCGCCTGCGATGATGTTGAACGAGAATTCGGGCAACCCGCCGCCCACAATTTCGTCGAGGCCCGGAACTCCAGTGGTTAGTTTGTTGATCTTCACTTTGTCTTGGGTGCTCACGCTTTTCTCCCGTTCTCGGAATTGCGATCGTCGAAGGCTGCGCCTGGCCAGGTAACCCGCAGCAGGCTCAATGTTAAGGCTTCACCAAGGAAGAGAAGAAGCAGGCCGAGTAAGCGGGCGATGAGGATGATTCCGCCTTCGCCAGCCGGAAACTCGCCAGCCCGAACCTTGTCGATATCCAATGGTTGTTCAATCTCACCCAGGCCTTGTAAGGCTCCATCCGTGGAGACCCGCACCGCGCCAAGACTGGGGGCTTCAGTTCTGGCCAACGTCAAGGCGCGAAAAGCGAGCGCGTGGAAGGCCGCGACTCCGGCAAACTCACCAAGACCCAGGCGCAGCTTCTCATAGACGCGAAGGGTTGCGGAGTCCGCAAGCTCGGAGGTCTTGTCCGCAAAGGCTTCGTAAGCGAGAAGACGCTGGGCCAAATCTCGCATTTTTGGTGAAGTCGTCATGTTCAACCGTGCATTGTTCCAGGTTGCGGATTTCAACAACCGTTGCATGCTTCGTTGCGGCCGGGGCGGCGTTTCCGCCTTTTCGAAAGTGTCCTCGCAGTTGCTGTATTCGACTTCCAGAACCGCTCTCCAAGTGGCGCAGACGCGGCTCAATTCATGTAGCGATTCGTTTCTGGACTAGGTCCGTCTTCCTGCGAACCGCCAGCCTTGCTTCGGATGAGCGTGAAAACGTCCAAAACGGTGGCAATACTGCGAATGTTTCCCGCGACACTCAGGAGTCCGTCTTCCATGCCGGGATGCATGTCCGCGAGGGTTTCAATTCGTTCGCTCACATTCCTCAGCCGGTCAATTTCCAACAGCAGGTCCTCGAAAGCCGCAGCCATTACCGGTCCATCGGCCCCCGAGTATCCTGTGTCCGCTGGGATTGTTACCGATTCTGTCCTGTCGTCAACCTGGAGGCGTAAATCTTCAATCAAACGCAGCGTTGTAGCCTCGCCAAGGAAGGTAAGAAACAGCCCGAGGAGCTGCGCAATCAGATTGACTCCGACCTCGCCGTCCTCATCCGTGTCTATCTCGGATTCAACTTCGCCGAGACCGCGCAAGCCTCCATTCGCCGTTACTTGCACCGCGCTAAGCCGGGGAGATTCCGACTTGGCCAGGGCCAAGGCACGGGAAGCGAGCGCCTGGAATCCGTCAACACCGACGGGTGCGCCGAGTTGCCGGCGCAGTCTCTCATAGACGCGCACACTTGCAGGTTCTGTTTGCAAGGAGGTCGTACTTGCTTCGGCCTCGCGAGCGACGAGGTTGCGGGCTAAATCACGCGTCTTGTTTGCAGGAAGCATCGGTTCCGTTTTTCCTTTACATACCAAATCTTGCCATGGAGCGTGAAGCTTTTATCGAATTAAAGCTATCATGGCGATCGCTTCTAAGTTGAGATTCCCCGCGCGATTCCCTTCCGTGCTTTGACGTCACGCCATTCAAACTAAATCAGGCGCCGCCGGAAAGATGAGCAAACTTGGACAGCCTGCCTCCTCGCAGGTGGATTGACACGCGGATTTCTAATGAACGTGTGCAACCGGACAAGGTGCAAGTTCTACCCAGGAGGTGCGCTCCCTGGCTGTAACCCTGCGATGGCCGAAAGCGAAAGTAGGCCATTCAATGGCCGAAATTGAAAGACCCCGATTTCATGCCGCCGCTTTCTGGCGAGGGCCGGACTGGGGAGAAGAATCATCCAATTGGCTCCGGAAGAAGCCTTCTTTTCGCAGCGATATCCCGTCGCCGATCACGCAGACAATCGTCCATCTCCTCGGTCAGTCCAAAGCGCTGGTTGGCCGCGAGCTGTAACCCTCCCCTATCGCTGGAATCCTGCCGCCGGTCAAACGCCAGCTCTGCGAGTCTCCTGCGAAGTCACTGAAAAACGCGCACTGCGTCGCGGGAAAATCAGCCAAACGAAAACAGCTCTTGATGCCATAAACAGCTCTGGGCCAATTTGTGCATAGCGCAAACGCCATTTGCCTCTAGAGTCTTGGCGAATTCTTGAGCCCGTATCATTGAGCCAGCTTCCAGTGGAAATCTTGCCAGGGCCGCGTTCGGGAGGATCCCGTTAGATGGTTAATCTTGAAAAGTCCGGGTTCGACGCCTCCGCCTTCCTGGCCCAAGCTGGGCTGGGGCGGAGAATCATCCAATTTGCTCCGAAGGAAGCCTTCTTTTCGCAAGGAGACCCTGCAGACTCGATTTTTTATCTTCAGAAAGGCCGCGCAAAGGTATCAGTTGTTTCAACCGGCGGCAAGGAAGCGACCATCTCAATCATGACCGCAGGTGATTTTGTGGGAGAGGAAGCACTTGCGGCGATGCCTGGATTGCGTTTGTCCACAGCCATTGCCATTACCGCCTGCACCGCTCTCAGAATCAGCCGCGGAGAGATGATCCGTGTAATGCATGACGAGCATAGCTTCTCAAAACGCTTCTTGAAGTTCCTGCTGGAGCGCAGCATGCGCGTTCAAGCCGACTTGGTCGATCAGCTTTTCAACTCCAGTGAAAAGCGCCTGGCGAGGATTCTGTTATTGATGGCGGAATTTGGCAAGCCGGGCGAGCCGGAACAATATCTTCCAAAGATTTCGCAAGAGACCCTGGCGGAGATGGTGGGCACCACCCGCTCCCGAGTCAGCTTCTTCATGAATCGATTTCGCAAGCTCGGTTTTATCGAATACAACGGTCGCATCAAGGTTCACAAGTCGCTGCTGAATGCGGTCCTGCTGGATCGATTACCCGAGCTTAGCGCTGAGGGACCCCCTTCTTCTGCCATTAGGCGAACTCGATCGAAGTCTGCCAGTCGTGCCTAAGATAGGCAGAATTGAGCAGATTGGAGTTGCGTGGGGTGGGCTCTGAGAAGACCAGGACTCACGCTTTCGCAGAACGGGCAGCAGGCTTCTCCGCGGCCGGTAGGGCCCGGGCGCTGAAACCGTTGCGGACCGACGCGGTCAGTCGCGGTTGATCCATCTCCTTTTTTACGCGTGAGAGGATCTTTCTTTCGATCTCGATGCGGCTTTTCTTTATCATGAAGCGGCCCCTTCTTTGAACCGTGAGCAGTGAATTACTGTGTCGAGTTCGGAGCCGATCTTCTTCCCGGCATCCCGCAAATAGGTTGAAACAGCACGTGTACGTGTTTATCCGGCAGCCGCGTTAGCGGCGCCACCGCGAATATCCCCAGCCCCCGCCACCGAGCAGAAAAAGCACCACTAGAACCACCAAAATTGTTTCCATGCCGTAACCTCACTCGCAAGGGGAAGCGGACTCGATCTTGTAGCGCCGGTCCCACTTCTTCCACACACATGATCCTAAGAGTGGCCCAGACGGTTGTCTGCTCACAATGGACCATCGTAAGCCGGGGCCTTCCGTGCCGCCGGGGACGGTTATGGCGTGGCCGCAGCGAATATTCAGCCGGCCTGAGGGACACGCCTCGGCGCATGTTGCAGTGCGTGCAATACGGCGTCGTAGGCGGGCTTGGAGCGGAATTGGGCGTCGAAGAGCAACGGCCTCTGAGGCAATCCATCGGGGCGCGCAAATTGGGGAAAATATGCGTTGTGGTTCAGCCAGCTGTAGGGATCGCAAAGACCCCAGGTGACAAGCGCTACGACTGAGGGCTCGTCGAGAGCTTGCGACAGATCGTGAAGGAACGTACGGTACTGCTTCTCATGGAAGTCGGCGAAACGGGCGAGTTTCAGGTGGGATTGGAGGCCGACGCCGTCGATGGGAACCTGCGCCTTCTGCAGGCGGTCGAGAAGATGGAAGAGTGCGTTGCGGCGGGCTTGCTGGTCGGGTGTATCAAGTTCGAGGTCGTAATCGTTGTAGAGCAGAAGAGCAGTGGGGTCGGCGGTGCGGGCTTCGCGAAAAGCAGCTTCGAAGAAGTCCGGGCCTAGCGCGCGAACGAGCGGGCTGTCGACGCGGAGCCCGTCGGCGGCGTGGTCGCGTGGATTGATTGCTTCGTTGACGACATTCCATGAAAAGCATCTGCCGCGATAGAAGCCGGCGATACGCTGGATGTGCCCGGCGGCGGCCTGTTGCGCCTGGGTGTGCGGGAGCGATTCGAGCCACGCCGGAGTGTGCTCATGCCATAGCAGATGCGCGCCGGTGAGCTTAAGGCCGGCGTCGAGGGCGATGGCGACATTGGGATCGCGTTGATCGTCTTCGTGGAAGGAATCGGGCGCGATGCCCTGCCAGGAGAGTATGCCCGCGTAGAGAGCGCACTGGCTGAGGAAGAGCTTCTGATAGGCGGGCGGCTGTTGAGCGAATTGTTCGTCGCTGCAGGAGCCGTAAACCAGGCCGGCGGAGGCGGCGGCTTGGCGCAAGGTGGACTGTTGCGCGGCTGCGGAAGCGAGGCAAGCGGCCCAAGGCGGCGCTGTGGAAGCCAATGCCGCCGTGCCAAGAGTACGCAAATGCTCTCGACGCGTTAGTTTCATGCGCTGCAAGTGTAAGGCTGAAGCCGTGCCCTTTCAAAACCTGACCTTCACCACAGGTTGTTGAGGCGTATTCCGGATGGAATCGCAGCGGCCCACAGTTCCACAGCGGCGGCCAGATCGCCCCGCGGCGCTCCTACTTAGACCAGGGCGGAACCACGCCGTTAGTGCGCGCGTACGCGATCGACTGCCCCAAATGCTCGTGTTGATCTTCGAGAATCAGCATCAGCGCGCCCTGCTTCGTCATGTCTCTTCCGAACAGTTTCACCGGCGCCTGCAGGTCGTTGTCGGAAAGTCCCGTAATCGCTTTTTGCAGATTGACGTAAGAAGTTTTCAGAGCTTCCTGCATTTTCTCCGGATCGGTAATGGGCGCGGGCGGTGCCCCCGTATTCGGTGTGCCCGAGAGCACGCAGGCGAGCATGCCGTTCTCCTTAACGATGAGGTTGAACACGTCGCCGACGGAGCGAACGCCCTGGCCGGGCTTCCAGTCGTACTTGCCCGACATAACCCGCGCGAGTCCGGTGAATTTGTCGGAAAGCGTTGCGGCATCTTTTCCGAAGGCAGCCTGCAATCCTGCCGGCTGCGGTTGGGCCTGGGCTTGCGCCTGCGCCAACGGCGCGATCAGAGCGAACGCAAGCGCACACACTCCGTACTGAGTAAGAATCTTCTTCATGGGTAACTCCTCTCGAGACCATCCGTTAAATTTCCAGACTCCAGCTTTCCATCGGTCGAGTTTCATGGTTCCTCCCTTTTCCATCGCAAGAGCATTCAATCGAATCCGGCACTCGGGCGGCACGACCGATAGAGGCTACTCACAGCGCAACGCCACCAGCGGATCGAGCCGCATGGCGCGGAGCGCCGGGATGTAGCTGGCGGCGATGGCGACGGCGGTGAGCACAATGGTGACGCCGGCGAAAGTGGAGAGGTCGTAGGGCGAGACACCGTAAAGCAGGCCGGCCATGAGATGAGAAACAACAAGCGCGCCCACCAGTCCTACGCCGGCGCCGGCGCCGGCCAAGCCGAGGCCCTGGCGCAAAACCATCCTGAGGATATTGCTCCTTTGCGCGCCCAGTGCGAGGCGAATGGCGATCTCGCGCGATTGCTCATTGACCAGGAAGGAGATGGTCCCATAAATTCCCAGTGCGGCGAGCAGCAGGGCAGTTGCGGCAAACAGCGCCTCCATTTCCATTGAGAACCGCCGCACGGAGAGAGAAGAGGAGAGAATGTCGTCCAAGGTCTCTGCGCGGAAGACGGGAAGCTCCGCATCGACGGACTGGATCTGTGTGCGCACCTGCGCGGAGATGGCGGCGGGATCGACCTGTCCACGCAGGTAGAACGCAAGAAACTTGGCGGGGCGCTGGTAGATGTCGAGGTAGATCTGCGGAATGCCGGCGTCCGCAAGCGATTCCGTGCGTGCATCGGCAATAACGCCGACGATTGTGGTCCATTCCGGCCTGGCACGGCCCAAACGACCCAACAAACGGACTCGCTTGCCGACCGGATCCTCGCCCTTCCCATCTTTGCCGGGCCAGTACATGCGCGCGGCGGCCTGATTGATCACTGCGATCAAGGGCGTGACTTCAACATCCTGATCGGCGAAGAGGCGTCCACGCAGGAGAGTCATATCGAGCAGATGGAAGTATTCCGGTGAGACGATCGATGTGTCGATCAGCGGGGGCTGGTTGCTCTGCGCTTCCTGGCCCTCGCGAAACAATGGAACCGCTCTGCGATCGTTCTGGCTATGGCCGAGGGGAATGGCCGCCCGATCGCTGACGGCGGTTTCTTCCACGCCCGGAATCGTCCGGTTGCGGCGCAGAACTTCGCGAAGCAACACCGCTTCCTGCGTGGCGGTGTGGTAAATGTCGGTATTGGGATCGTTAGGATTCGGCAGCGAGGTCTCGATTGCCACGACCCGAGTGGGATTGAAGCCGAGTTGCACCTTGAACAAGTCCCAGAAGCTGCGCAGCAAAAGGCCGGCGGCGATCATCAGCACCAGGGAAAGTGCTAATTCACCAATCACCAGAGCATGGCGCAAGCGCGAGCGTCGCCGGGAGCCGTTGGAGCCACGACCTTCCTGGCGGAGCGTCGCCGTCAAATCCAGGCGGCTTGTGAGCCACGCGGGGGCAAGGCCGAAGATGGTTCCGGCGGCGACGGAGACGACGATGGCAAACACGAATACGCCCCAACCGATGGATATGTCATTGAGGCGCGGCAGGCTTTC
>JBEKFD010000097.1:0-22947 GCA_050013495.1 Occallatibacter sp. | reverse complement strand
ACCGAGGGCCGGGCGGGCAGAGCTCCGCTCGGCCCCACAAAACATCGGAGGGATAGACCCGTCATGCCTTGAAAATCCAATGCATCCCCGCCGAAAACGCTTGCTTTTCAAGAGAGAATCTCAGGGAAATCGCATGAATTTGTTTTGGGCCTGCGTGAGAATGTCGCAGCGCCCACTTCGGGGCGCGAGGCACATTATGGATCGCGTTCCCAGGGCAGCGCTTCGCTTGCCCTGAGCTATTTTCATACGGTCCCTCCGGGACCTGCGCCGCGATCTTGCAGTTTTATTTTTCCGCAGGCATGGCCATTGGCTGCACGCTGCCGCAGTCCGCTCCCTTGTACACCGAGGAGGATTCCATCGTGTACTCAATCGGCCTGGAATTCGGGCCCATCTGCATGGTTCCCACAAAGTGCACCTTGCCGATGGCGTGGTCAGGGTCGGTCCAGGACGACTCCAAGGACCCTTTGCCCGCCATCATGCCGGTGCATATCCAGTCGGCGCTCATGCTTGTGGGCTTGAGCGCGACATTGGAGATCTGACACTGGCCGCGTTGGCTCGACGGCATGGGTGCGCCGTACTTGTCGATCATGGCCTGCGTAAGGCAAACCTGGGTGGTGCGCGGCCCCCCTCCAAATGGGGAATTGGCCGGCATCGTCATTCCTGGGGGCATAGGCGACTGTTGCCAGGTCATAGTGCTGGTCATCTCCCATAGGCCGGGTTTCCTGTTCGCTTGTGCCCAGGCGAGGATGGCCGTTGCCAAGAGGCAGCAGCCTAGAGTGATGTAGATTCCGGTCTTGCGCATGGTTCCTCCAGATCGATTCCGCCGGCCGCGGAGAGTCTCCACTTTCTATCGCCCTTTTGAGTAGAGCGCGTGGGGAACTGCTTTGGCCTGCGAAAACCTACTTTACTTCAGCGCGGATAGGGCGGGAAAGAGAAATCTATTCTGCGCGAAGCGCGGCGCCGGTGCGGCCCAGCGCCAGAAGCGCTCCGGTTACGCGTCCCGGCGCGTGGCGGACTACGCTGTCCTCGCTGGCGAAGTTGCCTGTGATGCAGCGGACCCCCAGCGCCTCGATTCGCTCGATGTCGGGGATGATGGGCGCCGCGCCCTCGGCGGCATAGCGGGCCATCGTTTCCTTTGAAAATACCCCCGTATTGATGAGCGCGCAGTCGAAGATGGGCGCCCGGGTGTGCTCGTAGATGCGCTCGATGTGCTCTGAAGCAGTCAGCCCCAGGCTCTCGTTGGCCTGGCTCATCAGGTTACCGATGTAGACGCGGATGCCGGGCGCGCGGGCCAGCGCGGCGGGAATTCCGTCGACAAGCAGATTGGTAATGAGCGAGGTGTAGAGCGAACCCGGCCCCACCGTGATCAGGTTGGCGCGCTCAATGGCATCGAGCGTCTCCTGGAGCGGCGCGGCGTCCGGCGGATCGAGCGTCAGTTCCACAATGCGCCTGCGGCTGGCGGTGATCTTGGTTTCGCCGCGCACCACCGAGCCGTCGTCCATGTGCGCCACCAGCGTTGCATTGGTCGTCGTCACCGGGTAGATTTTGCCTCGGACTGCCAGGATCTTCGACGCCAGTTGAATGGCGTGGGCAAAGTCGCCGGTAATCTCGGTGAGGGCGGCTACAAAGAGGTTGCCGAAGTTGTGCCCCTTGAGCGCATCGCCGCCGCGGAAGCGATGCGCGAACAGTTGTGCCAGCAGGTCTTCTTCCTCGCTGAGCGCCACCATGCAGTTGCGCAGGTCGCCGGGAGGGAGCATGTTGAAATCCTGGCGCAGGCGGCCGGAGGAACCGCCGTCGTCCGTCACGGTGACCACGGCGGCCAGGTCGGAGATGACTCCGGGCTTGGCGAACGGGCCAACTGGTGTGACGTGCTCGCGCAAGCCGCGCAGCAGGGTGGAGAGGCCGGTGCCGCCGCCTATAGCCACCACGCGCATGGCTTCTGCCGAAGCAGGGGCTTCATAGCGGGCGGGCGATTCGAGCGACAAGTGACCGTTATCTGGCGGCGAAGAATTCAAAGCAAAACCTTACCGAACAAAAAGAGACTTACCTGTCAAAGCGAAACCGCACAGGATCAGGCAACAGCCTTACGGAATCTCAGGATACAGCAATTCGGTAAAGCGGGGATCGTCCACCATGCTTTGAAAGTCGTTATCGGCACGCGCCTGGAGCCGGTTTTTCGGGTTCAATTCGATTGCACGGCCGAGGTTGGCCAGGCAATCCTGGGTTCGTCCCGTGATGGCATCCAGCAGGGCTAGCCCGTAAAACGCGTAGTCCGCTTCCGGGTGGCCGTGAAGAATCCCGTCAAACTGCTCCCGCGCCTCCTCGTAGTAGCCGGTATTCAGCTGCGAGATGGCATAGTCGTAGTGCTCCTCGGGCGTAAGGAAGGTGAGGCGCTTGCTCTCGAGTTGCCGCTGGCAGGTGAGGATATACATCTTGCAGCGGTCCAGCAATTCGATAGGCGCGGCGGGCAGCAGCTTTTCAAATCCAGCCAGGGCCTTCTCGAATTTGCCCTGTTGCAGCAGCCCCACGGCGGCCTGGTAATGCTGGAATGCGGGTCCAGTACCCGTGGAGGAATGACCGCCAGATTTGCCTGAAGGGGAGGGTTCTTTTTTACGATCGTGCGCCACTGGTCGGGCCTCTTGCATCATGAGTTTACCGCGAGCCCCTTTTTCCTGGAACGCATTCCCGGCTGGCCGTCGCCCGACTGGGAACATGCGCCAGGGAATAACGCTGCTCAGGCCATCTTTATACGCATTACCCCGCAGTACGTCAATGGGGACGCCCGGCCAATGGCGCATTCACCATTGCTAGAGCCCCGGTTCCCTGGCGAGTTTACGATAAACGGCGGGGTTGAGCGAGGGGTCGTTGTACATCTTCAACTGCCGGTAAAGCTTGAATCGCCGCTTGCCTTCGAGGGTCTGCTGCCACAGCGAGTCCAGGCAGTTGGCCAGGTCGCTGCGCTGCTCGGTGAGGATGACCAGCCGGTCCTGGTTGCGCTCTCCGTGTCCGTCTGGCGCGTCCGTGCGGCCGGCCTCTTCGCGGGTGTGGTAGATCTTCAACGCCAGAATGGAGAGCCGGTCGATGATCAGGCCGGGAGACTCGGAATGCAGCGGCGCATCCGGATTGGGCAGCGCGCGAGCCTGAAGCCAATCGAGCAGCGCATGGTCCAGTTGCTCGGCCAGGTCGTTGCGGCGCTGGTTGGTCGTGTCGATGCGCCGCTTGACATCGGCAAGCTCGGCTTCTGTTGCGCCGGGAGCGCGCGCTTCGTCTTCAATGTGCCACAGCTCGAAGTTGGCGCGATGCTGGCGAGCCACCAGGCGAAGCCATTCGTCATCCACGCCGGCGTCCGTATAGCACGAATCCAAGTGCCAGCGCTCCGTCAGTTCGTCGTGGAGTTCAGTGATTGCGATGGCTGAGAGCATCAGTATCCGTTCTTTGAATTTTCTGCCGCCTGATCCAGCGGCTTCGCGCCCCGTCTATGGTAGAACTATCCTCACTTGGAGTCCAAACCGGAATCACGGAAACTCCACAATTGAACAGCAATCAAGAATTGAGCAGGAAAAACCGGCGACGGTAGGTCAGGGCTTCAGCCCTGACATTCAAGCCGCAAGACATGCCGGCCTTCAGGCCCTGGGGTATGCTCTTCCTTCCACGACCAAACCTCAGGGGCTAAAGCCCTGCTCCAATATGCGCGATAAGTGTCCGGGCTGAAGCCCGGACCTACCTCGGACCGGCAAGAACAAAAGCGGTTCGAGCAGTGGGTTCTCATTCCACGCAGCGAGGGATCGATGGCCGACACGACCGAGCGGATTCTCTGTATTGCCAGCTACGAAAAAGGCCAGGACTTCATGCGCCAATGCGCGGAGATGGGCGTGAAACCCACGCTGCTCACCGTGGACAAGCTGCGCGACGCCGACTGGCCGCGCGAGGCGCTGGAAGACATCGTCACCACGCCTCCCGACCTGACCATCGAACAGATTCTCAACACCGTCTCCTGGATGGCGCGCAGCAAGCGTTTTGACCGGATTGTTGCCCTGGACGAGTTCGATCTCGAAACTGCCGCGCAGATTCGTGAGCACATGCGCATCCGCGGCATGGGCGTGACGGCGTCCGCTTACTACCGCGACAAGCTGGCTATGCGCATCGGCGCGCTGGATGCGGGCTTCCTGGTGCCGGAGTTCTGCCGCGTGCTCAACTACGACGAGCTGCGCGCCTACATGAATCATGTTCCCGCGCCCTGGCTGCTCAAACCGCGGTCGGAAGCATCGGCACTGGGCATCCGCAAGATCCACGAGCCGGAGCAGCTATGGCGCGCCCTCGACGAACTGGGCGACCGCCAGAGCCGCTTCCTGCTGGAGCAGTTTGTCCCCGGCGACATTTTCCACGTTGACTCCATCGTGAGCGAGGGGAAGGTGGTCTTCGCCGTCGCCCACCAGTACGGCCGCCCACCCATGCAGGTGATGCACGAGGGCGGCGTCTTCACTACCCGCACCGTCGACCGCGGCAGCAGCGACTGGGCGGATTTGACCGCGCTCAACGCCCGCCTTGCGCCTGCCCTCGGCATGATCCGAGGCGTCACGCATGGCGAATACATCAAGGCCCACGCCGACGGCCGCTTCTACTTTCTTGAGATCGCCGCGCGGGTGGGCGGAGCGTTCATTGCCGACCTTGTGGAAGCTTCGACCGGCGTCAATCTGTGGCGCGAGTGGGCGCGGCTTGAAGTGATGAACCTGCGGGCCGAGAGCTATACGCTGCCGGCAACGCAGGAGGGCTACTCCGGCAGCGTCATCTGCCTGTCCCAGACGGCCGAGCCGGACACCAGCGGCTTTGACGCGGCGGAGATTGTGCATCGCATGAAGAAGCACCACCACGCGGGGCTGATTGTGAAGTCCGACGATCCTGAGCGGGTGAGGGAACTGCTTGAGGAGTACAGCAGCGAATTCGCGCGGCGCTTCCTGGCCTCGCTGCCGCCCCCGGAGAAGCCGACGGCGTGAAAGCGCGCGGCGACACCTCGGCCGTTCCGATTCGCAAGTCCTTTGTTTCGGGGGGGCGAAAGTGGATTTTTCAATGGAACTTGTTTCGTTTCAGGGGGATGGAGCAAAAGTGGGGGAGGGGTGGGGTATTTTTTCGTTCCCCTGGGTCTCCAGAAGCCGATTAAGTTTTCAATCCGGCTTCTCTTTCATGATTGTGCGCCAGGGAGCCGTAATTAACTGCAAAGATTTGTAGGGCGGTGTCTGTCCGGCAGGTCGCGGTTTCAACCCCGACATCTGTGCGATGCGGATCGACGGGGATTTATCCCCTGAGGTATGCTTCTGTCACTTTGCCATGGAGACTTACGCCATTACGACTTCGACTCACCAGCGGCGTGCTCTGTTTGTGAGAATTGCCAACGCTGAACTGCTGGTGAGCACGTTGTTTCACTATCGGGAGCAGGGCCGTTATCTGTTGCATGGGTTCGTTGTCATGCCGGAGCACCTTCATGTGCTGCTGACTCCTTCGGCGAATCAGACGGTCGAGCGCTGCGCCCAATGCATCAAAGGTGGTTTTTCGCACAGCCTGCGCGCACAATTTGGCGGGGAAGTCTGGCAGACGGGATTCCATGAGCACCGCATTCGCGACGCGGAGGATTTTCAAAATCAGCTTGATTACATTGCGGCCAATCCGGAGAAAAGGGGATTGACTGGCCATGCATTTGTGCACACTCGTTATTTCGATCAACTCGACCCCGCGCCCGAGTGGCTCAGGGGCACGGGTTTCAGATCATCATCCGGATGACGAAGAAGCGTACCTCAGGGGCTAAAGCCCACGTCTGTTGAGCCCGTTTGATTGTCGGGGTTGAAACCCCGACCTACCAGGCCGACGAGATTGTGGAGGTTGAAACCCCGACCTACCAAGCCGACGAGATTGAGGAGGTTGAAACCCCCGACCTACCAGGCCGCAAAGAATGTCGGGGTTAAAACCCCGACCTACCAGCCCGAAAGAGTCGTCGGGGTTGAAAACGCCGACCTACCGGGCCGCAAAGATTGTCGGGGTTGAAACCACGACCTACCAGCGCGACAAGAGTCTCATCCTTCGGATGTATGTGCGATCGTAGCCTATTTACTTCAACGTCAAATCGCCGGCGCCGACGTGGGCCACCAACTTGTATTTGCCTTTGCTCGCCGGCGCCGACGTGGGCCACCAACTTGTATTTGCCTTTGCCGAATTTCTCGAACGACCGGAACAGCCCGCCGCGCGACTCGCCGAAGGGGCTTGCATTGATGTCGCCAGTGCTCACTGACGCTTCCACATGCGCGTAGTCGGCCGCGTTGCCAACGCCGATGGTTAAATCACCCGCGCTCAACTCGATGTCCTTGTTTCCGGTAATGTCGTTGACCTCGACATCGCCGGCGAAGATGCGCACCACCAGGTTTGAGCTCCTTGGAACCTGAACAGTAATCTTCACATCGTTGTCCGGACCGCCGCGAACGCGCAGTTTCCCGGAATCGCCGGAGCTCTCGAAGCGCGCATCGATATCGGTTGACTCGCTGCCGCGGCTGCCCTCCACGCGGACCTTGACCTTGTTTTCATCGCTGCCCACGATGTGAATCTCAGCCGAGCGGATGCGCAGGTCAAGCCGGCCGCCGGAGGGAAAGTTCGCCTCCAGGGGATGATGCGCGAGATCGTCGATGGCGATGTTGGTCTGCGCGAAATTCGGAATGGGCAAAAGAAAAATGGAAGCAGCAAGCGCAGTCGTCCAGCGCATACGGACACCTCAATATTCTTCAAAGGTTACGCAGGGCAGGCGGACGAAGTTCCACGCCGCGCGGGCGAGCGACAAAGGAGCTATACTTACGCCGCGAGGACGAACGATGTGGATTCCGCGCGGATGGAAAGAGGCGGATTCTGTAGCGGCAACGCGCGATTTTCTGCGCCGAAAGCCGCCCCGGCGCGCTGCTACGCGCGATTTGGTGAAGGAACTGCTTTCGCCTGAGCCGTCCGCCCGCCGATGCGCTGCCGACCTGGCTCGCCGCGTCAGCGCCCGCGAACCCGGCGTGCTTAAGAACTATGCCGACGTGTTGATCGATCTAATGAGCGAACTTGGCGACGATCAATGGCAGGCCCACGGGTATATTGCCATGGCGGCGGCTCTGAACACGGCAACGCCCGCTCAGCGCAAGCGGCTGGCAGGCTTGCTGCGCGCAATGGCCGAAGCCCAGCGCGTCGGCCTGCGCGCCATGGCGCTTGAGGCCTTGGCCAACCTCGCCGTTGCCGATGCGAGCCTGCGGGAAGAGGTGCTGACACTTCTGGAGAATGCCCGCGGCGACCCGGTCTGCGCCATGCGCTCGCGCGCCCGACGCATGTTGCCGGTGCTGCTGATGGCTTCGGAAAAGCGGCCTGGCTGATTTTTTGCGGAGGGGCTGGAAAACCTCTTGACAACGTACCGACCAGTGGGTATGTTTAATACCAACTGGTTGGTATGCAGATGAATCCGACTGAAACAAGACACGAATCCCGGCATGAGTCCAAGACCCGGCTGTTGAACGCGGCACTGCACGTGATCCGCGCCAAGGGCTACTCGGCCACGCGAATCGAAGATATTTGCGAAGCCGCCGGGCTTACCAAGGGCAGCTTCTTCCACCACTTCGACAGCAAGGAAGCCCTGGCCCTGGCCGCCGCCGACTATTGGAACGAGATCACCGGCGGCGTGTTCGCTTCCGCGCCTTTTCGCAGCCACGCCGATCCCCTCGACCGGCTGCTCGCTTACGTCGATTTCCGCAAATACATTCTGCTCGGCGATCTGCCCGACTATACCTGCCTGGTGGGAACCATGGTGCAGGAGGTATACGACACCCACCCGGCCCTGCGCGAGGCGTGTAACCGCAGTATCAGCGGCCACGCCGAAACCCTCATCCCGGACATCGAAGAAGCCATGCGCCAGCGTGGCATGCATCCCAAATGGACCGCCGAAAGCCTGGCGCTTTACACCCAGGCCACCATCCAGGGCGCGTTCATTCTGGCAAAAGCCAGGCGTGGCCCGGAGATTGCCGCACAGTGCATCGACCACCTGCATCGCTATCTCGAACTGCTGTTCAACCAGCCCCGTTTGCTGGGTCATAAGTCTACATGAGTGCCAACGTTTCCTTGGCAGGTTGCGGAAAAAAGGGGTGAAGCAGGTGAATTCCCAGAAAAGCATGCCTCAGGGGCTGAAGCCCACGTTGATTTAATTGACCTCTTGCCGGGGATGAAGCCCCGGCCTACCCGCACGAACGAGTTTTTCCGCAGCCTGCTCAAAAAGAACGCGGGCCCCTCGAAAAGATTGGGGGCCCCCCAGAAGAATCCGGGCCCCTTGAAATGAATCCGAAGTCAGGAGAGAAACATGAGCACAGAGATTTACAAAGCAACGGTTCTTGCAGCTTCATTGCTGTTGGTTGTGCCCGGCGCGACCAGGCCCGCGCAGGCTCAGGAGAGGGCTCCCTATCCGGCCATGGCTCCTCTTGCCCAATACCTCATTGCCGATCGCGACGCCGAAATCGCGCTGGCAAAAAGCGCTGCTCCTGCGGCGCTCTCCAATGACGCCAATGTGCTGGTGCTCGAAAAGGATGGCTACCATAACGCAGTCGAAGGCAAGAACGGTTTCACCTGCATCGTGGAGCGGGGGTGGATGTCTCCCCTCGACAGCACGGATTTCTGGAACCCCAAGCTGCGCGGTCCCGTTTGCTACAACCCCCCGGCCGTGCGCTCCATCCTCCCCTATACAATTCTGAGGACAAAGCTGATACTGAGCGGGCTCACCAAAGCCCAGATGGTCTCTGAAATTCAGGCCCAGCTTGCGAGCAGCCTGCTGCCCATGCCCGAGCCGGGAGCCATGTCGTACATGATGTCGAAGGACCAATATCTTGGCGACGGCCCTGGGCACTGGCATTCGCACCTGATGTTTCATCTGCCCCGCATGGGCGCCGCGAGCTGGGGAGCCAACCTGGACGGCTCTCCGGTGGTACTGGACACATTTCATCGCGAGTGGCTGGAGCCGGAAACCATTTTCATGGTGCCGGTCGACCATTGGTCCGACGGAACCCCGGCAATGCAAGAGGATTCCGCTTCGCATCAGCATTGAGGCGTATGCGCCTGCGCTCGATACGAGGTGCGCCCTTCTCGAATTTGAACCAAATTCCGCGCATTCCGCGGAGAGATCGAAACCGAACATTCCTAATCTCAAAGGAGAAAACGATGAACCTCACCGAACAACCTGAAATCGTGCAATGGCCTGAGACCCACTACGTGTTCGTCGAGAAGTCCGGCCCATTTCCGAAGATTTGTCCTGAAGCCTGGCAGACGGCGCATAGCGTTGTCCCGCTGCTCAAGGAGTACAACCAGATCACCGGCTACATGAGCCTCTATCGCATGAGCCCCAACGTCTATCGCGCCGGATTCGCGCTGGCGGCGGCGCCGGTGAAGCTGCCGCCGGAACTGAGGTATGAAAACTTCGCCGGCGGCACGTACAGCAAGTTCGTTCTTACCGGCCCCTTTTCCGATCTTCCCGCTGCAACCGGGCGCGTTTGGGAGATTGTCTCCAAGAGCGGCATCATGGTCCGGCCTGATTTCGCCATAGAGCATTACGTGAACGATCCGGACGTCACGCCGGAAGACAAGCTGATCTCGGAGATCCTCATCCCCACTGCATAGCCGCGCACAATCTGCAATCCACACCCAAAGGAGGTCGTAACCCTGTTTACCGCAACGCTCGATGTGCACGCATCCAAGGTTCACGGATCAGACGAAGAAGGCATCTCGGTGCCTTTCTACATGGGAGTGAGCACGCGGCCGGCGTTCGATTTGCAGCCTTGAACGGATCTCCTGCCGAAGGGAGGAATCGATAATAGCCCAGGATGAAGTCCGCATCGGTAGACGCAATCTTGGGATGCTTGCCAACAGAACCTCTCCGCCCCGTAGCGGGTGGAACGTACGGTCGCCGTGCGCCGCAGGTTTCCAAATCTCCAAACGCCACTCCATTCGAGACCCTCGCATTAGAATGATTGCGGGAGCAAGCATGGACTTGAAGAGTCAGTCTCCGCACCGGCGCTGGAATCCGCTGCGGCAGTCGTGGGTGCTGGTTTCGCCGCATCGCACTCAGCGGCCCTGGCAGGGGGAAGTGGGGCACAAGGCCGTGCCCTCGGGCATCGCCTACGACCCGCATTGCTATTTATGCCCCGGCAACCAACGGGCGGGGGGAGCCGTCAATCCGCCGTACGACGGAGTGTTTTCCTTTGTAAACGATTACGCCGCGCTGCTGCCCGACCCTTCCGCGCCGGCCGCCGCGCCGGAGTCGCCGCTGTTGCGGGCGCAGCCTGCGCGCGGCCTGTGCAAGGTGCTGTGCTACCACCCCGACCACTCGCTCACCCTGGCGCGCATGACGAGGGAAGAAATCCGTCCGGTGGTGGACGCCTGGACCGATCAGTACCTGGAGCTTGGCGGCGTGGACTGGATTCAGCACGTGCAGATCTTCGAGAATCGCGGCGCCATGATGGGCGCCAGCAATCCGCATCCGCATGGGCAGATCTGGGCCACCGATTTCGTTCCCGACGAGCCGGCCGCCGAGACGCAGGCGCAGCGCGAGTATTTGGCCCTCACCGGCTGCTGCCTGCTCTGCGAGTACCTTGCCGCAGAGAAAGCTGCCGCTTCGTCCGATCCGGCCCGGATCATTTTTGAGAACGAGCATTTCATGGCGCTGGTACCGTGGTGGGCGGTGTGGCCGTTTGAGGTTCTTGTGGTGAGCCGCCGCCACGTGAAGGCCATGCCCGAGTTCACCGGCGACGAGCGCGACGGCCTGGCCGATGCGCTCAGGCGAATGACCGCCCGCTTCGACAATCTCTTCGAGACCAGCTTCCCCTACACCATGGGCTTCCATCAGGCGCCTACGGATAAGGCGTCGCATGAGGAATGGCATTTCCATGCCCATTTCTATCCACCGCTGCTGCGTTCGGCCACGGTGCGCAAATTCATGGTGGGGTTTGAGATGCTGGGCATGCCGCAGCGGGACATCACCGCCGAGGCCGCGGCTGAACGGCTGCGCGAGGCCAGCGAGGTGCATTTCTGGCCGAGAGTGCGTTGAGGTTCAATCTTTCCAACGCCTTCGGCGGAAAAAAGCCGCAAAGATGGGGCACGGATGCTCTGGGGGCTGGCGGGGCTGCAAATTTGACGCGGCCGGAGGGGTGTGGTGAGCTCGCTGGGGCTCGAACCCAGGACCAGCGCCTTAAAAGGGCGATGCTCTACCAACTGAGCTACGAGCTCGTATAAGGCCGTTGATTCCAAGCTAACACAAGGAAGTGTTTTTCGCCTCATTGGACGGTTGGGCGCGATGGGTCTGGAGGAGAAGGAAGAAGAGTTGGGAGCGGAGAAGAATAACCCCAAAGTCCAGGCCCAACATGGCCCTTGTTCCGCAACGCTACGGTATCAGGACAGTAAATGTACTGGACCGGGAGCAGCCAATTTTCTGGGCAGGTAATCATGGACACTGGTACGATGGTAAGCACACTTCAGCGTGCTCTGGAATGCGTGTGCCTAAGTGACGGATTGCAAAGAAAATACAGGCATTTCGATGGGTGCGATGGCAGGAAAGTGGTAGGGGCGAATCGGTTCAAGTGTTATTGTTCCGACAACAGCGAGGGGCTAGGATTCGGGTTGAGAAGCGCTTCCCATTGAGTAACCACCGCAAGGGTTCAACGGGGCATGGGCAGCGGGCGGGGAAGGAACCAGACGCAAGCGATTCTGGCATCGAAGTATCGATGAGGGCCAAATGACGGAATTCAACCCGCAGAGCGACCAGAGCGCAACCCCGGAAGACGTGGCCACGCTCTATTCCTGGGCCAATTTACACGGTGCAAAATACCGGGACTTTTCGGCCGCGCGGGCGCAGACGCGGGAGAAGACTCGCTTGCGCGCTGAGCAGGCTCTGGAAGAAGAGCACCGGCATGAACAGGAAGAAGCTCAGTCCGGAAACGAACGGAGCAATGAGGAAGAGGCGTATTTGGCGGCCATAAAGGCTCGTCAAGTGGATCAGGCGCGCCAGGCCGAGTTGGCCATTGAAACGGCTGCCCGCCAGGCGGAGCGTAAGTCGCAACTGGCCGCGGAACAAGCCGCGCAAGATGCCGCAGAAAAGACAGCCAGGCTGGAGGCGGAACAGGCCGCACGACTGGCAGCGCAAGCGGCGGCCGAACTCGCCCAAAGACAAGCGGCGCAGCGAGCCCAGGAAGAGCGAGCCCAGGAAGAGCGGGTTCAGGAAGAGCGGGCCCAGCAACTGCGAGTTCAGGAGCAACAAGCCCAGGAGCAGCGAGCCCAGGAGCAACGAGCCCAGGAGCAACGAGTTCAGGAACAGCGCGCCCAGCAGCATGCCGCCCAACTCGCCGCTGAGCAGGCCGCTGAGCAGGCCGCGCTGGCAGCAGCGGCGCAGCTCGCGCAGCAACGTGCCGCTTGGCAGCAACTTCAGCAGCAGTTCGAGCCCCAGCCACAGCCTCTTTCACGCCCTGACCGTTTCTCCGCTGCGCCGGCTGAACAGCCACCCCACAATCCGCCGCAGCCGCAGAGCTTCGCAGGCTACGGCCCGCCGCAGGCATACCGGCCAGACGCCCCCAATGCCAGCCAGTCGCAGCCCGGTCAGCCGCATCCCAATCAGCCTCAGTATGGCCCGCCGCGGGAGCAGAGGCCACTGGCGGAAAGTCCAATGCCGAGCAGTCCCTGGGCAACGCCCGCCGTGCGGGAACCCGCCGTCCGGCCGGCATGGTTGTCCACCGAGGCCGCGGAGGCCCCAGCGCCGCTCGCCCCGGTTTTTTCTTTGCCCCAGACGCCGTCTTCGTTTCCTCAGGCGCCGGAGGATACGCTGCAAGGCTCGCGCGACCGGCTGACTACCCGCTGGTTCGCGTTGCGCGGCGTATTCGAGGGAGCCGCACCTCAGCCCGAGGCGATTCCGGCCCCGGTTGTTTCGCGCGCCCCGGCATTGGCTGTGTTTTCGCTGGCTGGCGGCGTGGGCAAAACCAGCCTGGTGGCCACGCTGGGCCGGGCTCTTTCTGCGCGCGGCGAACGGGTTCTGCTGGTGGATACGGCTGCCTTCGGCTTGCTGCCGTTCTTTTTTGGAGCCACGGATCAGCGTCCCGGCCTGCTGCGCACCTTCACCCCCCCGGGGGTGAGCAACGACGCGCCGATTCAAATGGTCACCATCGATCCCGAGGGCCTGGGCCAGGACACGCCCGAGAGTCTGAGCGGCGAAATCTCCAAGTTCGCGCGCGGAGCCAGCCGGGTGATCGTCGACCTGGCGACCGCATCCGGCGCAACCACGCGGCGCATCATGCGCATGTCACCGCTGGTGCTGGTGCCGGTGATCCCGGACATGAATTCGGTGGTCAGCGTCAGCTCCATTGATGCTTTCTTTGAGCACAACAGCAACCCCGCCGGCAAGCCGGCCATGCCGTTCTACTTGCTGAATCAATTCGACGCCTCGCTGCCGCTGCATCTCGATGTGCGCGAGGTGCTGCGCGAGCAGTTGGGCGAGCGGCTGCTGCCGTTTGCACTGCGCCGCCTGCCCGCCATGAGCGAGGCCCTGGCGGAGGGCATGACGGTGATGGATTACGCTCCCGGCTCTCCGCTGGCGGAGGACTTTACTACCCTGGCTGGATGGGTCAAGAGCCTTTCCGCGCCCGCAACGACAAGCTACCGCGGCGTTCGCTGGAGTGAACGATGACGGTAACAGGCCTTTGGCAGGATATAGGGGCCGGGGAAAATGTCGTTACCAAAATCCTCCGCTTCACCTTCCTGCTTGTAGCCGCGGCGGTGTTTTTCTTCCTCGCCGTATTGCCCCTCACCTGGCAGCAGCAGGTGGTGTGCGGGATTCTTACGCTGCTCATGTCGCTGGCCCTGGCGCGCAGTTCGGATTCCTACCTGATCACCCTCGCGCTGATGATGATGTCGATGTTCTGTACCCTCCGCTACGGCTACTGGCGGGTGACGCAGACGGCGCACTTCTTTCAGGACCCCGCCAATCACTGGGGCGCCCTGGACGCGTTTTTCATCCTGAGCCTGTTGCTGGCCGAGACCTACGCTTTCGTCATTCTCTTTCTGGGCTACTTTCAAACCGTCTGGCCGTTGCGCCGCGCGCCAGTAGCGTTGCCGGAATCGGCAGAAAAATGGCCGCACGTCGATGTCCTGATTCCCACCTACAACGAGCCGCTGGACGTGGTGCGCTATACGGCGCTGGGCGCGTTGAACATGGACTGGCCAGCGGACAAGCTGCATGTCTACCTGCTCGACGATGGCCGCCGCAAGGAGTTTGAGCAGTTTGCTTTCGAGGCCGGCCTCGGCTACAAGATCCGCCCCGACAATTTCCACGCCAAGGCAGGCAACATCAATACCGCGCTGAAGAGCATGAACTCGCCCTACGTGGCCATCTTCGATTGCGATCACGTGCCCACGCGCAGCTTTCTGCAGATGACGGTCGGCTGGATGCTGCGCGACCCTAAACTGGCCATGCTGCAGACGCCGCACCACTTTTATTCGCCTGACCCGTTCGAGCGCAACCTGGGCCAGTTCCGCGTGATTCCCAACGAAGGCGAGCTGTTCTACGGAATCGTGCAGGACGGCAATGATTTCTGGAATGCGACCTTTTTCTGCGGCTCCTGCGCGGTGTTGCGGCGCACGGCGCTCGACGAGATTGGCGGCATTGCCGTTGAGACAGTGACCGAAGATGCTCACACTTCGCTGCGCATGCAGATGAACGGCTGGGGTACGGCGTACATCAACATTCCGCAGGCGGCAGGCCTCGCCACCGAGCGACTATCGGCCCATGTAGGGCAGCGCATCCGTTGGGCGCGCGGCATGATCCAGATTCTGCGCACCGACAATCCGCTGTTTGCGCCGGGACTGAAGTTCCCCCAGCGGCTTTGCTACTTCAACGCCATGTGCCATTTTCTCTACGCGGTGCCGCGGCTCATTTTTCTCTCCGCGCCGCTGATCTTTCTGCTTTTCAACCACACCAACATTCCCGGATACTGGGCGGCCATTCTGGCCTACGCCATGCCGCACCTCGCGCTCTCGAGCGTAACCAACTCGCGCATCCAGGGCGAGCATCGGCACTCTTTCTGGAACGAAATTTACGAGACGGTGCTGTCGCCGTACATCCTGCTGCCGACCATGATGGCGCTCATCAATCCCAAACGGGGCAGGTTCAACGTCACGGCCAAGGGCGGCGTCGTCAAGCGGACATATTTCGATTCCAGAATCGCCTGGCCGTTCGTCGTCATGCTGGCATTCAACATCGGAGGGCTGCTGGTTGCCATTCCGCGCTTCTTCCTCTGGGACCGCGACCGGCCCGGCACGGTCATCATGAACGCCGCCTGGTGCATTTTCAACATCGTTATCCTGGGCGTTTGCACGGCGGTGGCGCGAGAGTTGAAGCAGTTGCGCACTGCCGTCCGCATCAACATCGCGACCCCGGTGATGGCGCGCACTCCGGACGGCCGGCTGATCGCGGCAGAGACGGTGGACATTTCTCCCGGCGGCTGCAGCATCCGTATTCTTGAAGCGGTGGACCTGATGCCGCAAACCCCCGTCTGGCTGGCTTTCCCTTTGAATGCGGTGAGAACGGAACTGCCCTCAACGGTGGTTTCCACGGAAGGATCCATTATTCGCGTCCGCTTCCAGGACTTGACCATCGCAGAACAGGAAGTGCTCGCCATGCTGCTCTACTCGCGCGCGGACTCGTGGCTGGGCTGGGGTGAGTCGCGCGAGCCGGACGACGTGATGAAGAGCATGGCCCGCATCTTGGCGATTTCACTCAAAGGCCTGGCCCATACTTTTCAGAGCCTTTTTGGCGTCGGTGACAAAAAAGCGCGCAAAAAGCCCGCGTCTCTGTCCGTCGCCCGTCCCGCAATCGTCTTCCTGCTTGCCTCGCTGCTGGTGGGCGCCGCGCATAGCCTCAGGGCGCAGAATACAGTTCCCAGGGACAACACCACAGTCTCTGCGATAGAGGCCAGCGCTTTATCTGGCCCTCCCGATAAAGGCGTGCCCGCGCCTCCGGGACAGTATCGTGACACCTTCACGCTCAAAGATGCAGGCTCGGCGCAGATCGAGTTGCGCGGCATTGACAGCCGCCATGAAATCTACTTCACGCTGCCGCAGACTCACGTGGTCCGCTCTGCCAAGATTCACCTCTATTATTCGTTCTCTCCCAGCCTGCTGCCACAGATGAGCCATCTGAAGCTGCTGATGAACGGCGCCCTGTTCGCCACGGTGCAGCCCATGCCGGGCCAGATGGGCGGCTCAGATCCCCACGATGCCGAAGCGGAATTCACCATCCCTCCGGAACTGCTGGTGCACAACAACACGCTCACCATCCAGTTCATCGGCCACTACACCATGGTGTGCGAAGATCCCACCAACACCACGCTGTGGTCGCGCGTGCGTCGCGCAAACACCTTTCTCGATATCGAAGGCGATCTGCTGCCGCTGGTTGACGATCTCAAGCAGTTGCCCATGCCGTTTCTCGATCCGGCGGTGATTCAGCCGCTGAGCATTCCCATCGTGTTTGCCTCCGCGCCCAGCCACAAGGCCATCCAGGCCGCAGGCGTGGTTTCAAGCTACTTCGGTCTCATCTCGGAAAACCGCCCGGTGCGCTTTCCGGTGCACATCGGGCAGATTCCGCAGGGCAACGCCATCGTCATTTCCGATAGCCCGGGCAATCTTCCCACGGGATTGAACCTGGTGGACGTCAGCACGCCCACGGTGGCCATGCGCACCAATCCCAACGACCCATATGGCAAAGTATTGGTGATCGCCGGAGCCAATGCCGAACAGGCGCTGGTGGCGGCGCAGGCCGTGGCTTTGCACAGCGACATGCTCAATGGCCCGGACACCGCCATCGGCAATTTCCGGCTGCCGGACCGCCGCAAGCCGGACGATGCGCCTCGCTGGGCGCGCACCGATCAGTCCATTGCGCTATGGGATTACACCGCAACGGACCAGGTGCAGGGAGACGGCTCGGCTCCGTTGCCGGTCTACTTCCGCATTCCGCCCGACATTTACTACCAGGGCAAGGAACCTAACGCCACGCTTCACCTGGTTTACCGCTACAATTCCGTTCCCATCGGCCCAATCTCCAGCCTGCAGGTGCGCATCAACAACGTATTCCTCGGTTCGGTTGCCTTGGTTCCGGGGCAGCAGTCCTCGCGACCGATGGAGGAGAAAGTGGCGGTGCCAGTGGTCGACCTGCGCCCCTTCTCGAACTCGCTGTCGTTCGACTTCGCTTTTCAGGTGCTCAAGAAGGGCGGCTGCCAGGACACCACGCCCATCAACATGCAGGGCGCCGTCCTCCGCGACTCGTATCTCGATCTGCGCGGCTATCCGCACTATGCGCCGCTGCCCAACCTGGAGAGCTTTGCCAATGCCGGCTTTCCGTTCACGCGCGTGGCGGATCTGGCGGAGACCACCGTGGTGCTTCCGGCCGCGCCGACCGAGCAGGAGATTGAGACTTTTGTCACGCTCATGGGACACTTCAGCCGCCAAACCGGCTTTCCTACTTTGCGCGTCACCGTGGCCGGCGTGGAAGCCTTGCAAGGCGGTGCGCGAGCCGACTTTCTCATTATCGGGACCGGCGACGACCAGCCGGCCTTCGAAAAGCTGAACAACAATCTTCCCGTCGCGCTGCGCAGCGGCCAGGTTCAAGTGCGCGACACCCAGGGCTTCTTCGCACCCGTGCTGCACAAGGCGTGGTGGAAGATGCAATCGGATGAGCACACCGAGAGCGGTGACCTGACCGCAGGCGGCACGCCCGACGCAGTGATTGAAGGCATCGAGTCGCCCTTCGGACCAGGTGGCGATCGCAGCATTGTGGCCATTCACTTCAAGGATGCTGCCTCCTTTGAACCTTTCATGGCGGCGTTCATCAAGGTGCAGCAGTCCAGCGAAATCTCCGGGTCGGTTTCCGTGCTGCACGGCGCGCAGTTCCAGTCCTTCCGCATTGGAGCGAACGTCTACCACGTGGGCGTGCTGCCCTGGTGGACTCGTTTGACCCTGTGGTTCATGGAAGTGCCTTGGTTGGTGGTGGTGGTGGCCATGATCCTGTGCTTGATGCTTGCCGTGTGGACGAGGCAGTGGCTGCGCGTCAAGGCTCGTGCGCGGCTGAGGATGATTGAAGATTAAGGACTAAGGGACTAGGGACTAGTGACCACGGGACTAGGGACTGAGGGACTAGGGACTGAGGGACTAGGGACTGAGGGACTAGGGACTAGGGACTAGGGACCACGGGACTAGGGACTGAGGGACTAAGGCCTATCGATGCGACGCTCTTCGGCTTGGGCTCCAAACGCTACAATTGGGACGCCGCTCAAACCCAAGTTGGAGAACTGCTGCAAATGGGCCTACGGACGCACCGGCCGGGCACGCATTGGTTGCCGATCATGCTGCTTCTGGCGCTCTTTCCTTCGGGCGGCTGCAATGACGGTTCGTGGCCGCTGTGGGACGCCTACAAGGCGCACTTCATCGACAGCCATGGCCGCGTAATCGATCACACCAGCGGCGACCGCACCACTTCCGAGGGCCAGGCATACGCGATGTTCTTCGCCCTCGCCGACGATGACCGCCCCACCTTCGACCGCGTGCTTGGGTGGACAACAACGAATCTGGCCAATGGCAACCTCGCAACCCATTTGCCCTCGTGGTTGTGGGGCAAGAGCGCAACCGGCGAATGGAAGACGCTCGACCCCAACTCCGCCGCCGATGCCGATGTGTGGATGGCCTACACGCTGATTGAGGCTGGCCGCCTGTGGAACGTCCCTGCAGATATCATTCTGGGCCGCGCGATGATGGCACAGATCGCCAGACGCGAAGTCTCCAACCTGCCCGGCTTCGGCCCGCTGCTCATGCCGGGCCCTGTTGGATTCCAACAGAAACTGACCTGGACGGTTAACCCCAGTTATATGCCGCTGTTTCTGTTTCAACGAATGGCCACAGTTGACCCCGGCGGTCCCTGGCAGCGGATCGCGCTCGACATTCCGCGCATGCTGGAGCAAAGCGCCCGGCACGGCTTTGCAATGGACTGGGTGAATTACTTTCCCGGCGACGGATTCTACCCCGCTCCGCCCATGCAGACCGGGAACAAGGACGGCGAGCAGTCCGGCGGCAGCTACGACGCCATCCGCGTTTATCTGTGGGCGGGAATGATCTCCAACGAGAGCAACCTTCGCGCCCAGGTGCTGAGCGACCTTCCCACCATGAGCGTCTACCTTGCCAATCATGATGCCCCCCCTGAAAAGGTCAGTGACCAGGGCATTCCTTTGGCGCAAGATGGACCTGTGGGATTCTCAGCTGCGGTGCTGCCTTACCTGAGGGCCTTCCCCGATCTCGGGCGTCTGAGCGCGCAGCAGACGGTGCGCATGAGCAGAATGCGCGACCCCGTCACGGGATTGTACGGAAAGGATTTGGCATACTACGACCAGAATCTTGCCCTGTTTTCCACCGGCTTTCTGAACGATAGATTCCGGTTTGGTTCGGGCGGGGAACTGAACGTAGAATGGAAGCGCTGATGAGCGTGGGTTATGGGGCATTGGGAAGGGGCGCGATGGTTGCGGGTTGCCTGTTCTTGGCGCTGCAACCAGGGCTTGCGCAAAATGCCGCGCACAAGTCCGCGAGCACTCCTGAAGCCACGCGGACTCTCTTGATTGAGAAGGCTCACGCGCTTGAAGCGCGCGGCCGCCCCGACATGGCCATTCAGCTTTGGCAGCAGATTCTTCTCTCCGATCCCAACAATGTTGAATCGCTCGCCGGTCTCGCCAGGGACTTGAAACTCACCGGCTCGGACAAGGCCACTGACGCCCTCGACCGCCTGCGCAAGGCAAGCCCCAACAACCCTGACATCGCCAGGATCGAAGGCCTCGCCAACACCCGCGCCGAGAGCGACTCGCTGCGCCAGGCAGGAGAACTCGCGGGCCAGGGCAAGGCCGACGATGCCATGCGCATCTACAAGCAGCTGTATGCCGATCGTCCGCCGGACGGCGACGTCGCGCTGGCATACTATCGAACCCTTTACGGAACCGCGAGCGGCAAGGCCGAATCGATTGCCGGAATGCGCGCCGCCGCCGAGCGCAACCCCGGCGATCCGCGCTTTGCCGTCGAGCTTGGCATCATGCTCACCCGAGACCAGAAGAACCGCGCGGAAGGCATTCGAATTTTGACTGAGCATCCCAAAGATGCGAACGCGCAGGCCGCCCTACGCCAGGCGCTGGTTTGGGACGCAGCCAATCCTGCATCCGCGGCCGAGTTGCGCGAGTACATCAAGGCGCACCCTAACGACACCGAACTGGCCGGCCGCCTGAAGAAAGATGAAAGCAAGCCGGCGCAGATGAACCCCGGCATTGCCCGCACCCCGGCCGAGCGTGCCGCCTTTGCGGACCTCAATGCGCGTCACCTCGACGAAGCAGAAAAGCGCTTCATGGTGATTCTTGCCGAGGAACCGAACAACGGCCGCGTGGCCGCCGGAATGGGTTTTCTGCGCATGCAGCAGAACGGCTTCGGCGATGCCATCACGTATCTCGAACGCGCCGAAGCCAACGGCTTCAAAGAGAAAACCGTTGAAGACTCGCTTGCTGCATCGCATTTTTGGTTCGTGATGGGTGAGGCTTCGCAGGCATTTGCCGCAAATCAATTCGATGTGGCCGAGGCCAAATATCGCGAGGCTCTCACCATGCGTCCGCGCTCGCCGGAAGCGCTAAACGGGCTGGCCGGCCTGCTCATGAAGCAACAACAGTTTGCCGGCGCCGCTCCGATATACGACCAGTTGGTCAAGGTCGCGCCTAACTCGACCGACGGCTGGCGCGGCCTGTTTCTTTGCTATGCGCGCGACAACCAGAATGACAAGGCGCTCGCTGTCGAAGCGCGCGTCCCTGCGCCGGTGAAGACCGCGCTGACCCGCGATCCCGAATACCTGCGCACGCTGGCCACCGTTTATCAGGCTGAGAACCGCTCCGCTGACGCGCAACGGGTACTGGCACAGGCGCTGGCGCTCCCGTTCCCTGGCGGGGGCTTGACTCTCAATGCAGACACCAAGCTGGAATATGCCGGAATCCTGATGCAAGCCAAGCGCTACGACCAGGCCCTGGCGCTGTTCGCGCAGTTGCTCAATGACGATCCCGGCAGCCTTTACGCATGGGAGGGCCTGATCGGCGCGCATCACGAGACGGGCCGGGACACCGCGGCGCTCGACGATGTGCAGCGGATGCCGCCCGCCGTTTACGAATCGGCGCTCGGCGATCCGGCCTTTCTCACCACGCTGGGCGCAATCTACCAGCAGGCCAACCAGTTTGAAGTGGCGCAGGGCTTGCTCGAGCGCGCCGCCAAGATTGAAGTCGCATCGAGCGGCGTGCCAACCGTGTCGCTTGAGGTGAAGCTGGCCGACATTTATCTTCTCCGCAATGAAACCAAGCACGCCTACGACCTGTACCACCAGATCCTGGCCGGCAATCCGGAGCGCGTCGACGCCTGGAAAGGCCTGATCGCCACGCTGACCGCCATTCATCGCGAGCCGGAGGCGCTCGAGGAGATAGCGATCATTCCCGAGCCGGTGCGAAAGAAGCTCGACGCCGACATTGAATTTGTGCAGAGCGAATCCGGCCTCTACGCCGCAACGGGAGACATGGCTCGCGCCGTTGAGTATATGGATCGCGTGCAGGCTCACTATGCCAAGCTGCATATTCAGCCGCCCGCATCGGTCGACATTCAAAACGCATGGCTGTTGTTGAATACGCACAACGATCGGGCTCTCTATCCCGCGCTCATGCGCCTGGGCAGCCGCCCTGGTCTTACCGTTGCGCAGCGCGAGACCATCCAGGACATCTGGGCCAACTGGAGCGTGCGCCGCGCCGCCATTGCCATGGATAACGGCAACGTCCAGCGGTCAATGGATATCCTGGACGCTGCAACGCAGGCGTTCCCAGATAACCTCACCGTCCGCAAAGCGGTGGCCGGAGGCTACGCGCAAGTAGGCCGCGCCAAGGAGGCGCTGGCGCTTTTCAAGACCGTTCCCATGGAGGACGCGACTTCGGGCGACTTCCAGGGAGCCGTTGGCGCAGCGCTTGCGGCAAGCGACAAGATGCAGGCCGAACAGTGGCTGCGCCAGGCGCTGGAACGGTATCCGCACGACCCGGCCATTCTGTCGCTCGCCGCGCGCTACGAACAGGCCCGCGGAGACAACCAGCGCGCCGCCGACTACTACCGCGCCTCCCTGGCTGCCATGCCCTCGGCTTCTCCAACGGTGCGACTGGCCCATGTGCTTGTCTATCCGGAAACAGATGCGCGCGCCCACCGCGCCATGACCGAGGCCGACCTGCAGCACCTGCTAGACCCCGACTATGAGCCGTTTCCAAAAACCGTGAAGCTGCCGCCACCCGCCGCCTACGGCCCTGACCCCTACGACGGCCCTGTCCCGGTAGTGCCGGCGCCAGGAGCTCCGTCTGCGGAAGATGTTCCGCACGACGACCTTCCAACGCCCCAGCAACTGGAAGCGCCGAAGGTCTTTCCTCCCACCGCCGTACGGGGCCAGACTCCCTCCGCGCCGGTCTATGTACCGCAATCGTGGACCCGGCGGAGTGCCGCTCCCGGCAGGCTGCTGTCTGCTACCCTGCAAAGCAATCCGCATGCCCGCGTGCGGGGATACGGCTTCTTTCGCCTCGCTTCCCTCGATGCACCCGCGCCCCCGCAAATGGCGTCGCCGACAGACGCTGCGCAAATCGAGCTGATCGCCAATCCGCCCCACTCCGAGGCCTCCGAAGCATGGAAGGGGCTCATTTTCTCCCTCATGGCCGGCAATCGCAACGCCGAAGCCATGGCCGAACTCGAGACTATTCCCGCCAACGTGCGCCGGCAACTGGAGGCCGACGTGGAATTTGTGCAGGGTGAAGCCAGCCTGTACATCGCAATCGACGATCTTCC
>JBEKFD010000096.1:0-22788 GCA_050013495.1 Occallatibacter sp. | reverse complement strand
AACCCCGCGGCCCGTCTCATCAGTCCTCAGTCTGCTAAAGTCAAGGGTGGTCCCCTCGCCCAAGACCCTCCCTTAAAGACGGTTTCAGGCAGACGCTGGGGGCTCGAAGACACCCCCATGCCCCACGACCTTCCCAAAGCCTACGACCCCACTGCCATTGAAGATCACTGGGCCGAATACTGGGTCCGCGAAAACCTCTTCGCCCAGCCCACGCCCGAGCCCGGCGATGCCGCCCGGAACGACCCCTTTGTGGTCCTGCTGCCGCCGCCCAACGTCACCGGCAACCTGCACATGGGCCACATGTTCGAGCACACCGAGAGCGACATCCTCGTCCGCTGGCATCGCATGAGGGGCGACCGCGTTCTGTGGATTCCGGGCACCGACCACGCCGGCATCGCCACCCAGATGCTGGTCGAGCGGCGGGTGGTCAGCGAAGGCACAACCCGCCAGCAGCTTGGCCGCGAGGCCTTTGTCGAGCGTGTTTGGGAGTGGAAGCGCCACTACGGCGGCGCAATCCTCGGCCAGATGAAGCGCCTCGGCGCGTCCGTCGACTGGCAGCGCGAATACTTCACCATGTCCGACGACCTGTCGGTCGCCGTTCGCGAAGCCTTCGTCCGCCTCTACGAGCAGGGACTCATCTATCGCGGCGCGTACATCGTCAACTGGTGCCCCCGCTGCCAGACCGCCATCAGCGACCTCGAAGTCGTCCACGAAGAGCAGAAGGGCCACATCTGGGAAATCCGCTATCCGGTTGTTGACGACACCGGCAACGACACCGGCGAGTTCCTGACAGTCGCGACCACCCGCCCCGAAACCATGCTCGGCGATACCGCCGTCGCCATTCATCCCGAGGACGAGCGCTACCTGCATTTCCACGGCAAAAAGCTGCGCCTGCCTCTCTCGGATGCGGGGAAGGCGGGCCGCGAAATTCCCATCATCCTCGACTCCTGGGTCAGCCGCGACTTCGGCACCGGAGCCGTCAAGGTCACGCCCGCCCACGACCCCAACGACTTCGCCCTGGGCCAGCGCCACAACCTGCCCAACATCAACGTCATGGACGAGACCGCCCACATCAACGCCGAGGGCGGCGCTTACCAGGGCCTCGACCGCTACGCGGCACGTAAGCGCATTGTGGCCGACCTCGAAGAGCAAGGCCTGCTCGCCGGCGTCAAAGACCACACCAACAACATCGGCCACTGCGACCGCTGCAAAACGGTAGTCGAGCCGCGCCTATCTACTCAATGGTTCGTCAAGATTCAGCCCCTCGCCGACAAGGCCATTGCCGCCGTCAAAGAGGGCCACATCCGGTTCACGCCCGAGATGTACACCAAGACCTACCTCAACTGGATGGAGAACATCTACGACTGGTGCATCAGCCGCCAACTCTGGTGGGGCCATCGCATCCCCGCCTGGCATTGCGCAACCTGCGGCAAAATCACCGTCTCCCGCATCGATCCCAACGCCTGCGAACACTGCGGATCCGACAAGCTAACCCAGGAGACCGACGTCCTCGACACCTGGTTCTCCTCTGGGCTGTTGCCTGTCTCCATCTTCGGCTGGCCCAATTTCACCGGCTCTCAATCCGCACAAACGCTGAGTGCCCCATCCTTTCCGCGTTCGTCAGCGGAATGGGTGGGAAACCACGATCCCCAACCGAAAGCGGTGAAGGGTGCGGAAGCGAGAGTGAAGGGTACGGGCTTCAGCCCGTACGTTGATGCCCCCCAAGGAGAAGGGGCTTTAGCCCCGGAGGGAGGGGACCGGACCGACTTCGACGCCTTCTACCCCACCAGCCTACTCGTCACCGGTTTCGACATCCTCTTCTTCTGGGTTGCCCGCATGATCATGCTCGGCATCTGGTTCGCGAAAGACATTCCAGAAAAGGATGGCAGCCCGCGCACGCTAGCCAGATCCGTTCCCTTCAAAGAGGTCTACATCCACGCCCTGGTCCGTGACGCCAACCGCGAAAAGATGTCCAAGACCAAGGGCAACGTCGTCGATCCCATCGAGATCGTCACGCAATACGGGACAGACGCGGTGCGTTTCACGCTAGCGTCCATGGCCTCGCCCGGCACCGACATCGCCTTCAACGTCGCCAGAACCGAAGGCTACCGCGCCTTCGCCAACAAGATCTGGAACGCCGCGCGCTTCCTGTTCCAAAATGTCGATCGCGCTGCCGAATTCGGCATCACGGTCGACCCCTCAGTTCTTGGCTCGATGCCAACTGCGACCGTGGAAGCGCCGCTCGAAGCCCGCTGGATCGTCGCCGAGCTGCACTCGGCAGCTCAACTGGCCAATGAGGCGCTTCTTGCTTACCGCTTCGACGAAGCTGCGAACGTTGTCTATCAATTCTTCTGGGGCAGCTTTTGCGACTGGTATCTAGAAATCGTCAAACTGCGCCTCGACTTTTCCGAGACCGCCGACAAGGCCCAATCGAAAGCCGCTCTCACCACGCTGGTCACCGTTTTTGAAGCCGCGCTGCGTCTGCTCTCGCCTTTCATGCCGTTCCTCACGGAGGAGCTCTGGCAAGCGGTCTTTGACGGGAAGCCGCCGGCCAAGTCTGTTGCCTTGACGCATTACCCGCACGCCGAATACACGCTCGATGCTTGGAACACATACTCCCAAGTCGAGATGCAATCACTTCAATCACTAATTATCGAAATCCGCGCCCTTCGCAAGGAAATCGGAGTCGAAGAAAGAGCAGCGGCTCCGATTGAGCTTCGCATCGCAGCGGTCTCAATGCCGATTGCCGATCAGAACCGTGACATCATCGAGAAACTCGCCCGCGTCAGCGAAGTCCGTTTCGTAGATCAGATTTCCGCCGGGTTGCCGAAGCACTCTACCCCCAGTTTCGACGTCGCCATAATCTACGAACGCACCATCGACATCCCCGCTGAACGCGACCGCCTCACCAAAGACATAGCCAAATACGAAAAAGGCCTGGCCGCCGCCGAGCGTCAACTGGGCAACGAAGCCTTCCTCCAGAAAGCTCCTCCCCAGGTGGTTGAAGGCCTCAAGAAGCAGGAAGCCGAAACCCGCCTGCTGTTCGAAAAAGCTCGCGCTGCCCTCGCCAACCTGCCCCCATCCGGCGCACCAGGGGAACCCTGAGCCATGCCCTGCGCCTGCGATCAATGCCTCCAGAACGCAAGAACGCTTGGCATCGAATCCGGCGCATCGTCGCGAGAGGCGATCCGCAAGGCTTATCGCGACGCTGTCAAGCTCTGGCACCCCGACCGATTCGAGGGCGACCGCAGCCACCAGCCTGAGGCGGAAGAGCATTTCAAGCAGGTTCAAGTCGCCTACCGCGCTCTCACCGATCACAACCGGAGCCCATTGATCTTGTCACTGGAACCCGTCGCCGCCAAGCCGGCGCGCCCGGCAACCCTCTCTTTCGGTAAAGCGCCCGGCGCCTTCACCGCGCCACGCCTGCCGCCGCAGGTGGAACAGATCATCGCAGCCCATCTCGGTCCCGATCAAAAAGCCCTGGCTATCGTTGACCTTTCCAGAGACGGCCCCAAGCCAGGCGACTTCTCTCAATTCCTGCTCGTCGCCAGCCATGCGGTCATCGTGCGCGATGCAGAGGGCAACGACTCCATCATCTGGTACACCGACCTGGGCGAGATCAGCCTGATCGACCACCGCAAAGACGGCAAACTCGGAGTCTGGCAAACTGTGCTCGAAAAAGTCTCCGGCACTGAGCAGAAATACACGCTGCAGATTCATCGTCGCAACGGGGCCCACTTTTTCTCCCTCGCCGGCCAGACAGATGACAGCGTCAAGAAGGTCATTTATAACTTCTTACGGCATAAAAAATATCAACCGCACGTCTGAGGGCGCGAAAGAAGCATCCCTGAAAGAAGCAAAATGGATTGGAAAAGCAGCCGCATTGACGCATTGCTGGAGCAGGCCCTGGTAGAAGACCAGGCCGCCAAGGATGCTACCACCAACCTCACCATCGACCCCGAGTTGCGCGCCACGGCCTCCATCGTCGCCCGCCAGGAAATGGTGGTTGCCGGCCTGGGTGCGGTACCCCGCTTCCTTGAGGTTTTTGCCCGCCTCGACCCCCGTCCGCAAGCGCAAACCCGCTTTGAAGTCGTCCATCATCCGGAAATGTTTGACGGCGTACGCGCTCACCCCGGCCAGGTGTTGGCCGTCATCCGCCACAACGCCCGTGTGCTGCTCAGTTGCGAGCGCGTCATCCTCAACCTGCTGCAGCACCTTAGCGGCATAGCCACGCTCACCCGCAAGTATGTCGATGCGATTGAAGGCACCCACGCCGGCATGAGGGCTCCGGAGAAATACGCCGTGCTCTGCGGGGGAGGCACCAATCATCGCATCGATCTGGCCTCCGGCATTCTCATCAAGAACAATCACATCGCCCTCGGCGGCGGCCTGCGCAAAGCCCTGACGCGCGCCCTTGAAAACCGCAAGCACCACCAGCGTATCCAGGTTGAGGTCCGCAACGCGCAGGAGCTTGAAGAAGCTCTCGAATACGGCGCGGAAGCCATCCTGCTCGATAACATGACGCCGGAACAAGTGAAGGCCTCAGTCGACCGCATCAAGCAGGCCGTAGCCGCCAATCCCGGCGCCGGGGCCGAACCTCGCCGCATCCCCACCGAAGCCAGTGGCGGCATCGTGCTTGAAAATATCCGCGCCTACGCCGAAGCCGGTGTCGACTTCATCTCTGTCGGCGCGCTCACCCACTCCGCCAAAGCCGCCGACATCTCCATGCGCATCGTCGCAGAGTGAACGAGACGATGTTCGATCTCCCGGCGCTCGAAGCGGCTCTCGCCGGCACCATCTACGCCGGCAAGCTCCATTTTTCTCCCGTCACCCAATCCACCAATACTGACGCTCTCGACGCCGCCCGCGCCGGCGCACCCCACGGCTCCGTCTTCTTCGCCGATGAGCAACTCGCCGGTCGTGGCCGCGGCGACCATGCCTGGCACTCCGCCGCCGGCCAGGGCCTTTACGTCAGCATCCTTCTGCGCCCAACCTTCCCCGCCGCCCGACTAACGCTGCTTCCACTCGCTGCCGGCCTCGCCGCTCGCCACGCAACCCATGAAACCGCAGGCCTCAATGTCGACCTCCGCTGGCCCAACGACCTGCTCATCGGCTCCCGCAAAGTCGGCGGCATCCTAGTGGAAGGAAAAACCGCGTCCAGCAATGTCGCCCACGCCGTTGTCGGAATTGGCATCAACGTCCACCAGCGCACGTTCCCCGGCAATCTCGATACACCCCCAACCTCGTTGGAGATCGAGACCAGCAGCCCAGTATCGCGCCAAACCCTGTTCGTTGAATTGCTCAACTCGCTCGATGGCGAGACGCTCAGCCTCCACGACCCTGACGCCGTATCCGCCACCCTCCGCCACGTGCAGCAAGCCTCCACCTGGATCGCCGGCCGCCGCGTCCACGTCCACGGCCCGCAAGCCTGCACCGGCGTCACTGAAGGCCTGGACGAAAACGGCTTCCTCCTCGTCCGCACCGCCACCGGCCTGGTCACGGTGCAGACCGGCGGCCTTCGCACCGCCGAAGACGAGCCAAAGCAGCAATAGCATCAGGAGATATAAGCTAGAAACACCATGCTTCTCGCGCTCGATGTCGGCAACACCAACACCAAGCTCGGCCTTTTCTCGCTCGCCGCCGAGCCGCCAGCGCTGGCCGCCAACTGGCGCCTAACCACCCACCGCACGCAAACCGTGGACGAATACGGCGCGCTCTTCATCAATCTCTTCCACATGAAGGGCATCGACCCCGCGCAGGTGAAGCACATCATCATCTCCTCGGCATCAAGACCGGCATGCCCGTCCTGGTCGACAACCCCACAGAACTGGGCGCAGACCGCCTCTGCGACTCCATTGCCGCCTTCGAGAAGTACGGCGGCCCGTGCATCGTGGTCGACTTCGGCACAGCGACCAAGTTTGAAGTCATCTCCGCGCGCGGAGAGTATCTCGGCGGCATCATCGCTCCCGGCCTCGGCCTCTCGGCAGACGCCCTGTTCGACCGCGCCGCCAAGCTCGCCCGCGTCGACATCAAGCGCCCCGCCAAGGTCATCGGCACCAACACAGTGGGCCACCTGCAGAGCGGCCTTTACTACGGCTACATCGGCCTGGTCGACGGCATCCTCGACCGCATCGTCGCCGAACTGGCCCTCGCCGGGCCTGCTCTCGCCGATCCTGCCCAAAAACCGCGCGTCATCGCCTCGGGCGGTCTGGCCCACATGATCGCCCCCGACTCCCGCTACATCTCCGAAATCGACGACATGCTCACCCTCGACGGCCTGCGCATCCTGTTCGACCGCAACAAAGCCGCCAAACCCCGCAGCCGGCCGCGGGCTACTAACTCCTCCGGGGGTAGCCTCCAATCAACCTCCGAGTAGGGGCGATACGTCCAGGATAGCGAAGCGGTTGACTCATCATAATGAGTCAAATACACTCATCAAATGGCTAAGCGACTGCAAGTGATCGTTCAGGATCCGGAATATCGCGACATTCAGCGCGCGGCGCGTTTGCGGCGCATGTCCATTGCAGAATGGGTTCGGCAGGCGCTGGTTCAAGCCCGCAGGAGCGAGCCCAGCCGAGAAGTTGCGAACAAGCTTGAAGTCATTCGAACGGCGGCACGCATGGACTTTCCCACCGCAGATATCGACCGTATGCTCGACGAGATCGAGCAGGGTTACGGATCGGGTGTGCATCCGTGATCTTTGTCGACTCAAACATCCCCATGTATCTGGTGGGATCCCACCATCCTCATAAGTCCGATGCCAGGCGTTGGCTGGAGGAGCTGGTAAGCGGCCGAGAGCGCTTGGTGACCGACGCGGAAGTGTTGCAGGAAATACTTCACCGTTATGTTTCGATCGAGCGGCCGGATGCGATTCAGCCTGCGTTCAATGCCTTGCTGGGAGTCGTCGATGAAGTGTTTGCGGTGGATCAGGCGGCAGTTGAACGAGCGAAGGAGATTGTGCTGGGGCAGAAAAGCTTGTCGGCGCGAGATGCAGTGCACATCGCCCTGATGCAAATCCATGGGATCAGGAGAATTCTGAGTTTCGATCGAGGCTTCGACGGTTTCCCCGGAATTACCCGGTTGTTCTGAGGCCCACAGCGCGCGCCGAGATCGACGACATGCTTACGCTGGACGGCCTCCGCATCCTCTTCGACCGCAACAAAACCGCCCGCCCCCGCAGCCGACCGCATTGAGTCGCAGCCGCACGGGAGGAGCGGCGAGTCGAAGCGTTGCGCGCTACTCACCGCGCGCCACACCGCAGTGAACACCTTGTATCGCGATAGGCTTGGCATATCACGAGGACCATAACTACGGTTCTTTGGAGACTCTGGGTGCCCGACCCTTCGCGATTCAATTCCGATGTGGCGACTCTGTCGCCCGCGCAGGCGGTTCGTCGTCGGGCGATTGTGGGGCGGGTTCGGCGGCCTGCGGGTTGTTCTGGAATCGCTCTGCGAAAGCCCTGCCTTTTTGGTCTGGCTCTGTCAGCAGCCCTGCCATGTGGACGACCGCTTTAAAGTCGGTATCGCCGACCATGGTCCCGTATGTCTTGAGGGATTTTGTGACCCCGGCGATAACCGCTTCGACAGGCTGCTTCTGGAACCCGCCGCCCAGGAGGATCCCGCGCATAGTGTCTCTCCAGAAATCGAGCTCACGCGAGTAGTCGCTTATCCTCGCCAGGAGGTAGAATCGCTGCTTCGCTGCTCGGCTTTCGAGGCTGGCGAATTGTTTGCGTAGTTCGGCGATGTCCTTCTTGGCCTCCTCGTCCCGGGACAAGACCCTCTTGATTTTCTCGACGTGCTCATCGATTGTCGACTGGAGCCTGGCGCTCCGCTTGTTGTAATAGGCGTTTACGATAGCCAGGACGACGAAGGTGAGGACACCGACCTGGAGTGAGTTTAGGACTGAAAAAAATATGGTCGCGTTCAGGTACCTGATCGCCGGGTCTACCGCATACGCGGACCATTCAGATTCGAGTTTGAGCGCTCCAAGCGAGGGTAGTCGGAACCTGTCGATTTCGTCCGGAGAGGAAAGTGGGATCATGATCCTGGTGAGGTGTTTGGGCGGGATCTCGCTGATGGTGAGGCGCTTGAGGGAGTCTGACCCCGAGTACCCCTTTTGCTCTTCAATGCTTAGCGGGTACGAAGTCGTGATAGATGAGATCTGGACGCTGGCGGGTACAACCAGAATGAGACCGTCGAGTGATTTGTTCCCCCAGTTCTCCACTTGAATCTCGGTGAATAGGGTGCCTGAGACCTTGACTGGCTCGCCAACCAGAACCCTGCCGTCCGTGCCTTCAGCGTGCTTGCTCAAAGCGTTGAAGGCAAAAGTGAGGACAAGGGATATAACACAGGTTGCCGCCGCGAGCCATAGCTGCTGTTTCATCACGCCTCCGCAAACTCAGAACGCCTGACCCTCCCGGATTTACTGCCCCTACATTATCAAACGGTTTGGGACTTTTGTGTGCTATAGATGGGGTCGTTTATGGGTGTTGGCCGGTGGGAGCGCTGGGCGGGTCGGGAGGCGGGCTGCTCCTGTTATTTGCGGAAGCGCGAGGCCTCTCTCTTATTCTAAGTGTTTAGGCCTTGATCGGTGGCCCTTCGACTACCTATGCTAACTGCTTCAACTACTTCACCGCGATCGAAGAGCGCTTCCAGCAACGCCGCGGCGCGCTGCTGCTGCTCTCCACGCTTGACTGGGCGCTGATCGAAACCTGGCGCGAGGCATTTCAAAGTATCCACAGCGACCCACTTTACTTTTGCTAGAATGTAAAGAAAGGAGATTCCGGCGCCATGGAAGCTACGCTCAGCAGTAAAGGACAGGTGACGATTCCCAAAGCGGTTCGGGATCGCCTGCAGATCAATCCGGGAGACCGGTTCAAGTTCTTCTTCCATCCCGACGGCGTGATTATTCTGCCCAAAATCCCGACCGCCCGGCTCAAAGGCATGATTCCAAAACCCGCCAGGCCGGTATCCGCTGAACAGATCGATCATGCGATTGAAAAAGGCGCGACCGAGAGATTTCGGCGACAGAAACGATCGGACAAAAGATGATTGGTCTTGATACGAATGTGCTTCTGCGCTACCTCACGCAGGACGATCCGGCGCATTCCGCTCGTGCAACCGAGATCATCGAGCGACGCCTGACCGCGGAGGAACCGGGATTCGTTAGCCTGGTGAGCGTGCTTGAAGTGGTGTGGGTTCTCAAGAGCCTGTTCAAGCGTTCGCGGCAGCAAATAGCGAACGATATCGAGATGCTGCTGGCAGCTGACACGCTTGAGATTGAAAATGAGCAGGAAGTCTATTACGCCCTTGTGGCGCTGCGTAACGGGTCGGGAACATTCGAAGATGCATTGATCGGCTCTCTGGGCGCATGGAGGGGCTGTTCAGCGACTTTGACGTTTGATGAAGATGCCGCAAAGCGGCTCCCTGGGTTCAAACTGGCCTGATTTGTCCGAGCGGTGCCGTAGACCAATGGGATGCTGGGTGCGGGCCTCACCGAACCGGTATCCAACAATATTCAACAGAGAGACCGTGCAGAATTACTTCAACTACTTCACCGAGATCGAAGAGCGCTTCCAGCAGCGACGCGGCGCGCTGCTGCTGCTCTCCACGCTTGACTGGGCGCTCATCGAAACCTGGCGCGAAGCCGGCATTCCGCTCGACGCAGTTCTGCGCGGCATCGACGCCGCATTCGACAAATATGAAGCCCGCCAGAAGAAAGCACGCATGAGGCGCATCAACGGCCTGGCCTGGTGCGCGCAAGCCGTGATGGAAGCCGCCGAAGAGCTTCGCGAAGCCGCCGCCGGTACCGCCAACCCCACAACCGAGCCCCGCGAGTCGGGCTTCGAGCACGACCGCATCGCTGCCCACCTTGAAGCTGCTGCAGCCGCCCTTGATGCCGCTACCGTTGCCGACGAGGCTTGCGCCGCGACCGGGACGCGCCTGCGTCAACTAGCCGCCGCCGTGCGATGCGAAACCAACGCAACCGGCAAGGACATTGGCGCGTCGGGCGACGACATCGCCGCCGCCAAAAATCTCGAAGACCTGGAGCGCCACATCACCGTGCTCGAAGAAAAGCTTTTCGCAGCCCTCACCGCCGCCGCTCCTGAAGATTTGCTCGTCCGGTTAAAAGAACACGCCGCCCGCGAACTCGCCCCCTACAGGGCAAAGATGGGTGCTGTCCAACTCCGTCAGGTTGAGCACCAATTTGTGCAGAAGCAGCTCCTCGTCCACTACAACCTTCCCCGCCTCAGCCTGTTCTACATGAGCCAGCAATGAAGCGCCGCAAACCGCCCAATCCGCCCAAACCGCACCGTGCCCCATCCTTGCGCCGTTCTTCAGGCGCAAGGGTGGGAAACCACGAACCCACACCCGCCGTCCCCAACCTCGCCGAAATCTCCGAGCCAGTGAAGGGTACGGGCTTTAGCCCGTACATCAATCCGCCAAAGTCGGAAAGGGCTTTAGCCCCCGAGGGAAAACCGGCCCAACAATCTCAACTCGTCGAAATCGCCAAACCCATCTACGGGGGCTCATTCCTCGCCCGCGTCGAAGGCAAAGCCGTCTTCGTCCCGCTCACTCTCCCCGGCGAGCAAGTCCGCATCCGTGTGACCGATGACAAGCGCGGCTACTCCACCGCCGAACCCGAAGAAATTCTCGCCCCATCCCCCCTCCGCGTAGCGCCCCACTGCCCCCACTTCGGCTCCTGTGGTGGCTGCCATTACCAGCACACCGGCTACGAGACCCAACTAGCCTTCAAACAAGCAATTCTCCGCGAAACCCTGGCGCGTGCCGGCGTTCAAGCGCCGGAAATCCGCGTCCTTTCCGCCAACCCCCAATCGCGAGCCTGGGCCTACCGCAACCGCATCCGTCTCGCCTTTGACGAGCAGGGAGACCTCGGCTATCGCGGCCGCCGCTCGCACGCGGTCGTCCCCGTCCGCGAGTGCCCCATCGCCCCACCGCTGCTAGTCCAGGCGGCGCTCGCCAGCGCCGAGATCATCCGCGGCCTATCCTGGTCGCCCCGCCCAACCGAAATCTCCTTCTTCTGCAATGCCGACGAATCGGCTCTCTTGGCCAGCGCATCCACCACGTCCCGCAGCCCGGGCCGGTTCGTTCATTGGGCTGAAGCGCTTCAAGCGCGCATCCCTGAATTGAAAGGCGCCGAACTCATCGCGCAGGCACCTGCCGGCAAACACCTGCGCACGGTAGGCGAATGGACCTGGGGCTCACCGAGTCTCAACTATCGCGCTGCCGGATTCGACTACCGCATCGACCGCGGCGCATTCTTCCAGGTGAACCGCTGGCTTGTGGACGCCCTGGTCGATTACGTCACCGCCGGCCAAAGCGGCAAGCTCGCCTGGGACCTCTTCGCAGGCGTAGGCCTTTTCGCCCGCAAGCTTACCGCCAGCTTCGCGCGCGTGATCGCCGTCGAATCCGCTCCCGCGTCAAGAGCCGCCCTCGAACATAACCTCCAGGGCACTACCGGCGAAGCAGTCCACGCCGAGACCCTCGCATTCCTCCGCCGGCGATCGAAAGAGAAGACCGACCTAATCGTCGTGGACCCGCCCCGCACCGGTCTTGGCCCGGAGATCACCACGCTCCTGGCCGAAATTGCCGCGCCCAGGCTCGTCTACGTCTCCTGCGACCCCGCCACCCTGGCCCGCGACCTGCGCCCCCTCCTCGCCTCCGGATACCAGATCCAGTCCCTCACCCTGGCCGACCTGTTTCCCCAGACCTTTCACCTGGAAACGATCGTCCATCTCCGCCACTCCTGACCGCGCAACTGCCCCGTTCTGCCAGATCGGAAGCCGCCAATCTCTCCGCGCCGCGCCGGCCATCCCGGCATTCAATCCAAAAATGCATTACCCTTGACGCCCATGGAAGCACTTCAACTCTAAGGCGCCATGCAGACCGAATCCCCCAACCTCGGGCAAGTTCTCTACTCCATAGACTCAGGCATTCCGCGCGCCGGGCCGGGTTTTGTCCCGTTGTTCCACGCCGCGTGGCTCTTCGCTGCCGGAATCACGCTCGCCCATTGGCTATGGCTGCGCCCCAGCCTGACGCTCATCGGGATCGTTCTCGTAGCCGTCCTCTGTGTCCTCGCCGCATTCCGCGCGCCTCGCCTTGCCTGGCTTCCACTAGCCACCTTGTGGGTTCTGCTCGGCGCCTGGTGCGCGGAAATGGAACCCCACCCCGCTCCCGCGCCTGCCCTGGCCGCTCTATCGGACGGCCTGCTGCGCACCGTGGAAGGAACAGTCGTCGATGCCGGCCCCGTCCGCTCTGAACTCGAACAGGATCTCGACGCGTCCGCAAATCCCGAGCGCCCATCGCAACGCATCGACCTCCGCGTCTCCACCCTCGAAATCGTGACCGACGCCGCTGACCTGCAATCCCCAGTCCAAGGCAGCGTCCGCATCACCATCCGCTGGCCTGCAAACCAATCGGACCAACCGGCCCCGCAGCCTTTCGGTTGCGGCGACCGCCTCCGCGCTGTCGTTCGCCTGCTTCCGCCCGAGACCTACCGCGACCCCGGCGTCTGGAGCCGCGAAGACTACCTCCTCGACCAGGGCATCACCTCCGCAGCCACCGTAAGTTTCAACCAGGTGGAGCGCCTGGGCCGCTCGCCCGTGTCCCCGGTCGTCTGCCGTCTCAGCGCGTTGCAGCACGCCTCCACCACCAGCCTGCTCGCGCTGCCCGCCGCCATGCGCCGCCTCCCCGCTCCCTTGCGCCTCACTCCCGAAGACGCCGCCATGCTTGCCGCCATGGTCGCAGGAGACCGCACTTATCTCACGCCTTCTCTGCGCGTCGGATTTGAACGCACCGGCTCCTTCCACATGCTGGTGGTCTCTGGCTTTCACCTGGCGATAGTCGCCGGATGCATCTTCTGGCTCACCCGCCGCCTGCGCATCCCCCAGGTCCCGGCCACGCTCCTCACCATCGCAGTCTCGTTCGCTTACGCCCTGTTCACCGGCTTCGCCACACCCGTGCAGCGCTCGCTGTGGATGGTCACTCTCTACCTGCTCGCCCGCCTTGTCTATCGCGAGCGCAGCCCGCTCAACACCATCGGCTTCGCCGCCCTCTGCCTGCTCGCCGTCAGTCCCCGCAGCCTCTTCGATTCCAGCCTGCAAATGACCCTGCTCGCTGTCGTCGCTATCGCCGGCATCGCCGCGCCGCTGCTTCAAAACAGTATCCACCCCTACGTCAAGGCAACGCGCCAACTGGGCATCACAGCCATTGATCCGAAGCTACCCCCGGCTCAGGCCCATCTTCGCGTGACGCTGCGCATGGTTGCCGAAACGATGCAAGCGAATATTCCCCACGGCATCCCCGACTCGCGCGAGCCCAGTCCAACACAAGACCACGAGCAACCGCATCCACAACTCACGCTGTTTCTGGGCACCCTGGACATGGTCTCCGATGTCTCGCAAGAGGCCGCACAGGGGCGTTTTGCTGCATCCTTCGCCTGGCGCGCGATCCCCTTTTCAGTGCGATTCTTCCTCCGCGTCGTCGAACTGCTCGTCGTCTCCTGCGTCGTCGAGCTTGCCATGACGTTGCCCATGGCGCTCTACTTCCACCGCATTACCATCTTTGCCCTGCCCGTCAACCTGTTCATCCTGCCTCTGCTTGTGTTTCTAATGCCCGCTGCGCTTCTCACGCTCATCACTGCACTTGTCTGGCCCGCTGCTGCGGTGGTTCCGGCCATCTTCGTGGCCTTGCCGCTCCACTTCGGAACCGGGCTTGTACACCTCTTCGGCTCGCTCGCGATGGGCGATTTCCGCATCCCCGCGCCGCTGTTCGGCCAATCTGCTGTCTTTTGCGCGCTGATCGCCGCTGCCATTGTGCTGGCCCGCGGCTCCCGCTGGCAGCGCCGCGAAGCCTGGGCTGCCATGATTCTCGCCGCGCTGGTCGCTGTTGCCCCACGCCCAATCCAACATCCTCGCGACGCCCTGCTGATGGAAGCCATCGACGTCGGCCAGGGCGACTCACTGCTGCTCATCACTCCAAACGGCAAGACGCTCCTCATCGATGGCGGCGGTTTTGGCGGCGGCCCGCACCAGGCCCCGCAAGAATTCGATATCGGCGAAGAAGTCGTGTCGGAGGTTCTCTGGGCGCGCGGCATCCGCCATCTAGACGCCGTAGCCCTCACCCATGCCCACTCCGACCACATGGGCGGCCTGCCTGCCGTCCTGCGCAATTTCCATCCCACCGAGCTCTGGGTGGGCAACAACCCCCGCTTCGGCGCTTACAACGCCCTGCTCAATGAAGCCGCCACTCTCCACGTTTACCTGCGCACCCTGCGCGCCGGCGACGCGCTCACCTTCGGCGACACGCAAATTGCTGTCCTCGCGCCATTCCGCGACTACCAGCCCGGCCCGGAGCCCACCAACAACGACTCCCTCGTCCTGCACATCGCCTACGGCGCAACTTCGGTCCTGCTCGAAGGGGACGCCGAAGCCCCCATTGAGCAAGCCATGCTCGCCGAACAGGGACTGCAAAGCTCGCTGCTCAAGGTAGGGCACCACGGCAGCATCACTTCCACGCGACCGGAATTCCTGGCCCGAGTCGCGCCGCAATGGGCCGTCATCTCCTGCGGACTCCGCAACCGCTACGGCCATCCCCGCCCCGAAGTCCTGCTGGCGCTTCAAGCCGCAAAGGTGCGCACCTTCTCTACCGACATCAACGGCGCAACCTGCTTCCAGCTCAACGGCAAGTCTGTCACCGCCGACCCAGCTTGCGGCTGGCAGCAAACACCCTGAAGCGCATCGCAGCTGCGTGGAAATCTCTGGTTTGCCGGGTCGCGTCTACTGCACCGTCAGCGTCAGCGTCTGCGTTGCCGTCGTCACTCCCGGCCCTGACGCGGAAAACGTGAGCGTTGAGGTCACCGGATTAGGAGCTGCATTCGAACTGCTTCCGCTGCCACACCCGCCCGCGGACGCGAGCAGCACAGCCGACGCCACAAATACGACCGCCAATGCAGGCCATTTGCTGCGCAGAAAGACCGCCGGGAACATAAACAATGCGGCCAATGCAAGAATCCCGCGGAAGTTGGTATGCGCCGCGCTGGCAGACGCGCCAGTCTGCACGGAGACGCTCACCGTCGTAGTTGTACTGGCGGCAGTTAAAGTCACCGGCGCAGGCACCGTGCAGGTGTCTCCCGCAGGTGCTCCCGAGCAGGAAAACGAGATGGTGCCCGCATAATTGGTGGGAGTAAGCACAAGAGAATAAGTGGCCGTCTGCCCGGCGGTCACTGTGGCCGAAGTGGAACTTCCCGCCGCAGCGGCAAGCGCAATCGAGGGCGTAGTCTCGCTCACTTCAGCCGAATCCGGTCCCTGCCCGGTTGAATTCACCGCAGCAACCTCGTAGAAGTACTTCGTTCCCGCAGTCAGCGACGTATCCCCATACTTCGTCGCAGTCAGTCCGGTTGCCACCGCCGTTGCGGATTCTCCGCCTGCAGTCGTTCCGCGAAACACGTTGTAGCTTGCAACGGTGCCCGAAGCCGCCGTCCATGCAAGATCGATCTCCGTGCCCGATGCCGCAGTCGCGGTCAGCCCCGTTGGCGCACCCGGAAGCGGCGGACCTCCGCCACCCGCGCCGGAAATCTGCCCATAGACAAACGAGTTGCCGCTGAACCCCACATAGACTTTGCCAAAGGTGTCCTGGCTTGCCGCCATGGTGCGGGGAACATCGTAAATGCCGGTCGGGTAGTAGGAAACCCGATCCCAGCTCGCGCCTCCATTCGTCGACCGGAAGATGCCCCACTGCGCGCTGCTCGCCATCAGTCCGTAGAAATAAACGGTGTATGCGGCGTCCCCCGCCTTCCCGCTTCCCTCGCCCAGCGCAATTACGATCGCGTGGCTGATTCCCGGAAGCTGCTGAAACGTCTGCCCGCCGTCCGTCGAGTGAAAAACGCCGTGCGGCGACGAGCCCTGGAATCCATCCGCATACCACAGATCGTTCTGCACCTTTGCGTTCACAACCAGTTGCCCTGACCATGCCTCGTCAGGTAGATTCGCATTCGCCTGGCCTTGCCACGTCTGCCCGCCATCCGTCGAAATGTAGAGCAAATCCGGCGCGTGCGTGAACTTCAGATAAAACTTGTCTGCCGTAAATGGATCGGCCCGCAATAAATGCTGATTCAGCTGCGGATAAGCAAAGCTGTTGTAATTCGCCGTGTTGATCGTCAGCCCATCGGCATTCAGCGGAAACGAAGTCGTCACGTGCCAGGTGGCGCCCCCATCCTGCGAATACTGCGGTGCAAAGCCGCTAGGCGGATAGATCACGATATGATCGCTGCCCAGCGCTCGGCTGCCGCGCACGCTCACCGCAATCATGCCCGCGGGAATATCGCACTGGCTGCTCCCGCAGGTGTATTTGAGCGCCGGCCCAAACCGCGTCCAGGTCATGCCACCGTTAGTCGAGTAGCCCGAGTAGTTTGTGCCGTTGGTGTAGACGTTGCTCGAAGTGACCGCGATATAACCCGGCGTGTCCGGCGCGTAGGCCACCGAGGTGCCCTGCGAGATAATTTCCTGCTGCAGCGGAATCTGCACCGCGCTGAAGTTATCCGGGCTGGGAATATAGAACCCAGTCGTGTCCATGGCCATGGCAATGATCGTGTCGTTGCTGCCCGGCGGCACCGTCATGTCCATCGAAACCATTTCCTCAATGCCTGTCGATTCGATGGTCCACTTGGGAGGATTCGCCATCGTCGCCGCGCTGGCCGTCGCAGCCGGAATCGTGATCGTGCCTTCCTGCCCGGTCGGCGACCATAAGTTGCCGTTTGCATCCACCTTCAGCCCGCCGTTGCTGTGCCACTCGCCGCCGCTCATGCCCACCGTTTGCGGCAGCCATCCCAGCGTGTTTGCGTACAGCGGCGAGCCCAAGTTGATCCAAGTCGTGCCGCCGTTGTCTGACCGAGCCAGGCTGGTGTCCGCGCCCATCGCATAAATTCGTTGCGGATTGGTCGGATCCACCGCCACGCCGGAAACCGCCTGGTTGATGGATCCTTGAAGCGAAATTCGCGTCCACTTGCCCGCCGCATATTTCCAGTAGGCGCGCAGGGATCCATCCGTTGCGGAGTTCTCCACCACATACAGCGCGTCCGTCGCGTCGATGCTCGAACTGGCCGCCTGGTGGCTCAAGCTTTGCCCGCTCGATGCGTCGGTCACGCCGGTCGAAATGTCGGTCCAGCTTTGCCCCCCATCCGTGCTCAGGAAAACATCGCCTCCCGCATCTCCGTTGTTGTTGATGCTTACCGCATACACTGTCTTGCTCACCACAACGCTGTTCACAGTCACCGTGCCCGGCGCTTTGGCAAATTGGATGTTGATGAATTCGAAATTGGCCGGCGAACCGTTAGAGCCGCTCAGCGGCAACTCCGTCCAGGTCATGCCGTCATCCGTTGAGCGCCACAGCCCCTGGCTGTCGCTGCCGTAATACAACACCGCAGGATTCGCCGGATCCACCGCGAGTTTTTCCCCATCCGTGCGATTCGGCCCATTGGGGTTGCCCAGAATCGCCGCAGCTTGCATGTTCCCCGGCGTAAACGTATTTCCTCCGTCCACGCTCTTGTAGATCTCCACATAATTCGTCGGATTCTGAATATCGGTGCTGTGCTCCGTTGGAAATACCATGTAGACGACGCTCGTGTTCGTCGGATCGACAGCCACGCTGTCCGCGCCATAGCTTGTAGGAGCATCCGTCTCCGAGGCCGATTGCACCCCCGACCCGTTGGCGTTGCTCACCCGCATCGGAATCCACTGCTGCGATACGTTATTCCAGCGGTACGGGCTTCCCACGTCGGTTCGCGCATAGCGAACCGTCGGGTCCAGCGGGTGCACCGCCATGCCCACCACAAACCCACCGCCCCCGATGCGAACCGGCTGCCACAGATATTGGGAAGATAGATCGGTCTGGGCTCCCGCCCAGGGCACTACTGCCAACATCAATCCCGCAACAGCCCACCGCCCGATCACTGTAAATTTCATGGGTCAAATCATAACGGAAGCAGCGCGAGCCTTGCTGTGACCGTCGCACCTCCCCCAGCAGCCTGACGAAATTCTCCCGGCACTATCGCGTGATCCAGGCGGCTTGTCAAAACTTCATACGCAACCCCAGTTGTATCTGCCGCTCCCGATAGAAGTTCGTCGCATTCACATTCAGCGGCTGCCCAAATGCCGGGGTGGCAAGGCCGGTTTTCGCATTGGTTTTGAGGCCGGTGAGGAAATTCAGCGTTGGAGGCGTGCCTGCCGCTCCCAACTGGCTTGGCGGCGTGCCGGACTCAATGTAGTACCCGGTCGTCTCCAACTCGGTAACATTCTGGTGGTTGAACAGGTTGAAGCTCTCCACCAGCAGTTCCAACTGCCGCATCCGGCCCATGTCGAGCTTCTTGCCCAGCCGCAGGTCAGCCTTCCATGCCGCCGGATACCGGAAGGTATTGCGCCCGATATCGTAGACCTGGTTGTCGCTGCCCATGCCGTAAACCCGGTTGTCGCCGCCGGAGCCGTTCATCCCCGGCCCGAGACCGACAATGGGAGTGCCGCCGCTCGTGAACTCCTCGGCCAGCGAGCCCGAAGTCCGCATGGTGTACGGCAGCCCGCTATGGAACTGCCAGATGCCGGAAACCATCCACCCGTTCGCCGCGCGCCCGGCTTTGCCGCGCAGCTTCCATGGCGGCTCATAAATCATAAAGGCAGCGGCCGAATGGCGCATATCCAGATCGCTAGTCCCGTACTCCTCGCTGAAGTCGCCCGCCGCCAGCGCGGCCGGGTTCAACGGGCTTTGGTTCGGGTTCCAGTCCATGGCGTGCGCGTACGTATAGTGGGCGTGCAGCGTCAGCCCGCGGCTCCCGTAGCGGGCCACCTTCAGCACCACCGCCTCATATGTCGAATTGGCTTTGCTGGTGAACTGGTCGATCTGCTGGTAATTCGGATCGCACCATCCCAAATGTCCGGCGGGATTCGAAGACGAGCCGCCAGGACACCCTGTCGAGTTCGATGAAGCATAGAAGGGAACCATAATTTTCGTGGCCTTGATGGGGCCCAGGCCGCTGTTTCCGCACTTGCCATTGTTGGGGCCGGTGGGTGTCTGTTCGCACACATTGTAGGTAATTGTCTGCGCTGGGAGGCCAAGATTAGTGTCGAGTGCGACCGGCAGCCGCCGCCCCAGACTTACCATCGCGCTCGCGGTCACTTCCACGTGCCCTGGCAACTCTTCTTCCACCGCCGCTACCGCCTGGTGCACCTCTAGATTGCGGAAGTTCGGCGCGAACTCGACCGCCCCCGGCTTCACCTCGCTCCCCGGCTGTCCGCGCAGTACGTAAGGAAACGGTGGCGCTCCGCCGGCACAGAATTGGCAGTCGTCGGTGGGCCGCATGAAGAAGTTCAGATCGCCGTTGGCGCTGCCGGTCTGCGTCAGCGCCGTCTCCACGGTGACGTTTTCCGTCCGCCCAAAGTACATCCCGTAGCCAACCCGCAGCACCGGCCAGTGCCGCTCAAGATTTCCCAGGGCCAGGCTGATCCGAGGCCCCAAGTCGTTCCCCAGACTGGGCAGCTTTTCCGTCAGCGGAAGCTCCGGGTTGTTGAGCGCAGCAATTGGCGGCGGCAGTTCTTCCCGTTCCCAGCGCAACCCGCCAGAGACCACCAGCAGCTTGCGCGGCTGCCACTGCACCGTCGAGAACCCGGCCCAGTCGTTGGTGCTCAGGCTCCAGTTGGTCGGCCCCAGCGTCTGCGAGTAGGAGGAGTAGCAGGGCAGAGCACCCAGCCCGCGCAGGTTTCCGCCCGAATCGCGCCACACTTTCCCCGTTTGATCGCAGTTGTGCTGGTTATCTAGGTTCAGTTCTCCAGCAAGTCCGTATCTGGCGAACACCAGCGCATCCGAGGCAAAATTCTCTACGCTGGAATAGGCATAGGTCCCCGTCTGGTTGCGCAGCAGGCTGGTCGCGTCGGCGCTGTGGCTCAGCGCAAACCCGCTCTTTACCAGCAGGTTCCCGCGCACCCACTCCACCGTCTCCTGCCCCTGGCTCACGCGCTCGTCGGGATAGCTGCCCGCTCCAAACCGCGACGGGTTCCCGATAGTAAATCCGTACCGCGAATCTACCCCGATCTGCGGCAACTGCCCCCACACACTCGGCGCCAGAAATGTCTGCTCAAAGGCTGACGGCGTCTCCGCATGAGCGCTGAGAATGCTGCGTCCCATCGAGCCCTGCGTCACCGCCAGCAGATTCGGCGTCAAAAACGCCTCCCAACGCCCCAGCAGCAGCTCCTCGCTGGCGTCGCTCGACCCAAAGCTGTTGGTCCCGTAGGTCTCCGAAACGCGCGTCAACCCACCACCCGGCGAATTCCACCGCGCGCCTGTCCCTTCCAGCGTAAGGCGATGCTGTTCTGCCGCCTGCCAATCCAGGCGTCCAAACCCCACCAATTGCGTCGCCCGCCGAGGTGCCGGACCCAGAAGCCCGTCCAGCGTCGTCAGCATTTGCGAATACGCGTTCAGCCCTTCGGCCACCGGATTCAGGCTGCTCAACCCCAGCCGCGAACTCAGCACCTCCATCTGGTCGTCCGAGGGCTGCGCAAAGAAGGCCTCCGGGTGCTTGACCATAGCCAGCCCCGGATCGTCGCGCTGGTAGCTGTCGAGCGCTCCAAACCAGAACAGCTTGTCGCGCTTGATTTGGCTTCCCACCCCAATGCCCGAAACCGTCTCGCGATCCGGCGGCGTGTACGATTCTGCCGTAAATACAGGCATTGCTCTCGAAGTCGCCGGCGCGGTTTCCTTCACCCACTGCGTATACGGATTCTGCGCGCCCCAGGTATTCTGCCGGTCAAACAAGAACCCTTGGCCATGCAGCCCATTCGTACCGCGCGCCGTCTCCACGCTTACGTGCCCACCTGCCGTGCGCGCTCCTTCCGCCTCGGCATTTCCCGCGACCATGCGCACCTCACTGATCGCCGCCTCCGCCACCGGCGACCCATGTCCCCCTGCCCACACCGGCGCCATCCGGTTCCGGCCGCTAACTCCTTCCTGCGCTGATCCTTGCGATTCTGGCCCCGAAGTCCGTTCCTCGCCAAATGCCATTCGCGTGCTCACCCCGTCCATGCTGGTCTCCGGCGGTTCCTGTCCGGCCCCGCGCAGCAAAATCGGTGAACTTCCTCCACCCGCAGTCGCCGCCGTGGGGGTATCCAGAACAAAATCCTGCCACCGACGCCCGGCAGCGGGCAGCTTCTGCAGCTCTTCCGCCGTCACCGTCGTTGCCACTGCCTCCGTCACCGGATCAACCTGCGCTGCGACCGCCGGACCCTGCTTTGCGCCAGCCTGGACAGATTCAAGAGCCGCTCCCGCTGCAAGAGGCGCCGCCGCGCTCACTGCTGACGCGGCAACAACTGCCGGCGCCGCAAGCTGCCCGTTGTTTGCCCCGCCTCCGTTGCCGGTTCCTGACTTCCCTGGTCCGCTCAAATTCAGGGTCTCTAACGGCTCACTCGTCAACGCGCCAGCCAGCGCAAGTGTCTCCGTCGCCGGCGTCACCCGCGCCTCGCTTGGCAAAGGCTGCGCCTCCAGCGGAAGCCATCGCAGCCCCTCCGCGTCCAGCCGGCCGAACACAACCTGCGTCTCGCTGCTGGTGCTCTCCCGCGCAAATGCCGCCGCTCTGCTTTCCATCTCCGCCAGTTCTCGCGGCGTGTCAACCGCAGCCGCGGCGATCACGTCATCCGTTGGCCGTGGCGTAGCAAGCTCAAACGCCATCGCCGCCTGCACGTGCGCCTCATGCCCGGCGGACACAACCACGCCCCCCAGCCGTCCGCGACCCAGGCGCTCGCTCTCAGCCTCTACCGTGTAGGCGCCCGGCTCCAGCCCGCTAAACCGGAAGCTTCCATTCTTTTGCGTTTTAGCCTGGGTCCGTGCGCCAGTGCTCTCGTTCCGCACCACCACTGTCGCGCCATCCAGCGGCGCTGAATGCAGATCGGTCAGCTTTCCTGTCAGGATTCCGCTCGCGGCCGCCTGCGCCCCGGCCAACGGGCCCGCACCGAACAGCAGCACGGCCAGCAGCACCCACCTCGCCCACATCCGCCCTGTCCCTGCCATGCGATACCTGCTCGCGGCAGACTGTGGGAATAAGCGCAATACCTTCGCTCACCGGCCCGCTCAAGTCGTCAGGTCCGGCACGGGGCAATCGGCGACCAGGAAAGTGTTCCCGATTCAGGCGCCCCAATCGCCAAAAAGCGAAGGTGCAAACGATTCTAAGCCCGATTCGGTAAACTGAAAAGACGGCATCAAGGATTTATCTCCGTTCCTGCGCATTGGCAGGCTGTTCCCTGTTTCCCAATCCCCGTTCCCTAATCCCTGTTCCCTGGTCCTCCATGTTTATCGATGAAGCAAAAATTCGCGTCAAGGCCGGCGACGGCGGCAATGGCTGCATGGCCTTCCGCCGCGAGAAATTCGTTCCCCGCGGCGGTCCTTCCGGCGGCGACGGCGGCCGCGGCGGCGACGTCGTCATGGTCAGCTCGCAGCGACACAACACCCTCATCCACTTCCGCTATAACCCGGAGCACAAGGGCCAGCGCGGCCAGCATGGGATGGGCTCCAACTGCACCGGGCTAGACGGCGTATCCACCACCCTGCAAGTCCCTGTCGGCACAGCCCTTTACGACCAGGACACCGGCGAGCTGATCCACGACTTCGAATCCCCCGACGAGCAGGTCGTCATCGCCAAAGGCGGTCGCGGAGGCCGCGGCAACCAGCACTTCGCAACCGCCGTCCACCAGGCCCCCCGCGAGCACGAGCTCGGCCGCCCCGGCGAAGAGCGCAA
>JBEKFD010000095.1:0-19286 GCA_050013495.1 Occallatibacter sp. | reverse complement strand
TCGGCCATGGCCCTGGCCTGTTGCAGGTCCTTGCGCGTCTCCTCGGCCAGTTGCTGCGTCTTGTAAGTCACCTGCTCCTGCTCGGCGATCTTGCGGTCGGTGAGCGTCTTCATCAGCGCTTCGGGCGGCGTGATGTCGCCAATCAGCGTGTCGATTGCGTTCACGTTGTACTCGGTAAGAGCAGCGGCAATCGCTGTCTTCGCTTCCAACTGCCGTTCGCTGCGCTTCTTCAAAAATTCAATTACGTCCGAGGTCTGCGCGGCGTTGCGGAAGTAGTTGCCGATGGTCGGCTCCAGCACCTGCGTAACCAAATTGGCCATCGTCCCAAAGCGGGCAATGACTTTCGGAGCGTCGTTGCGTGGAATATGAATGATCTGGCTCACGTCCAGATTGAATGTGAATCCGTCGGACGAACGCACGGTGATCGTCGAGAGCTTTTCGTCCAGCTTGTGCGCTTCGCTTTTCCCGGTGGCCCAGTTGAGAACGATGTTGGCGGTGGGCACAATTTCAACTTTGTGCGTGAACGGGTTGATGGGATATTTGCCCGGATCGAGCGGATCGAACCACACGCCCTTTTGCCCGCGGCTCACCAGGTTGCCGTGCTTGAAGGTGTCGCCGGTGACATCCTTGCCCTCGTCGCCCACATAGGCGATGACCACGCCAACGTTGGCAATGGGAACATCCGTCATGGGCTTCGTTTCGACCGTAGCAAAGCGCGGATTGATGAAGTAGCGGCCGGCCAGCACAACTTGTTCCTGCAGTCCCTTGTGGCCGCCGTTGGTGATGAAGGCTTCGGCGTCCTGGTACATGTTGTGGCCGGCAACTTCCTTGCCGGCGATCTCGCCCGTCGCCAGCGCCTTGCCGTCTTTGGTGGTCACCACGCCGACCATGTTGTCGGGGATCTCAAGCACTTCCGCGGCCGCCACCTGGAACAACGCCGTGTTGATGCGATACGTACCGGGAGGGATGATGGAGATTTGCGGGCCGCGCTCGCCGCCGCGCGTCAGAAATCCGCGCGCATCCTGGAAGGAATTGCACTCCACCGTTTTTGCCAGCACGCGCCCGCCGGAGAGCGGATGCCCGTCGCGCGCTTCGACAATGCCGATGTGGGTCTTGTCGATGGTGGTGAACGGCACCTTGCTCACCTGGTACTGCCACGCCCAGAGCCCGAAATGAATGCCGGGCGCGAGAGTGTCCGCCTGCAACCCGGCTTCACCGTTCAACGCCACGATTGCGCCGTCGGGCAGAGTACGGAATTTGCCCACCAGCACCCATTTCTTGTTGACGATTCCGATCTCGTCCTTGGAGATGATGACTGTGCCGAAGAATGCGCGCAGGATTGCTTTGTACAAGATGAAAATGAGAATGAGTACCAGGATCCATCCGTACCTGACGATGGGATCAGCGGCTGACGATTGCATACGATCTCCTTGTTTGAGGACCTTCAATCATAGCGCAACCGCCATCGCTCCACATCCACCCCCGGAAAGCTCGATCCGGGTTGGATTCAGGCCAGGCTGGATTCAGACCAGGTCGGATTCAGGCCAGATTGGATTCAGGGAGAAATTCAGGGCAGGTCATGGAGGGACGGCAGCGGACGCGCCAGGCACTTGCAGGTGTTGTCATTGTTGGCTACCACCGGGGCTTCCGGGCGGGCAGATTGGGCGATTTGGGCTGTCGCGCCTTAGAATAGCGGAACGACGTCGTTTTGGCGGACCGCGAGGGATGAACATCCTATCTGCGGCCGCTGACGGGGTCGCCGCATGCACCTGGGTCGGCGATCCAAGTATTCAGATTTTTTTGGGCCCGCGGCAGTGGCCCCTGCCTTGGCAGCCCAGTCCCGTCAGGACAGAAAAGGAATAACCAATTGAGCGCAATGTGGAAACCAAATCAGCCCGGTTCGATCACCCCCAACCCCATCCCGGAACCACCCCGGCCAGCTCCAACGCCTGCCCCAGCCTATGAGGCTCCTGCCCGTCCCCAGCCTGCGGCAGTCACCGGCGAACAGGCCACCATCGGCAAGGGCCTGTTTATCAAGGGCGAAATCAGCGGCTCGGAGTCGTTGTTCATCGATGGCAAGGTCGAAGGCAGCATTACCATTCCCGGCAATCGCGTGACCATCGGCCGCAATGGCCAGGTGGCGGCCAACATCAGCGCCCGCGAGATCGTGGTGCTGGGCAAGGTGCGCGGCAACGTCAGCCCGGCACGCCGGGCGGTCCCGCTCCGGCCATCTCCGAAGTCTCTAAAACGGCCTGATCGCAGCTTTATTTCCGGCCAGCCCGGCACAAGGACCCCTGCATCGGCGCGGGTCCTTGTGTCTGCGGCGCTGCGGGTCAGTTTTCGCACGCTGAGTTTGAAACGATTTGGAAATGACTTGGGTTTTCGTCTCCGCAACTCGCAGAAAATATTAGGTATAGCAAGAAATGAACTGAATATGGAAGCGGTATTCTATCCGAACCCAAGCCTTTTCATCGCCACCTTGGGCAGCGCCGAGCCGGTCCTTTCCAGGGCCCAGGCGGTGATGGCCAGCCATAGGACGGATCCCACCACCAGCAGGCTGAGGTCGGTCCAGCGGATGGCTGCAGGCAGGTGCGAATGAAGCACTTGCAAGGGCAGGCGTCCCAGGCCCCAGAGGACCGCCCAGACCACTCCGCCTGCGGCCAGTGAGGCCATCAGGCAGCGGCCCAGTTCGCCAAAGTCAAGGCTGGCAATCGAGACCATGCGCCGCCGGTGCAACAGCACGGCGATGGTCACGGTCTGCAGCGCGATCCCGAGGTCGGAAGCAACCGCCAGCCCCATGGCGCCATGCCAGTGGTAGAGAACGGCGTAAATGGGCCAGGAAACCACGGTGACCGCGGTCCCCGCCGCCATGGGAACCAGCGTGTTGCCTGCCGCAAAAAAGGCGCGCGAGTAGACCGCCTGCGCCGACCACAGAAACATGGAGACGGAAAAGACGGCCAGATAGCCGGCACATTCCCGTGCGTCGGCCGGAGAAAACCGCCTGCCCACGAAGAGCAGTTCCACCAGCGGCCCGGCCATCGCAGCCATGCCGGAGGCCGCCAGCATTCCAAGTGCGGCAACGCGCGAAACCGAGTCGGCCACGCTGGTGGCGAATTCGTAGCTCCGCTTCTGCGACCACAGCGTGGCGAAAAACGGCATGGAGGCCGCTCCGGCGGCCTGCGCCAGGATGGACATGGGCGCGCCGAAGACCATTTTGGCATACGTCATCAGCGAAACGGCGCCGCTGGTTGCGGAGGCGAAATGAGCAATGATCCAGCCGTCAGCAGTGACCAGCGAGACACCGACCATGAGGGGAATCGACAGGCGCACCCAATCGCGAAAGCCCTGGTCGCGGCTATCCAGAATCCACCGGTATCGAATGCCCCGGCGTCGCGCAAAGATCCAGTTGAGGAGAAACGGCCCACACAAGGCCCCTGCCACGGTTCCGATGGCCAGCGCGGAGACGCCGATGCGCCGGTAGAGCAGCAGGCCGCCCACAATTGTGCCCAGGCCGTAAATCAGCGGCGTCACCGCCTGCACGCTGAACTGCTTGCGCACCAGCAGAACCGCGCCAAATACGCCGCCGGCAAAGAAGAACAACTGCGCGGGAAGCAGGATGCGCGTCAACCGCACGCAGAGCGCAGCCTTTTCAGCGTCGAAGCCGTTGAACCACCAGCGAATGTAAAGCGGGGCCACGATTTCGGCCAGGACAATGGCTCCGCCCAGCACCAGGTACATGGTGGTCAAGATCACCGACAACGACCGCTCGCCCTCGGCTTCGCGCCCCGTGTCGCGATAGCGCGTGAGGATGGTGACAAAGGCGATGGACGCGGCTCCGCCGACCAGGAAGTAGGAGATCATGTCCGGCAGCACGAATGCGGCGTTTAGCGCATCCGCTTCCATGTTGCGCCCAAACAGCCACACAATGTACTGCACCCGCACCAGGCCGATGATGCGCGACAGAAATGTCGAGACCATGAGCACAACGGTTGCCGAGAAGGTGCTGTGCGTATGCGAAGGCCGCAGCAAGCGCAGGCCGCGCGCCCAGTGGGACATGGGGTCCGGGGAAGATTGGGTTGGAGGCAAACCAGACACTGGAGTTGATTCTATCGGGACTGCATCCATTGCAGGCGCGGAATGTGGACCGGAGGCATTCGTGGGTACCTAGTCTTTTCACAGCTTTATAAGTCGCAACCGTTTAGGCACAATCGCGACCGCTGGCAAAACCGATGCAATCCCGTTCAAGTATTCTTTCTTGTCAGGAGGGGCATTGCATGAGGCGGATCTTGGGGCTGGGACTTGGAATTTGGTTTGCCACCGGAATCGGGGCGGCAGCTCAGGCCATCCATGGCCGCGATGGAATCACGCTGCCCCCGCCACCGGTGGCGGACGCCATTCCGGTTTCAGACGACTATTTCGGAACAAAGATTGCCGACAGCTATCGCTGGCTGGAGGATGCCAAGAGCATCGAGACTCGCGCCTTCATCGACGCCGAGAATGCCTACACCACGCGCTACATGAAGCAGGCGCGCATCCGGTCGCAGGTGCAGGACGATCTGGATGCGCTCGAAAATGTCTCAGAGGCAAACTCACCCATTGAACGCGCGGGAAGCTACTTCTTTCGCAAGCGTCTGGCGGGCGAGCAACAGTTTTCAATCTACGTGCGCCATGGATGGGCGGAAGCGGCGGGAAGGATCCCGGCAGGGGCCAAATCATCGAGCCCGGCCTCATCGAGTACCGGCAAGGACGAGCGCCTCGTCGATCCAGACAAGCTGACGCGCGATCCGAACACCTCGGTGGGCATTGAGGACATATCCCGCGATGGAACTCTCCTGGCCTACTGGGTGCGCGAGGGCGGCGCCGACGAGGCGACCATTCACCTGCTGGAAGTGAAGACGGCCAAGACGCTGGAGGATGAGCTGCCCGCTGCCCGCTATTCCGGTGTTGAATTCGCGCCGGACGGCAAAAGCCTCTACTACGCGCGCAACGAGAAGCAGGGAACGCTTCTCTACCAGCATCTGCTGGGCACGCGCAACTCCAAAGACGCGCTGGTGTTCGGGCGCGAATTTCGCGGCGAGGCGCTGGGCGGCAACGACCTGTTTTCGGGCTCGGTGACCGACGACGGCCGCTACCTGGTGATCGAAATCGACAGGGGAGTGCCGGCCAAGCGAGTGGACATCGTCTTTCGCGACCTGACCAAGCCGAATTCGCCTTTCGATGAGCTGGTCTGGGGACTGGATTCGCGCTTCCAGGCCACCTACTTCAAGGGCACTTGGTATGTGAAGACCGATTACCAGGCGCCGAAGGGAAAGATTCTCAAGGCTTACCCCGGCATTCTGCCGGATGTGTGGCCCACGATTGTGCCGGAAGGGCCGAATGTGATCGACGCGTGGTCCATTGTGGGCGGAAAAATCTATGTGAGCCGGCTGAAGGACGTAAAGACAGAGACCACCGTGTATGCGCTGGATGGAAAGCCTGCCGGCACGATTGGGTTCGACGGCATCGGCTCCGCGTCCGGAGTCAGCGGTCGCACCACGGACCGCTATGGGTACGTCTCCTTCTCCTCGTACATTGTGCCGCCCGCCATTTACCGGCTGGACACGGTTACGGGCAAACGCGAGGTCTTCTTTCAGTCCAAGGCGCCGTTCGACTCCAGCCAGTATGAGTTGAAGCAGGTGTTCTTCAAGTCCAAAGACGGGACGCAGGTTCCCATGTTCATTGCCGGGCAGAAGGGCTTGAAAATGGACGGGACCGAGCGGCTGCTCATGACCGGCTATGGCGGCTTCAACCTGAGCATGACGCCGCGCTGGAACCCAGCCTGGGCATGGTGGATGCAGCAGGGGGGGTGGTTCGCCATTCCCAACCTGCGCGGCGGCGGCGAGTATGGCGAGGGCTGGCACCAGCAGGGAATGTTCGAAAAGAAGCAGAACGTATTCGACGACTGGTTCGCGGCGGCCGAATACCTGATTGCCAACAAGTACACCTCAGCGCAGCATTTTGCCATTACCGGCCGGTCCAATGGCGGCCTGCTCATGGGGGCATCCATCACCCAGCACCCGGAGCTGTTCTCGGCGGTCTGGTGCGGCTATCCGCTACTGGACATGCTCCGCTACCAGAAGTTCAAGGTCGGGTACTACTGGACCACGGAATACGGTTCTGCGGAAGACGAGAAGCAGTTTCCCTACCTGTTGAAATACTCGCCTTACCAGAACGTGAAGGCGGGAATCGACTATCCGGCGGTCATGTTCTTCACCGGCGACCGCGACACGCGCGTCGACCCGCTGCATGCCCGCAAAATGGCGGCCCTGCTGCAGCCGGCCTCAACCAGCGGTCGACCCATTTTGCTGCACTACAGCCTTGCGGGAGGCCACTCCGCTGGTGTGAGCGTAGACCAGCAGGTGCAGGACGATGCCGATCAGCTCACCTTCCTTTGGACTGAAGCTGGACAGCCGGGCGGCCGGGCTCGAAACCAATAAGCAAACCAGAATCTAAAAAGCTAGCCGTCGCCCATCGCCGCATGTGGCGCTATAGCGGATTTCGAATTACTGTGTCCGAGGCGATTGTCCCCGAGTGGCTTTTTCATCAAGAAAAAGCCACCTTCGACAATGCCAATTAGGCTACACAAATTCGAAATCCGTTCTAGTGCAACGCGCGGCCGGCCTGCGGGGCGCAAGCCACAACCGCCGCTCGCGTGCCCTGTGCGGGGCAGCACAGGTACCCACGCAAATTGTTCGGGGGTAACATCATGCCCTTGGTAATCCCTTCCGATAAGGGAGGTGCGGGACCTGAACAGTACTTTCTCGTAGGCAAGGCCGCCGGCCAAGCCCCTGAAAATCAAGCGCGCAGGGACCGGGAAGCGGCTTGCCAGCCCCTGGCCAGACTGGAAACGCACGGCGGACTGACCGTCTCAGCTTGTAACCAAGCTGGCGGGAACTTCGCCGTGCCGGAGTCAACATGCCGAATGCCGAATTCGAGACCTGCAGGATCAACGTCGAGCCGGAAATCCTGCGGCTTGCTGCATTGAAGGCGACGGGGATTCTCGATAGCGAGCCGGAAGCCAGCTACGACGCCATTACGCGTCTGGCGGCGGAGTACTTCCAGGCCGATTCCGTGCTGCTCAAGTTTGCCGACGAAAGCCGCGTGTGGATCAAGTCGTATGCCGGACAAGTGGTACGCGAGCTGCCTCGCCTGAACTCTATCTTCAACATGGTGCTGGCTGAAGACGGCCCGGTGGTGATCGCAGACATTTCCGAGCATCCGGAATTGCAAGGGCCGCTGCTGGAACTGAAACGGCTTAACGCGGCCTTTGTTGCCAGCGTACCGGTCCGCTCCTTTGAGAACGATATCCTCGGTGTATTGACCGTTTTTTGCAGCCATCCCCGCCATGAAATGAAGCCCTGCGAGCTGCAAATGCTGGAGAGCCTGGCCGATCTGGTGACCAGCCAGCTCGAACTGCGCAAACTGCGCAGACAGCGTAAGCTCCTCATTCCGCAGGGTGAGCGGCGGTTGGGCGCCTCTGCAGCCCCCGCCACCGTGGCCCAGGGCTGGCCGCGTCCGCAGGATCTGCGCCGAGCGCTGGACAAGCGCGAGTTCGTGCTCTACTACCAGCCTGAGGTCGAACTCTCCACGCGCAGAATTGTGGGGCTTGAAGCGCTCATTCGCTGGAAGCATCCTGAACGCGGGCTGATTCCCCCCATGGATTTCATTCCCCAGGCCGAAGAGAGCGGGCTCATTTTGCCCATCGGCGACTGGGGCCTTTCCGAGGCCTGCGGCCAAATTCGGAAGTGGTGTGGCGAGGACTCGAGCAACAGCTCACTTCGCGTTCTGGTCAACCTGTCCGCCCGCCAGTTTTCGCGGCATGGGCTGGCGGATCACGTCGAGGCGTTGCTCGTGCAATTCGGGCTTTCCAGCCGGCAACTCGGGCTGGAGATGACCGAATCCAGCCTCATTCCCAACATGCGGATTGCGCTGGAGGTACTGGCAAGCCTTCGCCGCCTGGGCGTCTCCGTCCTGCTGGATGACTTTGGCACCGGCTATAGCTCGCTCAATCACCTGCACTCGTTCCCCTTCGACGTGCTCAAGATCGATCGCTCCTTTGTGAGCCGCATGACCGAAGGCGACCAGCCCATGCAGATCGTCCGAACCATCATCGAACTGGCCCGGGTGCTGGGCATGGATGTGGTTGCGGAAGGCATAGAAACGTGCGAACAATACCTGCTGCTGCGGCAACTGGGCTGCCGCTTTGGCCAGGGCTACCTGTTTGCCCGGCCATTGAGCGCGGAAGCCGTTACTCAACTGTTGCGCCTGCCGGGCAGAATCTTGCCCGATCCAGAGCTTGCCGAAGCCGAAGCAGGCTGACCGCTTTCCATGATCGGATCGCCGGAGGCGAAAAAAGACGGACTTGAGGATGCAATAGAGAGGAACCCCGCTGGACTTGGCTTGCAATGAGCGCTACCAATGCGGGAATTGAGCAAAATTCTTTCCCGCCCCGGAACTGCCTTGGCCGTTTACCCAGGAAACTCCTCACGCAGAAGGGCGCTGGACAGATACTCTCCAAGCCATGCAGCAGCCCGCCACAACGAAACCCTCCCCCACCTTTGCGGGCATTCTGTCCTCCCTTGCCGAACCGGGCCGAAAACGTCCGCCCGTCCGCGATCTGGACGGTCTGGACGACGACGTGGCCACTTTCAGCTATGAGCGCGCCTTGCGTGCCCATTCGCGCTTCAGGAAACCTGATCCCCCTGAATCCATTGACCATCTCGATGACCGCGCCCTCACGCAGCCTGCTCCTTCAAAGCCCCTTCGCATCCACGAGGTGTTCCCGGCGGATCTGGAACCGGCCGCTGAAACGGCGCCCGAGCCGGCGCGCTCCGCCTGGGTCGCGGACCCGGAGCCCGAGGCCGCGCACGAAATTTCACCAGCCCACGATCGGAATCTGAAGAGTGCCAGCATCACCATCCGGTTAAGCAAGGGAGAGTGCGCGCAATTGCGCCAGCGCGCGGCAGAGGCCGGGCTTACCATTTCGGCTTACCTGCGCTCCTGCACGGTTGAAGCCGATTTGCTGCGGGCGCAGGTCAAAGATACCCTGGCGCAGATGCGCGCGGAAGCTCCCAAGGAGAATCAGGAGGCTGCGCCGGCGGTCCCAGAGCCTCGGTTTGGCTGGTTGCTGCGGTTCTGGCCGCGCGAACACGCCCGCCGACGTATCGCCCAGGCCTGATCACTCGACTTCGAGCATGAGGCATTTCAGGTATTCGGTTTCCGGCAGATTCAGCACCACGGGATGGTCGAGAGCAGCGCCTCGGCGCTCCAGCAGGCGAACGCGCCGCCCGGCATCCACAGCGGCCGAAGCTACAGTGGCCTCGAGCTCGGCCACGCTTACATGGTGCGAGCAGGAGCAGGTGACGAGCAGGCCTCCTGGACGAAGCATCTTGAGAGCGCGCAGGTTCAGCTCCTTGTAGCCGCGCAGGGCGCCCTCGACGGCACGGCGGGTCTTGGCGAAGGCGGGCGGATCGAGAACGATGGTGTCGAACTTCTCGCCCGCGTCCGACCAGTCGCGCAGAATCTTGAAGGCGTCGCCCTCCACCCAGTCAATCGCTGCGCGAATGCGGTCGCGATTGGCTGCAAGATTACGTTCCGCCACTTCCAGTGAGGCGCGCGAGGCGTCAATTCCCGTGACCTGTTGGCAGACCTGGGCGAGGTGCAGGGCAAAGCCGCCCTGGTAGCAGCAAACGTCCAGTGCGCGGCCGCCGCGGTCCGATTTGGTTGCGCCAAGCCGCTGCGTCCAGTGCTGGGCGGCGGCGTAGTTGTCGCGCTGGTCGAGGAAGGCGCCGGTCTTTTGTCCGGAATTGGCGTCGTATTCGAACTGCAGCCCATTGAGCAGGAAGCGGGTGCTGGCGGCTCCAAGCCGGCCTCCTTCGCCGGCTCCTTCCGCTTGATACAAAGGTTCCAGGTTGGGTGCGCTCAGGCCCTCCAGCTCACGCATCCTGGGGTCGGGCCGCTCCAGAATCGCCCTCGGAGCCAGCTCCTCGCGGATCACGCGCACAAAGGTCTCGCGCACCGCAGCCGAGTCCAGGCCCTTGGCCAGCAGTTGGAGAATCACCAGGTCGCCGTACTTGTCCGCCACCAGGCCGGGCAGTTCGTCAGCCTCGCTGAAGCAGAGCCGGCAGGCGTTGGTCTGATCGCTGAGCAGGGGCTGTCGCCGCCCAATCGCTGCCCGCAATCGCGAGGCCAGCAAAGACAGCCAGCCGGGTTCGTCGATGGCTTCGCGGGAGACGACCCGCAGCGCGATCTGCGACGACGGGCTATAGAGAGCCGTCGCCAGCAGCAGGCCGCGCGAGTCAGCCACCGGGAGCAGCGCTGGAGGGTGGTCAGCGTCGGGGAATTGGATTGACTCGATATCGGAGGCGTAGACCCAAAGATAGCCGCTGCGGAGCCTGTCGGCGGCGCGGCGGTTGATCAGGGCGCCTGGAAACGCAATTGGACTGCGGGAAGGCTTCTCCGGCTGCGTCCTGGCCACTCCGGCAGCTTTTCCCGGCGGATTAACCTTTCCCTTGGGGCCGCGGTCCTTCAAGCGGCCTTCAGATCGGCCTTCCCGAGGGGCGGCCTGCGGAGGTTTCTCGCTCTTACTTTCAAAAGGCGCCGCGGGTTTGGAAGCCCTGGGCGCCTCTTGATTCGGAATAGAATTGGGGTTGCGCGGCCTGGTCATACACTCCCTTTCGCCGGGAGCGAATGGGCCGCCGGCCCCTATTTCACCTGCACGCTCTCCAGGTAGCGGCTCAAATTGCTGATTCTGAGCAGCCTGTCCTGGGGATTCGTCTGGTTCATCTTACCAAGGATCGGTCCCCAAACGGGCATTTCAGCCGAGCCGTGCGACGGTATCTCTGCGCCGTTCTGCAGCACGCTTACGATATGCGTATCGGGGAATTTTCCATGATTGTTTCTGCTCAGCACGGTCAAATCCATCGGTGGTGTTCTCAACGCGGAGGCAACGGGCCCCTGGCCCCTGGCATCCACCCCATGACAGGGTGCGCAATAGCTGGAGTACATCTGCTTGCCGCTGCTGGCCGTTGTTTTGGTGACGGGAATGGTCACCTTCGATTTGGATTGATCTGCATAGCTCATACCGGTCGCGAGCGTTGCGGCGACGGCGATAACTAAGAGACGGTTCAACATAAGTTCCTCGGTTCTGGATATCTAGAACCCTTTGCACGAGTCCTAGCCCGAAGGCGACTTTACTCCTTTCAAAGGGTAGACAGGATGTGACGGCAAACACAATGCAAACATCCCGGCAACACCGACGTACCAATAGAGGAAAGCCTACGATTTCATTGCATAAGGCGCATATTTCAGAAAGTTTGAGGGCGCGAATTCAATCTGGATTGCGCTTCTGAAAGGTGCAAGCGCATGGGCCCGATATGCCGGCTTTAATTTATAACTGTTTAGTTAGAATGTTATCTTTGAAATCATCGAAAATACCTATCTCAAACCTACGATTCGAAGGTTAGAACCAAGGTCCGACGGAAACGCCCGACTTATCGATTCGAGAAACATGCCGCATTGGTCGAACGGTGAGCCGGAAAATAGGTCTCCGGAGCGGCTGTCGGATGCCGGATCGGCGGCCAAAATGCGCATTCAACACGCGCAGCCTATAATGAAGCATGGCGAGTGTCCGGCAGGCCATACCGGCGGATGTTTCCAGCGCCTCCCTGTCTCCTGAGGGGGAAATGCCTCCTTCCGCCCTCGATGCAGACCCTCTGGCCCGGCAGCGCGCCATCGATCAGCGCTTCGAAGGCCTTCTCCGCCACGTCCAGGCCAACCGTCCCAGTGAAGATGTCTCCCTCATCCGCAAGGCGTGGGAGTTCTGCGTCCAGCACCATGAGGGGCAGATGCGGGCCTCCGGCGAGCCGTACATCATCCATCCGCTTGAGGTGGCCGAGGTGCTGGCGGAGATGAAGATGGACGCGACGGCCATTGCCGCCGGCCTGCTGCACGATTCTGTCGAAGACACTCCCGCCACCAACGAGGAGATTGCCGCCGGTTTTGGCGAGCAGGTAGCGCACATCGTTGAAGGCGTAACCAAGATCGACAAGATCCAGTTTGCCAACCGCGAAGACCGCCAGGCGGAAAATGTCCGCAAGATGCTGCTGGCCATGGTGTCCGATGTGCGCGTGGTGCTGATCAAGCTGGCCGACCGCCTGCACAACATGCGCACCCTTGAACATCTCAAGCCCGATCGCCAGGAAGCCATTGCCCGCGAAACCCAGGAGATTTACGCTCCCTTGGCTCACCGCCTGGGCATGGGCAAGGTGCGCGGCGAGCTTGAAGACCTGGCCTTCCGTTACACCGATCCGGTGAGCTACGAAAAGGTGGCCGCGGCGGTAGAAGCCCGGCGCGTTGAGGGCGAGCAGTTCCTGCGCAGCGTTGAAGATGCCCTGGTTGAACAGTTGCGCGAGAACAACATTGAGGCGCGCGTGGAATGGCGCATCAAGCGGCTCTACTCCATCTTTCAAAAAATTGAGCGCACCAAAGTCAGCTTCGACCAGGTCTACGATCTGCTGGCCGTACGCGTCATCACCCCGGACGTGGCCTCCTGCTACGCCGTCTTCGGGCTCATCCACACCTTGTGGCGGCCGGTGCCGGGGCGCATCAAGGACTTCATCGCAATCCCCCGCGCCAACCGCTACCAGTCGCTGCACACCACGGTCATGGGCGCCAGCGGCCACCAGTTCGAGGTGCAGATCCGCACCGAAGAGATGCACCGCATTGCCGAGGAAGGCATTGCCGCCCACTGGAAGTACAAGGCGGGCGACGGCTCTGTAACGGCGCGCGACGAAGAGCGCCTGAATTGGATACGTCAGCTGGTCGAGTGGCAGAAGGAGATGACCGACCCCAACGAATTCCTCTCCAGCCTGAAGATGGACCTCTACCCCGACGAGGTCTACACCTTCACCCCCAAGGGGAAGGTTGCCGTCGTCCCTGCCGACGCCACGCCGGTGGATTTTGCTTACACCATTCACACTGAAGTCGGTCACACCTGCGTGGGCGCCAAGGTGAACGGGCGCATGGTGCCCCTGCGCACCAAGCTGCGCACCGGCGACATTGTCGAGATCGTCACGCAGAAAGACCACAAGCCGAGCCGCGACTGGCTGACCTTCGTCAAGAGCCCCCGCGCCCGCAACAAGATCAAGCACTGGCTCAATGAGGACCAGCGCCGCCGCGCCGTGGAGATTGGCCGCAAGCTGCTGGCCACCGAAGCGCGCAAGTTCAAAGTGCCGATGAGCCAGATCGACGACCAGGACTTGAGCCGCATTGCCGGCGAATACGGTGTGGCCACGGCCGCCGACCTGCTGGCCACGCTGGGCCAGGGCAAGCACACGGCGCACCAGATTCTCAGCAAGCTGGCGCCGGGGATTGCCAACCAGGGCGAACCCGAGGCCGCTCCCGAACCCAAACCGGGCGCGGGCGGCGAGGCCGGCATGTCGGATGCGGTGCGCAAGCTGCATTTGACCGGATCAGACTCGCTGCAGGTCGAAGGGCAGAACGATCTCCTCGTCTATCGCGCGCGATGTTGCAATCCCATTCGCGGCGAAGAGATCATCGGCTACGTCACCCGCGGCAAGGGCGTTGCAGTGCATGCGCGCAGTTGTCCGAACGTGCAGAACCTGCTGTACGAGAGCGACCGCCGCATCGCCGTCGAGTGGTCGCGTGTGGGCGACCAGTCAGCCGGCGCACGGCAGCGCTATCCGGTGAAGATCACGGTCTTCTGCGACGACCGCACCGGCATGTTGAAGGAACTGACCGCCGTCATCTCCGAGGACAACACGAACATCCGCGGCATTGAAACGCGCCGCGATGAGAACGACGAAGCCATGGTTGAATTTGTCGTCGAGGCCCAGGACCTGCACCACCTCAACCGCATGGTTCTCGCTTTGCGCCGCGTGGCCGGGGTGCGCGCGGTGCAGCGGACGCAGAAGCTGTAAGAGTCGAAGGGTCAACCCCTCAAGCGAGTTTGGCTGTCTTCATGTGAGGCGGCTTTGCGGTGACGATTCCAAGTAGACTCATGCTGGCGGTGTTATCGTGACAGTTCCCATGGGCCAATTCGTCGCATCGGTCGTAGTTGTGCTTGTTATTGGCACCGCCGCTCTCCAACTTACAGGAAAGCGAAAGCTCAGCTGCTGGCTCCTTGCGCTCTTTCCCGCGGCTCTTTGCGTAGGGTGTCTCGTTGACCTTGCAGGCGGGGCCGCGAAGATAGGGGAGGGCGCTTACCAGAGCGACCAGAAGCAGCTGCTTTATTGCTTGTGCTTCCTGCTGCTCAGCGTGGTTGCGGCGTTACGCTCGCAATGGAAATGGTTATTCTGGATTGCCTGGGCAATCAACGCCTTCATCTGCGGGATCCTGGTGTACCTGGCGTTCTTTTGGAAGGTATTCAGTTGAGCGAGTCAGTTGAGAAAGTGAAACGGCGCAACGCGATCCTGAGCGGTATTCACGTCCTCGACGGCGGCATGGCTTCCGAACTTGAGTACCAGGGCGCCAACATCGATGGGCCGCTTTGGTCGGCGCATGTTCTTGAAGATGCGCCGGAGAAGGTCGTCGCGGTGCATCGCGCGTACATTGAAGCCGGCGCTGATTGCATCCTCACCGCCAGCTACCAGGTATCGCGCATGGGCTACGCGGAGTTTGGCCTGGCTCCCGAACGGGCCGATGCGGCTCTCCTGCGCGCGGTGGAATTGGCGCGAACCGCGGCAGCAGAGTTTCCCCACCGTCGAATCGTAATCGCCGCTTCGCTCGGGCCATACGGCGCGGCGCTCCACAACGGAGCCGAATACCACGGCAATTACGGCGTGGGCTTCAGCGATCTGGTTGCCTTCCATCGCGAGCGGATTGGCGTGCTGTCGGAAGCTGGGCCAGACGCGCCTGACCTGTTCGCCTTTGAGACTCTGCCCTCGCTCGAAGAGGCCGAAGCCATTGGCGGGGCGCTCGCGCCATGGCCGGAACTAGCTGCCTGGTTCTGCTTCACCTGCAAGGACGATCGGCACGTCGCCCAAGGCGAGCTGCTCAGCGATTGTGCTGCATCGGTGGCGCGCCTTCCGCAGACAGTCGCCATCGGTGTGAATTGCACCCACCCGGCGCTGCTGCCGGCGCTCATCGGCGAACTGCGAGCGGCATCAGACAAACCCGTTGTCGTTTACCCCAACTCCGGCGAGGGATGGGACGCCGAAGCCCGCTGCTGGACCGGCGCCGGCGATGCGGCGAGCTTTGGAGCGCAGGCGGCGGAGTGGTTTGCGGCTGGAGCACAGATTGTTGGCGGGTGCTGCCGGACCCGGCCGGAGCACATACGCCAACTCGCCGACCTATCCGCTCATGGTCAGACCACTGATCACTAACCGCTGATCACCGCCCCAGCACCGACTTGGCAATGGTCGCCAACTGCATATTCGACGTACCCTCGTAAATCTTGCCCACCTTGGCGTCGCGGTAGTACTTCTCGGCCGGATAATCGCGGACAAACCCGTTGCCGCCGAAGACCTCAACGCACTGGCTGGCCACGCGCTCAGCCACTTGCGATCCAAACAGCTTGGTCATCGCCGCCTCGCGCATGTAGGGCAGACCGGCATCCTTCAGGCGCGCGGCGTTGTAGACCATCAGCTTGGCTGCCTCGATCTCCGTGGCCATCTCGGCCAGCGTAAACTGCACAGCCTGGAAGTCGGCGATGGCCTTGCCGAACTGCCGGCGCTCCTTGGCATACCGGACTGCGTGTCCCCAGGCTCCCTCGGCCAACCCCAGCATCTGCGCGCCAATGCCGATGCGGCCTTCGTTCAGCGTTTCAATGGCGATTTTGTAGCCTTTGCCGGGCTCGCCCAGCAAGTTCGCCTCGGCCACTTCGCAGTTATCGAAAATCAGTTCACAGGTGCTGCTGGCGCGGATGCCCAGTTTGTCTTCCTTGCGGCCGACGGTGAAGCCCTGCATCCCTTTCTCGACGAGGAAGGCGGTAATTCCCCGATAGCCCGCCCCAGGGTCGATGGTGGCAAACACAATGAACAATCCGGCCTCGCGGGCATTCGAGATCCACAGCTTGCGGCCGTTGAGGCGGAAGCCGCCCGCAACCGGTTCGGCGCGGGTTTGCAGCGCGAAGGCATCTGACCCCGAGCCGGCCTCGCTAAGGGCATAGGCGCCCACGGTATCGGAAGCCAGCCGCGGCAGCCATTGCTGCTGTTGCGCTGGGGTAGCCCAGCGGCGCAGTGCATTCACGACCAGCGTGTTGTGCACGTCCACCAGCACAGCCACGGCGGGGTCGACAGTAGAGATGGCCTCAATGGCCAGCACGGCATCGAAGAAGCTGCCCCCCGCTCCTCCCAGAGCCTCGGGAACCTCAATGCCCATCAGCCCCAGGTCAAATAACTGCTTCACCAGGCCGGCGGCGAACTGCTGTTCGCTGTCCATCGACTGAACCTTGGGCGCAATGGTCTCCTCGGCGAACTTGCACACAGTTGTGAAAAAGAGGCCCTCCTCTTCGGAAAGCTGCGTTAGGGGCGGGTGGTTGGGGTGGGCCAAGCGGGAAAAGCCTCCGGCATCGGAGTGTATCAAACATGGCTCCGGGTGCGCCGCTGGATAGGCTTAGGAAGCCCGGCTCAAACGAGATAAGGCGTCCAGGGGCGCCTTATCTCGTCGCCTGTCGTTTTGGGAGTTCTAGTGTCTGCGGCCGCCGCCACCGCCGCGGTATCCGGGCAGGGCATGCTCTCTGCCTGCATCGTGACCTGCGTTGCCAACGTTACCGCGCCCATCGCGCGCCTCATTGCCGCGAAAGTGGTTGAACCGCTCCGCTCCGCGTTCCGGAACCGGACCATGGTAGCCCTGGCGCGGATCGTAGCGGTTGTCAACGTGGCCGTAAAAGCCGTGCGGGCCGTGGAACCAGGGACCGGCTCCGAAAAACACACCGCCCACAAACCAGTCGGGGCCGTAGTATCCGTAGGGAGCGCAGTCGTATGGCGCGTAGTCAAAGTAGCCGTAAGGGCACACCGGCTCCACTCCAATGCCGACCGCAACCTGGGCCGGCCCCAGGGATGGACCGCTAAGCAGCGCAATCGTGAGAACTGAGAAAGCAAGGACTTTTCCGTGGGACATAATCTCTCCTTGATTCGTTTAGAACCGCGAAGGGAGCAAGGAGTTGTCTGTTGAGTTGACCTTTGTTGGGACGGGCGCCTGCACAAGTAGCGCTGGCGTCGGCGTTTATCGCTACTCCGCCATCTGCCGCCCAATCAGTTCCAGCGCCGCCGTTCCCCTGGAGGGCGGAATATACCCTATTGCGCGGCGCGCGATGGTCAGGTTCTCGTGGCTCAGCAGCTTGCGAATCTGGCCGCGGGCGTGTTCGGCCCAGGGCCCGCAGTTGTCCAGCTTGATGTACGCCTGCCAATGGCGCAGCGCCTGCCTGCGTTCGCCCTTGCGCTCGTAGGCCAGCGCCAGGTTGTAGTGGGCATCTGCGTAGCGGGGCGAGAGCGCGACGGCCTGCCGATACGCGGCAATGGATTCATCCGGGCGCTGCAACTCGTCCAGCACGTTGCCCAAGTCGAAGAAGGCCAGCACGTAGGCCGGATCGACCTCGGTGGCGCGGCGGTAGAGTTCCTCTGCGCGGCCGTATTGGCGCAGGTGGAAGTTGATGGTTCCCAGGTTGATGTAGGCCGCGGCATACATCGCATCGATCTTCAGGATCTCTTCGTACAGACCAATGGCGCGGTGCTTTTCGCCCGCCTCCTCGGCCTGCACTGCGGCCAGAAAGCGGTCCTGCACGCCGCGCGGGCTGGCAGCGCCGGGGCGGCGCATCGGCGAAGGCTCGGAGACGGCCGACGGGCCGCCGAGGGTGCCCGTCCGCTCCATTCTGTCCAGGCGCTCGAAGTCGAAGAGAAACTGGCGGCGGATGGGATCGACTATGGTCCCGCTATGGCGGAAGGCGATACGTGTGCCGGTGCGGACCAGGCATGCCTCCAGCAGCGGGTTGGCCATTCCGGATACAGCTTTCATGGCCACGATCGAATGCCGAATGGAAGCCGCGGGCACATCGTCTTCGCGCAAGACGCGCAGCGTCCGCAACTGGCCAAGATCCTGGAAAGTGTAAATCTGCTGCTGAGGAATCAGGCCGGCTCGCTCCCACCCTTGCAACTGGCGGCAACTGATCTGCAAGATACGCAACACGTCCTGACGGCTATAGCTGGTCACTCTTGAGTGCTCCCACCCTTGTACGGCGTGGCTTGTGGTCTGGCCGGGCTTGTGGCACGGCCCGACTTGGAACAGTTACCGAGGAACCGCTCTTGCTTGGATTATGCCAAGAGTATGCGTGGATAATGCGGCAGGAACTACCGTTGCAGCAAAAAAATACGTGGATAACGGGTGTCAGACTTGGTTCATTGGACTTGAAGGAAGCGGCTTGCCAAATGCCGCGAAGCGAATCGTGCCCCAAGTGGCTCCTGAATCTCAAGCCTCCAAGTGTTCCCGAATTTCGAGCCGGAGGGAGGCGGGGGTTTCAACCCCCGCACAAGCCAAATGAATCATCGCGGCCTTTAGGCCCGGAGGGATATTTTCCGCGGACCAATTAAAGAGAAGGGCCCACTTCCCTAGTTTCGCCTCTGCAATTTGGTCAGCAGCCGCAGTATTTCGATATACAGCCACACCAGCGTCACCATGATGCCAAAAGCGCCGTACCACTCCATGTATTTCGGCGCGCCCATCTGCACCCCTTGCTCGATGAAGTCGAAATCGAGCACCAGGTTCAGCGCCGCGATCGTCACCACGATCAGGCTGAATCCAATGCCGATGATGCCCGAGCCGTTGATGGAGGCGAACTGGATGCCGAGGAAGCCCAGCAGCATCTGCGCCAGGTAGAAGAAGAAAATGCCGCCCGTGGCCGCAATCACGCCCAGGCGAAACTTCTGCGTCACCTTGATCAGACCCGACCGATACAACACCAGAAGCACAAACAGCGTGCCAAAGGTCAGGCTCACCGCCTCGATGCCGATGCCCGGATATCGCACGTCAAGCATCGCCGACAGGCCGCCCAGCATCAGGCCTTCCAGCAGCGCGTAGATGGGGGCCGTTACCGGAGCCCACTCCTTTTTGAAGCTGGTCACCAGGGCGAAGATCAGGCCGCCAAACAAGCCCACCATCATGAGCGGAGCAATCGACCCCATTTCGCGCGACTTCATGAACAGGCTCCAGGTCCAGGTCGCCGTGGCCAGCGCGCAAATCAGCAACAGGCCGGTCTTGTTCACCGTTCCGTTCAGCGTCATGCGGTTGGC
>JBEKFD010000094.1:0-17153 GCA_050013495.1 Occallatibacter sp. | reverse complement strand
GCCCGCCACCTGCTCCGCAATCCCATCCAGCATATTGACCGTTTCATCCAGCGAACCCGCCGGCGCGCAAACCGTGGAGATATTCTCCACCCGAAGCTCCGACGGTTCCGTGGTTGTAATGGCAGCCGACCACGCCGTCAACGGAGTCAATGACAACAACGGCCCCGGAGCGCCGCGCACCGTGGTTCTGGATCTCTCCCAACTGGGTACATTCAAGTCGGCAACCGAGCTGACCATCGACGCCAACACCAATTTGTCCACCGGGCCCGCGGCCGTGAGCGTCACTCCCGCCGCACAGATGACGCTCAACATGGGCGGTTACGGGGTAACTTTCGTGAAACTGATTCCGTAAGAAAGCCCTTTCCCGGCTGCGCGAAACCTACGTCATCCGTCGATCTTGCCCCACATCCGGGGTGGTCGTCAAAATCGAGAGATTTCTACTGATCGATTGACGTAAAATTCAACCGTGAAAACCCGACTGCTGGCTGCCAGCTTATGCGTCTTCTGGTCGATCACTGCCGCCGCTCAGGTCACCGGCGAGTTCTACCTGGAGAAGGCGGCGTTTGCTCGAGGCGAACCGGTCTTCCTTTATTTCAAGATTTCCAACCAGGGTCCGAACACGATCCAGATCTTGGCTCCTTACCTCGGACAGCCCGCCTGTTCCGGTGTCATCATCCATGTCGCGGGATCATCGACCTCGCCGTCGTCATGCCCGGATCTCAAAACCAATAGCTGCACGCTCAATGGCCCCATGGGGCAAGCCATTCCGCTCCCGCCCGGCCAATCCCACGTCGATCGCTTCCTGCTGAATTTCGGCTACGAGATCGATGACCAAGACGACTACCGGGTAACGGCCACGCATGCGGGGTTCCCCTTTCTAACTTTCGGAGACGCACACGCAGAATTGAGTTTTCGCGTGGACGGCGACGCTTCTGCCTATCCGGCCGGCAAACTTCAGGAATGGGTAGGCCAACTCAAGTCACTCGAGCAGGACAAGCGCCTGGAAGCTGCCCTTACGCTGGCTAGCGTTGCGCCCGTCTCACTGCAGTCGACGCTGCTCGGCTTCGCCGATAATGCTGAGCTTCGCTCTTTTGCGCCGCTTGCCTCCCATCGCCTGAACACCCCGGAGAGCCTGCAGGCGATGGCTGATCTCGTCAAAACGGCTGGCCCTGGAACCTGGGAACAGATGGAATCTGCGCGCTACCTGGCCGGGACCAACGACCTGCGATGGCTGCCGCTGCTGCTCGACGCGGCCGAGAAGAATGCAGGAATCAGCCAATACGTGGCCTACGCTGCCGAGCTTGGTGGCGAACGGACTCTCACCGAATTGGTGACCCTGGCGAAGATCCCGGATCATCGCATGCAGGCCTTGATGGCGATGGGGTCTACCAGGTCGGGGCAGGCAATTCCAATCCTGCTTGATTATCTGAAAAGCCCGGATGCCGCCACCCGCGAGCGAGCTGTCTATGGGCTAAGGCTTTTGACGCATCGCTCGTCAGGCCCGGACGCGGCGAACCAAGACCCGCAAGCCGCATTTCGCGCGTGGTCGCAGTGGTGGCAGCGTGAGGGCGCAACGGCTCCCGTCTACAAGGATTCGGAGTGCGGGCTCGCTGATCCGTTACCGCTGGCGCCCTGAATGACCTGGTTTTCGTCCGGCCAAATTGCCGGAAATGGGCTTAGCCTGCGATTCGGCTCAGCCGGGTCGAGTTCTGGGCCAGCCCAGAACTTGCCCCCAACCCCTTTTTCGGCGATACCTCGTTGCTGGGTCTTGTATAGCTTGGCGCGGCGGTGCGGCCGATGCTGCGGTGCTCGTTGTCGGCGCCGAGTGCCAGACCGAAACCAAGGCCGCTATTCTACTGCAGCCGTCGTACTCTCGCAGCTTTGCTGAAACTTTCGTCGAAGGTCACAGTCTCAGTTGCTCCGTTTGCAATGCCCACTTGCGCAATGAGATGGTCCGCGAAGCCGCCGTTGCCTTCGCGCGTGGCATTGATCGCTGACTGAGCAATCAATGCCGCCTCAACCGTTACACCGTGGGCGCTGAGCAGTTCTTCAAATGTGGCCAGGATGCTTTCGCGCCTCCACTTTGCGCGCAGAACCCACGCAAGTTCCGCCAGCACAACCAGGGGCACAAACACGCCGTCGCTTGCCTGGGCCTCAGCCAACAGCTTCTGGGCCTTTGGGGTCTGCGCGGCATCATCTCTCAAGTAGGCGCGCGCCCAGACGTTGGTATCGGCAACGATCACCAGATTCTCCGTGCTTTAGCCTCGTCCATCTCTTCAAAGCTCATTCTGCCTTTCGGCTTCTCGCGCGCGTCGGCCATCCTCCACAGGTCGTCAAGTGAATATGCCACCTTCTCCACCTGTGCTTTTCCGTTCGATCCTAGAGTGAATCGCACTCGGCTCCCAGCGTCGATCCCCAGTTCCTTACGCAGGGCTTTGGGAAGAGTGACCTGGCCTTTGGATGTGACTGTGGCCTCGATTGTCTTGAAGGCATTTTCGGCGGTCTTGGTTGCAGTTCTTGCGGGCATGGTTTTCTCCCATTCCTTACATTATCACAGTTTTCACCTTACTTTGTTTTCTTGTGCATCCTCAGAGATTGAAGGGAAAACCTAGGGCCAGCGCGCCCAAAGAACAAGCCGTAAGCGTTAACCCGACGACATTGTGTGATCCGCATCTTGCTAAACGCGCAACTCAACTTGCCCGGAACCCCTTTTTCGGCGATACTTAGGTGTTGAGTCTTGTGTGGCTGGGCGCATACGTCTGGCCGTTTATTTGACCGCGCGTGCCTGAAGCAACGCCGCCGCCGGCCGGCAACCCCCTCAACCCGGGGTCCCCGCGGACAGGTCTTGGTCCGTGGGGTGGTTAAGACTAACAGAGCATTGGATTTTGAAAGGACCCGTATCGCCGTGGTGATGATTCGTTTGGCGCGCTTTGGCGCCCGCAAGCAGCCCTACTACCGCATTGTGGCCATCGAGAAGGACCGCGCCCGCAATGGCCGCTCCATCGAGGTTGTCGGCACCTACAACCCCCGCACCAACCCCGCCACCGTGGACCTGAAGCATGATCGCATCGCCTACTGGCGCAGCGTGGGCGCTCAGTTCTCCGACATCGTGGAAAAGCTCGTGGCCAAGAATCCCGCCGGCGCCGCGCCTGCCGCACCGCTTACGCCGGCGTCGCCGGTGAAGGCCAAGGCGACAGCTCCCGTAGCAGCCGAAGTGGAAGCCCCGGCCGCCGTAGATGCACCAGCCGCCGAGCCGGAAACCGTAGTCGAAGCCTGATTTCACCCACCGCCAATAGAGCCCAGCGGCCCCGCGCAATGGTGGGCGCACCAGTGTTTCCGGTTAAGTTCCACAATTACTGACGGCGACCGGCCGCTGGTGATACGATTCTGCGCACCGATTCTTGTGGATGTTTTCAGGGCCCTTGCGATCAGGTCAGAGGCACGAGCATGACCCCAAACGAAACAGCTTCACAGACTTCCGTTGCAGAACTTGTTCGCGAAATCGCCCAGGCGCTGGTCGATGAGCCTACCGCCGTTCAAGTGGAGTCCGTCAGCCGGGATGAAAATACCGTCCTCAGGCTGCGCGTAGCGCCGCAGGACGTCGGCAAAGTGATCGGCAAGCAGGGACGCACCGCGCGCTCGGTGCGCACTATTCTGGGCGCGGTGAGCATGAAGCTGCATCGCCGCTATACGCTCGACATTCTGGAAGAGGACGACTAGTCTGCATTCTTCACAGGCCACCGAAGATCGTAGCGCCGGTCTCCAGACCGGCTGTCCTGAGGGCCTCCTGGCCCTCAGCTACGTCGTCCGGCCTAGAATTCCAGGGCGTCGCGCCCGCTGTGAGAAATGCGGGCTAGCCGGATTGCCAAGCTCCCTGCAGCACTCGCCCCAACATTCGAGACCAAGAAGGTCGCGATGACAGCGCATGATGGGGAGAAACAATGGGTCTGGCTGGCGCGGATTCGTCACCCCCAGGGCCGCAAAGGCGAAGTTTTTGCCGACATCCTCACCGATTTCCCCGAGAAATTTGCCGAGCGCAAGGAACTCTGGCTGATCGCCGACCCGGAATCCGCCCGCGCAAAGGCAAGCTCAGGCCCGACGAAGGGTACGGGCTTGAAGAGCGAAGGCTTGAATGGCGAAAGCTTGAAGGGCGAAGGCTTGAAGGGTACGGGCTTGAAGGGCGAAGGCTTGAAGGGTACGGGCTTGAAGGGCGAAGGCTTGAAGGGTACGGGCTTCAGCCCGTACATTGAATCTGCCCCGGGAGGTGGGGCTTTAGCCCCTGCGGGAGCTGCTCCCGAACTGCCGCAAAAAGTCGAGCTCCAGGCCCACTGGCTCCACAAAGGCGGCATCGTTCTTCATTTCGCCGAGTCGGATTCTATCTCCGACGCCGAAACCCTCAAGGGGCTCATCGTCGCCATCCCGCTCGCTCACCGCGCCCCGCTGGCCGAGGACGAAGTCTACATCGGCGATCTGATCGGCTGCACGCTGTTTGACGTCGCCGGCCATTCGCCTGTCGAAGTCGGAAAAATCGAACAAGTAGACCGCACCGCCGGCCCAGTCGCTCTTCTTGTCGTTGTCTCCGAAGGCGCGAAGGATGAAATCCTGATTCCCTTCGCAAAGAGCTATCTGCGCCGCATCGACCTGGCCGCGAAGCGCGTCGAAATGGCGCTTCCTGAAGGCCTGCTTGATCTGAATGCACCTGGAAACACGGCAGGCGCTCTCACTGAAACGCCAGCGGTCTCCAAGCTCCATTCTCCTTGAGCGCCAGTTGCAGCGGCCGGGGCGGCCCCTTGGGGGGAACTGTCAATTCAATCCAAAGCTCCTGCCCCCGCTTCACCGGCGTGGGATCGGCCGCATGCTCCGGAATGTAGAAATCCACCGGAGTCTCCAGGCGCATCTCCGAGCAATTCCAGCCCGGCTGGGCCATCACCATCTGCGCCCCGGTCTGGCTTTCCGATTCAGGAACCCGGATTGCGAGCAGCTTCCCGCCCTGCACCTTGAGCCGCGCCGGGAACTCTACCATCTGCTCCCCGCGGATGGTGAACTTCGTTCCCGTCGCTACGCCATTCAAATCCCGCGCCATGGCGGCCTGCTCCGCCGAAGGCAATGTGCTCTGACAACCATCCACCGTGACCTGAACGCTCAGGTAGCGCCCGCGCAACACCGATTCTGGATCGTAGGCCGTACTCAGCGTCCACGCCCGCGAACAGGTCCAGCGCTGGTAAAGATACTTCGCCGCGATCGACGAAACTACGCCCAACTGAATCGCCAGCAGCCACAGAGAAACGCCCGCAATCGAGGCTTTGCCCAGTTTCATTTGGCCTCCTGTCGCGAACCATTTGGCAAGGAAGCATTGGTGGTTCCCATCCCCGCCATCAGCCTGCGCCGCATTTTCTCCAGCGCCCAGCCTCCCGCCAGAAACAAGATTCCCAGGCCGATCAGCCCCAGCGAGCGGCCCACCTTGTCGAAGATATCGCTGAAGTAGAACCACGCCACCGCCACGGCGAACCAGACCATGCCCAAATTCACCAGCGCCTTGCTGGCCTGCCTCACGCCCCACCAAATTACGAACACCGCAAACCCCGCCACCAGTGCATGCGCCAGCACATTTGGTTCGCTACGGGTATAGGTCTGGTGAACGTCGCCGTAGTCGAAGTGATCCATTCGAATGCGCAGACACCAGGGCAGCAGAATGGTGAAGGCAACGCCCGCCGCCACAGGGACCGTGCTCTTGCTGAGCTTGCCAAGCGAGAACAGCAGCGGCAGCACAGCAATCGCCACCCATCCCCAGACGCGCAGGTGGAACGGCAGAAAGGTTTGCGTCGCGGTCCACGAGCGCCAGCCCTCCAGCAAAATGACTGTCCCGACAATCGCCGCAACGGCCGACGCTGCAAACAGAATGCCCTGCGTGATCCTGCGCTTCGATCCGAGAAACACAGTCAAGTAAAGAATGGCCCAGACAATCAGCAGCCGACCCAGGTACACATCCGACCCGATATGGCTTTCGGCGTAGAATTCGAATTCAGAAACCACCCAGGCCGGCAGCAGCAGCAGCGTCAGCGTCTGCTGCGCCTCATCGCGCAGCAGCGCCCAGCCGGCAAGCGCCGCCAGCGCCCACATCAGGATCGCCGCCGGCCAGTGGTCCTCGATGTTGAAGATCTGCCCCACCAGCGCGACCGCCGCTCCCACCGAGAGCGTGCCCACCACGTGCAGCGTCGTCGAAAGGCCGCGATAGCTGTCGCGGACAAGCGCCCCGCCAAGGTGAAAAACTGTCACCATCGCGATCACGATTGCGAAGCGCGTGCCGGGACCGATCTGGTCCCAATGCGCGGAGACAAACAGCACTACGCCGCAGGCCAGCAGCAGCGCTCCCAGAATCAGCGCCACCAGCCCCTGCCAGCCCAATCCCGACGGGCGCGCCTGTTGGGACTCGTACACGCGAATGCGTTCCGCGGCCCCCGCATCCAGGACGCCGGCCGCCAGCCAGCGCGTCAATAGCGATTCAAAGTCAGCCATGGCAGTTGGCAAACATTAGAGCACAATCTTCGCCGGCGTGCAGTGAGCGGGCATCACATCGCACGGCAATCGCATGAATGTTACTTGTTGACGAAGTGAGTTCGTTTTCTCGGCTTCATCGAACTGCGCGGCCCCTTCGTCCCGGAGGGACGAGTCGAAAATAGCCCAGGACAACCCTGAGCGAAGCAAAGGGGCAGTCCTCGGGAAGCTAAACAAAGAGATGAAACTGCCCCGGTAGGGGCAGTACGAGGCTGTTGAACTGGTCAGTTTTACATTCATGCGATTGCCCTGCATCACATCGCAGGTGCCTATATCATCGAGAGCAGCATGCGCTTCGACATCGTCACCATCTTTCCCGGCTTCTTTTCCAGCTTCCTCGAGAATGGAATCCTGCGCCGGGCCATTTCTGAAGGACTGGTCGATGTCGCCGTCCACGATCTCCGCGCCTTCACGCACGACCGCCACCGCACCGTGGACGACCGGCCCTTTGGCGGCGGCGAAGGCATGGTGCTCAAGCCCCAGCCCATCGCTGAAGCGCTGTCCTCGCTGGGCATCCAGCCAAAATCCGGGACTCATTCCAGTAAGGGAACGACTTCCGAAGTACCGTGTCAGGCCGATGCCTCCGAAGCGCTGCGTCATTGCACGGCATCCGAAGCACTATATGAGGGCACGACTTCCGAAGCACTGTTTGAAGGCACGGCATCCGAAGCACTGTATCAGGGCACGACTTCAGTCGTGCCGAAAATGCCTCAAAATAACGATGGGGCTTTAGCCCCTGCGGGATCGTCAGAAGAGATGAAGGGTACGGGCTTCAGCCCGTACATCCAACCAGCCGAACAGGACTGGGCTTTAGCCCCCGAGGGAATCGAAACCCAAACGCCGCCCCCGCGGCCAACCGTCATCCTGCTCTCCGCTCAAGGCCGTCCCTTCACCCAGTCCCTCGCTCGCCAATTAGCAATCCTCGACCGCGTAGTCCTCCTCTGCGGCCGCTACGAGGGCGTGGACGAGCGCATCAACCAGCTTTACTGCGACATGGAACTCTCCATCGGCGATTACATTCTGAGCGGCGGCGAACTGGCTGCCGCGGTGGTCATCGACGCTGCGATGCGCCTGATCCCCGGCGTGCTCGGCAACGAAGCTTCCAGCGAATTTGAAAGCTTCGGCGTCGCTGACTCCCAGATCACCACGGATGAAGAGGGCGTTCCCCGCTCCCAGCACGGCGCCGGCGGCCTGCTCGACTACCCGCACTACACCCGCCCCGCCGAATTCGCAGGACTCGTCGTCCCCGCGCCTCTCCTCAACGGCGACCACGCCGCAATCCGCCGCTGGCGCCGCGAGCAGCAGTTGCGCAAGACGCTCGCAAATCGACCCGATCTGATGGAGACTGCGGCTCTCAGCAAGGAAGACCGCTCGTTCCTGGAATTCCTTCGCCGCGAAGACACCTAGGTTGCTATCAACTTTGACGCAAGCCCGGGGCCTGACGCGTCCTGAGCGCCCCAAGCAGGTCCAAGTCTGCTCGAATCGGCTCGGATTGCAGCCAGAGAGGATCGACTCTGGCTCCGGCAGCGACCAGCAAGGCCACCACTTCGCATTGTCTGCCCTGATCTCCGGCGGGCGGATTTTGCCGCCCGTGAATCGCCCATCCCAAGGGGGGCGAGTTATACCTCTCGTCCTTGAGGTCCAAATCCGAGCCTTCGATCAGTGCGGCCGCCAGCCGATCCTCACCCAGCAGAGCCGCCCAGTGAAGAGCGGTCTCTCCGAAGATCCCCTTTGGTTCCGGCCTTGCGCCCGCGCGCAGAAGTGCGAGCCCGGCACTTTCGGCTCCAAGACTCGCGGCTCCAATCAACGGCGTGTCGGTCTTGGCAGAGGGTTGAAAATCGAGATCGGCCCCGCCATTGATGAGCGCTTCCATCAGCGGCAGTTCTTTGCCTTTCGACAGCGTCCCCTCGAAAAGCATATCGGATACATAGTGGAGCGGATGCGTGAGGTTGCTGTTGTTCTTACCCCAGCAGATGAGCGCATTGGCGCGCGAAGCATCGCCAGCAAGGAGTCGTTGAAGAGTTTCAGCATCCCCGGTTTCGATTGCTGACTTCACTGTCTTCTCAATTGCCATTGCATTTTTCCCATGCAAAGCCATGCGACTGCCACTTCGGACCTGGCGATATATCGGTTACTTGAACGGCTGCACCGCCACCGGCTGATCGGCGCCCACCTGGCCGGCTACAATGGCCGCCACATAGAAGTTTTCCCCCCGCGTCGGGCTGCCGGATAGCCGCCGCATCATGGACAACTGGCCCACATGGGTGAAAGCATCCGTCACCGGCCCCTGCATCAGCCGCTCAATCGGCGCCTTCAACTCCCCGTCTGAAGCAAGAAAAGAGTCAAGCGCCCGCAGGGATTCAAAGAACCTCTGCTTCTCCTGCTTCCATTGCATCGCCTGTGAAGCGCGCCATTGCTCTTTCCCAACCGCAGCGGTCAGCGCCCAGTCCAGCAGATCGCCCATATGCGCCAGAATCTGCACCGGCATGCGCCCCGTACCGCTGAACCCCGCAAAGCTGTCCGGCGCGCCATCCAGTGCCCGTGCCGCCCTGTAAGCCAAAGTCGCCAGCGTATGCCGCAGCAATTCCCGTTTCTCATCCATAACGAAAGACTACAACGGAACCCGCCGCAGGGGGGCGTTTCACCCGGTTAGAAGCGATGAATATAGAGCAATTGCAGCGAAGGCCCGCTGGCAGTGTTGTGCGCTTCCAGCTTCAGGTAAAGATTCACATTGAGCGTGTTGGACCGGGGAAAGTCGTATCCGCCACCCGGTCCAAGATAGAACTGCGTCTCGCGCGCCCCACCCACATTCACTCCGTTGGTTTTGTCAGGGCTCATTTGGTACACCCCGTAGGCATTGGAGCCCAGGTAGAGCTTGCGCGTGAATTTGTACGACGTGGTCAAGTTGTCGTAGAGCAACTGACCGGCCTGCGCATTCCTGTAGACCAGGTGCGGGATCGGCGGTGGATTGGGAATCTTGTCGGTGACCAGGTTGTACTGGTAATGGAAGCGGGTGCTCATCTCCAGCCTTGGTACCGGCAGGTAGGTGGCGGCAATGTACGGAGCTACGGCCCAGTAGCCCGACCCCTGATTGAGACTCTTCGCCGGGTCGAAGCTGCCGTTCGGAACCTGGACAAGAAACTGGAAACGATAGGCGAAATACGGACTTTGCCGCGATGCCGGCTTTGCCGAAGAATCCTTCGAACCCTCGCCGCCAAAGAACTTCGATTGCCAGATAGGACCGGCAATGATGTCGCCAACGCCGAATCCGTTGTTCGACAGCGTTTTGGGGCTGTTCGGCGCAAAGCTGGACTGCAATTCCACCAGCGGCACAAGAACCGAGAAACCGGCAATGCCTCCCAACGGACGCCATTTGGAAGCCACAATCACTTGCGTCAGGTCAGGAAATGCATTGAGCCGCGGCGCAATGAAATTGGCGTTCTCATTTCCGTTAAGGTCGCTGATTTCCGTGTTGTGCGCCCAGCGAAAGTACTCGAGCACCGTTACGCCCGGCCGCGTGCGCCCGAAGCCGTCATAGAAGCTGGTGCTTCCCAGGTTGATTCCCGATGGCGGTTTGACCACGTCGGGCAGTGAGGGCTGGGTGTTGCTTTTGATCGGCGCAAACAGCGCAGCGGTCGAGATTGCAAGCAACACAAACTGCGTGAGGCGTCCGGATGGAGTGCGCATTCAATACCTCTTTCCTTGCTGGGTTCGAATTCTCAAGAACAAATCAGTCGTTGCCGTCAGCCAGGGCCAGCGTCGGCGCGGCGGACTTCAGGGCGTGGTTGGAATAGATGACGCGGTTACGTCCCGACTTTTTGGCTGCGTAAAGGGCAGAATCGGCGGTGGCAACCAGGTCTCCGGCGCTGAATCCGGTGCCTTCTTCTCCGCGAACGGCAGTGGCTCCGGCGCTTACGGTCACCACTCTGCCTTGCGCGGCGGGCAAGCCGGCCGCTTCAATCGACTGGCGGATGCGCTCGCCGATCATGATCGCTTGCGGCTCATCGGCGTCCGGAAGGATGGCGATAAACTCCTCGCCTCCGTAGCGCGCCACCGTATCCACGCCGGCGCGCACACTCTGCTGCAGCACCTGGGCCACTTGTTCCAGGCAAAAGTCGCCGTGCTGGTGGCCGGCCGTGTCGTTGATGGACTTGAAATGATCGATGTCGATCATGAGGACGCCGATCCAGCGATGCTTGTCCAACGCCACATCGCACAAGCGTGCCAGCGCTGCATCCAGGTAGCGGCGGTTAAAAACGCCGGTGAGGGCGTCCATGCTGGAGAGCCGGTCGAGGTGGGAGTTCATGCGCAGAATGTCTTCCATGCGCAGGCGATTGGTTTCGCTTAGCAGGTACTCTCGCCGGTCAGCCTTTTCGCGGCTGTACCTCTCATAGAGGGCGGGCAGGCTGAAGCCGATGACGAACACCAGGTAGTCGCCGGAGATGGGCGGACCAAAATGTCCCCGCCAGTGGACCTCGGCCAGCGCGCAGAATACGGCCAGCGCGGCCGCCAACCCGCCCACGCATTGCCGGAAAGGCGCGCGCATCAGCAGCGTCTGGGCAAAGATGCCGATGCCGGCGGCCATCACATACCGCGTGGCGATCCCCGATCCCGATAAACGCCCCAGCAGCATCACCAGAGCGGTTTCTGCAATCAGCGGAGTGAAAGCCGCCACGCCGTGCAACCAGGCGGCCATGGGACGCAGCAACAGAATCACCGCGATGACAGTAAGCGGCAGAACAATGCCCAGCCGCAGCATCATGGAGACCTTGAAGACCTGCGATCCGATCTGCAAATTGGCCAGCAGAAACGTCAACTTGGCCGCCAGGTAGACGACCAGATATTGGGCGACGGCGCGGTTTCGATTTCTGCCCCGCGCAGCCTCGTACTCTGCCTCCAGGCAGGGAACAAAGCGCAGCTTATGGCCTTTGCGGGCCAGGGCCTTTTCGATCTCAGTTAACGGTTGACCGCACACCATCGTCGCCAAATCACACCCCGCTTCTGCAAGCGAATGCCACTTAGGGGTCTATCGGCGCCAAAAGATCGGACTTTACCGGAGCGCGAAAAGGAGGCAGAAAACAGGGTCCCCGAAGCCCTGGCATTGAATCGCGCAGGCCAATTGCATGGGCTAATTTTGTCGATTGAATTGGTTCATTTTCCTTTCCAGGTAAGGCCAATGAGGCATCTCGTCCCGGAGGGACGGGTCGAGAATAGCCCCGGACGGAGCGCGGCGCCGTCCGGGGAAAAGCGCCCCAAACGGATCCGCGGCCCCGGCGGGGCGGAACGAACCAGCCTCGGCCCTCAACGGCGTTCACGCCATTGCCCTGTTTAATTGCAGTTCTGCGTGGCCGGGCGGCCTCTTTCTCTGATAAACTGAAAGTTCTGAGTCCAACAGCAGGAAGCAACCATGTCTATTCATCCCGTAATGCAGCGCCTGGCAGACAAGCTCAAGCGCACCGATCTCCCCGAGTTCGTCCCTGGCGACCAGATTCGCGTCCAGGTCAAGATCAAGGAAGGCGACAAGGAACGGCTTCAGGCCTTTGAGGGCCTGGTCATCGCCATCAACCGCGGCGCGCAGGGCACCTTTACCGTGCGCAAAATGAGCTTTGGACAGGGCGTGGAGCGCATCTTCCCCTTCAACTCCAAGGTCATCGACAAGATCGAGAAGATCCGCAGCTACAAGGTTCGCCGCGCCAAGCTGTTCTACATCCGCGGCCTGCGTGGCAAGGCCGCCCGTCTCAAGGAAGTGGATCGCGTCACCGGCAAGGTTCGCGCGTAGTCAACCCCTTTGCTCTGGGCTGCGTCTCCTAACTCTATTGAGTCCTCTCCGTAACAAAACCCCCGGTTTCGCGGCCGGGGGTTTTCATTGCATGCTTGCGTCGTTGTAATCCTGAGCGACCAATCGCTGTCTGTCGTCCTGAGCGACCATTCAATTTCTGTCATCCTGACCGACCATTCACTGTCCGTCGTCCTGAGCGACCGGAGCGCAGCGAAGGGAGTCGAAGGATCTGCGGTTGCATTTGGAACTGCTCCCACCAATGAATCCATGCCCTAGCCTTGCCCCTCTTTTCCGTCGGAACGACAGGAATTCAACAATCCCCATCTGAGCCCTTTGTTCTTATACTGAACCCATGGCCAAGCCCCCCGTCTGCGGATGGAAGCATGAGAAAGCCGCGCGCAAGCAGGGTGCCATGCGCATCGCCGGCCTGGACGAAGTCGGCCGCGGCCCGCTCTTCGGCCCGGTAGTCGCCGCCGCTGTCATCTTCCCCAAAAGCTGCAGCCTGCCAGGCCTCACCGACTCCAAGAAGCTCTCCGAAAAGAAGCGCGAGGAATTCGCAATCCTGATTCGCGCCACCGCCCTCGCCTGGGCCGTGGCCGCGGTGGACGTCGAAACCATCGACCGCATCAATATCCGCCGCGCCTCGCTGCTGGCAATGCGCCTGGCCGTCCAGCAGCTCGCACTCAGCCCCGGCTACCTGCTCCCTGATTTCCTGCTTGTTGACGGCATCGACACCATCGACTGGCCGTGCCCCCAGCAGCCCATCATTCACGGCGATTCGATCAGCATCTCCATCGCCGCCGCCAGCGTCCTCGCCAAGGTCCACCGCGACCGCATGCTCGTTGAGCTCGACAGCCAGTTCCCCGGCTACGGCCTGGCCAGTCACAAAGGCTACGGCTGCCCTCAGCACTTGGCTGCACTTGCCCGCCTCGGCCCCACCCCGCTCCACCGCAAGAGCTTCTCCCCAGTCTCTCAATCGGCGTTACAATTTCCTGAGCTCTGAATCATTCTGGAGGCCTGCCCTTGGCGCGGTTGCGTTGGCTATCGATTGTGCCCGTCGCCTGCCTGTTTCTGGCCGGCTGCAACAAGTTTCAGCACAAAAAGCCCGATCCCACCAAGGGCGTGGTTACCGGCATCGTTCTCTGCTCTGACACCGGCAAGCCGGCCCGCTTTGCCACCGTCGTCCTCACGGCCGTACCGAAAAAAGGCGAGAAGAGCGATGACAACGACCCGCTTCCGGCCGCGGAAACCACCGTCACCGATCTGGAAGGACGCTTCCGGCTGGAGGCTGTCCAACCCGGCCATTACTACGCCTTCGCCACGCTGGATGGTTACCTGGACCCGGAGTTTGCCCTGGACCCGGACCAGCTCAAATCTCTCACCGCAGGCTGGGAACAGCGCAACTATTCCATCGAGCAGTGGAAGGATCACCTCACCGAGGCCACAGTAGGCGCACACCGCGTCTCCGAGGTATCCGTTCAAATCGAGCGCGCCGCGGAGATCGCCGGAACCGTGACCTTTGACGACGGCACACCGGCCATCGGCATGCACTTCCAGCTCTTCCGCAAGACCGAAAAGGGTGCCTGGACGGATGTCGGCCTGGCCCTGATGGATTCCTGGGCCATCCACGCCTTGAGTGACAGCCACGGCCGCTTTAGCCTGACCAATTTGCCGGCCGGCGAGTACACGGTGTGCGCGCTCATGCCTGCCGATGAGGAGAGCGCCGCCCCGCGCATTTGTCTGGGCGAAGTCTTCCGCAGGAAGGACGCCAAGACCGTGAAGGTGGGGCCGGGGGAAACCGCCGGCAGCATCGACATCGAGATACCGCTTTCCGGCCTTCATACCGTCTCCGGCACCGTAACCGCCCTTGCCGATGGTCACCCCGTCAATCACGGAACCGTGCGCCTGCTCTACGCCGACGACCGCGAAAAGGCACGAGAGACCGCGCTGCTCGAGGATGGAAGCTATTCGATGGAGTACGTTCCCGAAGGCAAGTACATTCTGCAGGTCTCGGGCGCTCAGGATGAAGAACAGAAGGTCGTCGCCACGGGCCAGGGCGATGCCCAGCAAGAAACCGCACAGACCGTCCCCGTGCGCAAGTATGCCGACAAGGAAATGCCTCTCACGGTTCTCAACGATACCGAGGACTTCAACATTGCCCTGCCCGCCATCGTGCCAGCCGCTGCCAACGCCGCGGCCGACACCGCGAAACAATAAGACCTAAAACAGGTCGCATAAACCGGGCCTTGAAAGGGCACGACTTTGGTCGTGCCGTAAGACCACAAAATGAAAGTGGGCTTTAGCCCCTGAGGGAATGCCGGTGCCTTAATCAGAGGTTCCTTCAGGCAGCAGCCGGGTGCACTTTCCGCCGTTGCCACCACGACAGCACCGGTCTTGCCGCAAGCAGCACCGTCAGCACCAGCGTCAAGCGCAGCGGGCTCAGCACTCCTTGCTTCACCTGCCACCAGTAGTGAATGACGCCGCACACCGCGGCCAAATAAACCAGCTTGTGCAGCCGGTTCCAGTTTTTGCCGCCCAGTTTGCGAATCGCCCAGTTGGTCGAAGTCAAAGCCAGCGGCACCAGCAACAGCCACGCCGCCACTCCCATGGTGATGAACTTCCGCTTGGCAATATCGTCAAGCATCGTCTGCACATTGAAGCCCGCATAGAGCGCAACGTATGTGACCAGATGCAGGGTTCCGTAGAAGAACGCGAACAGCCCCAGCAAGCGGCGGAATTTAATCAGCCAGCTCAGTCGCGGCGTCAGTTTCCGCAGTGGCGTTATTGCCAGCGAAAGGATCAGCAGCAGCAGCGTGTTGTAGCCGGTGGTGAGTTCGATATTCGCAGTGGGATCGGGCCCCAGCGTATTCGTCACTGCCCCATAAACCAGCAGAGCCAGCGGCCACAGACAGGCTACCCAGGTGAGCGTCTTGAGAATGATCAGCGTCGATCGTTTCATCATGAGCGCGCGCCCGCCGGTGCTTTCTTTCGCTTGTTTCTTACCGCCGGGCGCGCCACGCCGGGTTCGCCTTCCGCAGATGGACGGCGCGGCCTCTGCGTCGGAGATACCGACCGGATGATCAGCCGGTGCGCGCCTTTGGGATCGAACGGCGTCTTGGCTCGCGCTTCCGCTTCCTTCATGAGCGAGCGCACCTGCGGCAAATGCAGCGCCGCGGCCGAAGGCAGAACAATGTGGCGAGCCACGGTTCCGCTCCCGCGCAAAATGCGGTCCGGATCGGGGAGCCCCTTCGCCTGCAGGAAAAACAGGCTCACCCACTGGGGATAAAGAACGATCGAGAAGATCGCCTCCGATGGCTTGTCGATCGGACAATATCCGATCACGAGCGCGTTGTAATTGTCGTACACCAGCTCAAGCGCATTGGGATAGAGCTTGCGCATCTCGCCGCGAATGTCCTCAGCCAGATCCGCGATCTCCGGCGTGTATTTCGCCAGGAACCCGGCCAGTTGCGCCTCTGGATTTTTAGCGTGTGCCATTCGATCTCCGTACAGATTCCCTAGCGAATCCCCGTTCCTAGTCCCTCAGTCCCTAGTCCCTCAGTCCCTCAGTCCCTAGTCCCTCAGTCCCTAGTCCCTAACCCCTGCTTCTAAAAGTCCCTCGCCAGATTCATCCCGTTATAAAGCGAGGCCACCTGCTCTCCATACCCGTTGAACATGAGCGTGGTCTTGCGCTGCGCGTAGAAAGGCAGGCCTATGCGCCGTTCCGTCTTCTGGCTCCAGCGCGGATGATCCACGGTCGGATTCACATTCGAATAGAAGCCGTATTCGCTGGGAGCAATCTGGTTCCAAGTGGTCATGGGCTGCTTGTCCGTGAACCGCACTTCCACAATGGACTTGGCCGACTTGAATCCGTACTTCCATGGCAGCACAATCCGCACCGGCGCGCCGTCTTGGTTGGGCAGCACCTCGCCATAGAGTCCGAACGTCAGCAGCGTCAGCGGATGCACGGCCTCATCTATGCGCAGCCCCTCGGAGTAGGGCCAGTCGATGGTCGACTCGCTGGTCCACTTTTCCACGCGCTTGTCGTAGTACGAGAGAAACTGCACGTATTTCGCCGACGGCAACGGGTCGCACTGCTTGATGAACTCCGAGAGCGAGTAACCAACCCACGGAATCACCATGCTCCAGGCCTCCACGCAACGATGTCGATAGACGCGGTCCTCCAACGGGTGCAGCTTCAACAGCGCATCAATATCGAACGTCTTCGGCGCTTTCACCTTGCCGGTGACTTTCACGGTCCATGGCCGCGTCGGCAACACGCTCGCATTCTGCGCGGGGTCGCTCTTGTTCACGCCAAACTCGTAGAAGTTGTTGTAGTGCGTAATGTCGTTGAGGCTGGTCAGGTCTTCTCCGCTGGTGGTCAGCGAACTCTTCACCGTCTCCAGCTTAGTTCCCGCCAGCGCGCCAATTCGAGGATCAAGAACCTCAGCCACCCTCTCCATTCCCAGCACCGCCGCGCCCGCCGTCGCGACGCTTGAAAAAGCCCCGCGCAAAAACTTCCTCCGGTTGATGTACCACTCGTAGCCGCTACGCGGAGTGATCTCGGAAGAAGCAATGTCGGCATGTTTACCAATCAGCATTGAAATGACCTCGTGAGGGGGGAACTCTCGTCCTCAATTGATTAGACACTTGAGGCCGCCCCTGCGTTACAAGAACGTTCCAGGCTACCCAACCGGATTCATCAGCCTGCTTGCTAGCTTGCTAACTCGCTGACCCGCTGACTTGCTCGCCCGCAACAAACGGCCAATGCCCATCTCGCCGCGCGCGGAACATGTAAATCGCCGTCCCACTCACCCCAATG
>JBEKFD010000093.1:0-17172 GCA_050013495.1 Occallatibacter sp. | reverse complement strand
AAAAAGGCCGGAATACGAGGGTTTTAACCCCTGAGGGATTGCGCCGAGGTGCGGTGGCCATATTTGAAACACGTTCTCGCGAGTTAGTTGAATCCCTGGTAACTCGCGCACTGCTAGAACCTGAATCTTGCCAGAAAACTGAACGACCGCAACCCGGCAACTGAAGTTACTTGGCCAAAGGTCGGTAAGGTCACGCTGGTGCCTACTCCGGAATATTGCACGGTGTTAAAGACATTGTTGGCTGTGGCGCGGATTTCCATGTTGCGCGTGTCGCCCATCTGTACTGTCTTCGAGAGCGACATGCTGTTCTGGATGGTTCCAGGGCCGGTAATTGAGTTGCGCGCGGCAGTGCCAAACACCGCGCAGGGATAGCCTGAAACGGACGGAGGGGTGGTAAAGGCAGCAGGGTTGAACCAACGCTGCTGCGACCCGCCCCCGGAAGTGATTGACACACCGGGCACGCGATCGGGACGGCCTGAGCCGGCGGTGCCGCAATCGACGTCTCCCACTGACGCGGTATAACTCGGAGTTAGTGGCTGGCCGGCAGCAAAGCTGAAACTTCCAGACACGGAGAATCCCTCCAGAATGTGCGAAGCGGTTCCGCTGGTAACCCAGTACTTATCCTTCCCGAAAGGTAACTCGTAGAGATAAGTGCCGCTCACCTGGTGACGAATGTCGAAACTTGAGCTTGCTTCTTCGGCGTCAAGGTCCTGCCAGTTCTGCGCAACCCTCACCGCGGTTCCGCCTACGGAGCTGGCGTCGTCGATCGAGTGCGAATACTGGTAGTTCGCTCCCACGGCAATGCCGCCGGTGAGGCGCTTGTTGACGCGCAAGGTGCCCGCGCCGAACTTCGAGAAAGCCGTGGCCTGGTCGAATGTGAAAACCTGGTTGGTCGGGTTTGTGAGGGGGTTGGCGGGCGTGGAGCGCGGGGCACTGGTGATGTCCAGATGATTGCCTTTCGATCCGTTGTAGCCAACGTTCAACACCACGCCCCAGGGCAGCGTCTTCTGCACTTCGATGTTCCACACCTGCACGTAGGGCATGGAGTAGTGGGGCTGGAGCGCGTAATCTCCGGTGGTATCCGGCGCGGGAAATCCCTGCGCCAGCGTAATGCAGGTGGCAGGCAGGGTCTTCGCGCAGGGCGGAGGTCCGCTGCCATTCGGGTTCAGCGGTACGTTATTGGTCTGCTCGTTGGCGAATGGCGGCTGGTGGGCCATGATGTTGGCGAAGGTGGCGTACTCGCCCACGCTGTAGTTCATGCCGAAGCCGGCGCGCAATACTGTTTGTTTGGGCAGGCGCAGCGCAAATCCAAGCCGCGGCGCAAAGGCGGTGCGGAAGGGAAACACCAGCGAAGCCGGCAGCGGGCCGCTATAGGGACCGTTGGCGCCAGCGCTCACCTCGGCTACGTTTGTGAACTGCGCATCGGCGTTGGTGTCAACGTCGGCGAGGTGGCCGTATTTTTCGGTATAGGGCGCATAGAACTCGTAGCGCAGACCGTAGTTGAGAGTGAGAGAGGACCGCACACGCCAATCGTCCTGGGCGTAGCCGTCCCACACGTTGTCGCGCAGGTAGCTCTTGGCCACGGATGAGTCGATGGTGGTGCTCTGCGGCAATCCGATCAGGAAATCGGCGAGCGCCGAACCGGTGGGCGGCGAGGCGCTGGTGGACGAAGGCGTGTTGGGCGCTTCCGTGAAGAGCCCGGTGAAGGTGAAGCTGCCGGTGGCGTTGGTGCCGCCGAGGAAATCGCGATGAACGCGGCGGTAGTCGCCTCCGAAGCGCAGGTTGTGCTTGCCGTGAATCCAGCTCAGCGTCTCGGAAAACGAGATTGTTTGCGAGAGAGAATAATTGGGCTGCTGCTGATTCAATCCGGTGAGATCGCTCAGCGTCACGTCCGGCAACCCATAATTCAGAGGGCTCGTATTCAGAGGGCCGCCGCCGGGGCCGAAGACGCCGTTGTCGCTGGCCACGTCGTCCACGCTGGTAAAGAAGTTGGTGGTGTGGGCGTTGCTGCGGTTCCAACTGGAATTGAACACGTTGGTCAAACGGTGATAGCCAACCGTGTAGCCGGCCTGCACGGAGTTCGATTGCGAGGATGTCTTGCCGCCCAGTTGCGGAAACAGGTTGACGAGGTCTTGGGCTGAGTGGCTCCAGTTGTAGTTGAAGTTGATGCTCTGCCGTAGTCCCTGATTGGTGTTTCTGCGGCCCCCGCCACCTCCGCCGCCACGGCCTCCACCGGGCTGGGTTGCATTCGCCCCCAGGCTGCGCATGTAGCGCGCACCGGCCTGCGTGCTGTTGGATTGAGCGGTGGTCAGCAGGTGATAATTCTGCACGTCGCCGGGCAGGTTGGGCTGGGGAAAGTAATTGAGGAGAGCCGTTGCCTGCGGTGCGATTCGCGAGCCGGGGATGACGTTCGATAAGCCGCTGGAGCTGAATTGCAGGCCGGTGGCGGGATCGTAGATCGGCGCCAGGCCGGCGGCGCTGAAATCTCCAACGCGCTCTGCGTCGGTGGGGATGGTGCCGTATTCATCCAGTGGACTGGAGGTGCGCGAGCCGGACAAGCTGAGGAAGACGGTGTCTTTCCCGCTTGGCTTGGTGAGATGCGGAATGTAGGGCGCGCTCATGAACGTGATGCCGAATCGGTTGCTGCCGGAGGCGGGCTGATCCTGCCGCTGGCCCTGCAACGAAAACGGCTCAGCATTCAATGCGGAGTTGCTGCCGGTCCAGAAGACAGCGCCGTGCGGCTGGCTGGGGTTGAAGCCGCGGAAGTTGCCGCGGCCACCGCCGCCACCCCCAAATCCTCCACCAAACCCACCGCCGAATCCACCACCACCGCCGCCAAAGCCTCCGCCGCCCCCAAACAGGCCGCCGGCGCCGGGCTGGCCGCCCTGGGCGCGGAAAGTCTCCATCGCATCGCGCAGGCGGTCCATATCCACGCCGGCCAGCGGGCTCACCTGGCCGGACTGGCCGCTGATAGCCACCGAGTCCCCACTAAAGTCGGAGTTGCCGGCAATGGAGGGCAGGGCGGCGCCACCGGTGCTCGGGGCGCTCGCCTGGGTCTCGGTATTCGCAGCCAGCGCGCTCACCAGGCTCAGGCTCTGCGCGCCGTTGGCTGCGAGTTGCCGCAGGGCCTGCATTCCCGTGTTGTCGTCTCCTGCGGCGGCCCCTGTGCGCGCCTGTTGCTGCTGTTGCTCGAGCGCCCGCGAGGCCAGCATCAAATCGAAATTGACGGTCTTGTCGTGACCGGCGGCGTTCAGCAGCGCTTCCTGCGAGCCGGCAGCGAAGGCTGCAAACTGGGTGCGAATGACGTAGCGCCCGTTCTGCGGAATGGTCAGCGACCATGCGCCGCTAACGTCGGTTGTGGTGGAGTAGCGCTTGCCGGTAAGCGTGTTCTGCGCGGTCACCGTCACGCCGGGCAGCGAGATTTTGCCGCTTGTGGCCACGCCATGGAGGCGGCCTCCGGTGATTGCCGGCGTGGATGCTGCCTGGGGCGTTGGACTACCGGGAGCAGTTGGGGCAGTGGCGGAACTGGCGGCGGGTGGCTGGCTCTGCGCCGGGGACGCGGGCTGAGCAGGCGCCGCTGTCTGCGCGCTCGTCGCAACGCTTCCGGCCACAACCATCCCCACCGCTAATAACACCGTGGCTGCCAGCCGCATGTGCGCTCCCAAGCATTTCAACCCTGTACTAAGTCAGACGATTCCGAGCCCGCGAAGGTTTACGGCCGCCGCAATACGCCGGTTCAACCTCGGCTCGCACTCGCGCTAATCTTGATTATGGACTCGCGCCCGCCAGCATCCCGGACTTTTACATTGCAGGAGGTTGCGGCCACCTCTCCTGAATCTGCTTTGTCTTCGGCGCGAGAACTGCTGCTCGAATACGGGCGCTTTGTAGTTGCCCAGCCTGGGGCCGCGCAGTTCTGCTTCGGCATGCTGGAGAAGGAAGCGGCTCGGCTCCCACAAAGCTACCTGGAACAGGGCGGCGGGTGCCTGATGGCGTGCGTTGATGAAAATCCGGCAGGGTTTGTCGCCTGGCGCAACCTGCCGGCGGGTGTGGAAGCAGACGCATGGGAGTTGAAGCGCCTTTGGGTGCGTCCCGAGGCGCGCGGACTGGCGCTGGGGCGCGCTCTCACGCAGGCTGTGGTAGACCGTGCCGTCGCATCGGGACGGAAGGCAATCTATCTGGATACGGCGCCGGCTTCCATGGGCGCAGCGCACCGGCTGTATTTGGAATTGGGGTTCGAGCCGTGCCCTCCGTACAACGACAATCCGGTGGAGGGGCTGGCTTGGTTGAGGAAGCCGCTGTGAATTGAGGAAGTTGGTGTTTCTCGACGAAACGGCGCGCCCAGGTTCCTGGTTCCCTCCTAGCTGCCAGTGGTGAAAATTGGGATTTGAAAGGGCACGACTTTAGTCGTGCCGCTCGATGACAGATCGAGATTTGGGCTTCAGCCCCCGAGGGAATACATTTCCAATCTTTTGCCTTCCCTTGGCGGCCAAAGCCGCGCTCGCTTTCCGCATCACCGGCACGGCTGAAGCCGTGCCCTTTCAAAATTCGAGCTTTTATACAGGTTCTGAGTGTGTGAACGTTGCAACACATCCGTAACTCAATAACTCCAACTTTTGTGCATGACCCATTCTTGCTATTGCATTCCCGCGCAGCGCATGTTAACTATTAAGCCAATACTCATTTGATTGCTGCCAAGCAAGTAACCTCCCCGGATCGGCAGCAGACAGGACAACAACTCCGCCATGAAGATCGGTACAACGATTCGCGCGCACCGGCTGCAGAAAGGCCTGTCCCAAGGCGATATCGAAAAGAAGACCGGGCTGCTGCGCTGCTACCTTTCGCGCGTGGAGAACGGGCATACCGTTCCCTCGCTGGACACGCTGTCGAAGATTGCCCTGGCTCTCGACCTGCCCATTGCCCAGTTCTTCGCCGACGACTCATTCGGGCACCAATTCAACGCGCACAAGCTGACGGACGAGGAACTGCGCTTCCTGACGCAGATCCGGCGCTACTCGTCGAACCTGAACGAGAGCGACCGCAAGCTGCTGCTGGCGATGGTGAAGAAATTTGCCGCTACCGCCGTGCGCTAGCCTTCAGGTATTGAGCGAGCGGGTCAGGCCAGCGGGCGGCGTGACATTGGTCAGGTAGAAGGCAAACAGCACGAGCAATCCGACCACCAATCCGACGGCGACGCGCAGCCGCATGAGGAAGACTTTTCGCGGAGAGCCAAGCCTTGGCACCATGGGAGTTGCGAACATCAGCCCGCAGGCAAACCCGCCCAGATGCGCCATGTTGTCGATGTTCAGACCGGAATGAAGGAAGAGGTTTCCGCCGCTGATCGACAAACCAAGAATCAGGTTCAGCGCGGCAAAATATATGACCGATTTGCGCAGCCTTTTCAGTTCCAGCGGCGGCAGCGGCAGGCGATTCGACTTCAGCAGCACAATCAACGCTCCTGCAATTCCGAAAACCGCTCCCGATGCTCCCGCGCCGGCCGGAAAGTAGACCCCTCCATCGCGGATGGGATAAAGCCAGTTGATGTCCACAGACAGCAGATTCCCCGCCGCCCCGGTCAGAATGTAAACCGCGAGCACGCCCGCCGACCCCATGAGCGGCTCAGCCAGCAGGCCCAGGTTCCATAAGCACCACATGTTGGTTGCCAGATGCAGAATGCCCACGTGCACAAACATGGCGGTCACAATCCGCCACCATTCGCCATTGATGAGGACGGAGCCGGCGTTGTTGGCGCCCCAGTGCATCAACTGGTCGGTCGTCGGTGCGCCGATGCTGACGCCGCGCGCCACCATGGCCAGGAACACCGCACAGTTGATTCCCACCAGCAAGTACGTGGCCGGCGCAGTGGCCCACGACGAGCGCGGCCGGCGCAACCCCTGCGGCGGGGGCATGGCTCCGCCGGGAGGCAGAATCTCGGGTTCGATGCCCCGAACGGGTCCGGGTTCGAGGGGCGATGGCGTGGGGGAGTAACTGCCCATCCTCTCACTTTAATGCATTTCCAAGAATGACGTTCCACAGCCCGTCCTTCTGCCGATGCAGACGATGCCGATTCCCTCCGGCGATCACCGAATCGCCCCGGACCATGGATGTAGTCTGGAGTTTGGTTCTCGGCGGCGCGCGAATTCACTACGCATCGCGAAATAATTCAGACTTTATAGGGAGCGCAATCATGAACGAATCTTTATCTTCGGCGAAAACCATTCAGAGGGCGTTGCTAAGCGTTACGGACAAGACCGGGCTGGTGGAGTTTGCGCAGGCGCTGGCTGAGTTTGGCGTGGAGCTGATTTCTACCGGCGGCACTGCCCGCGCGCTGCGCGAAGCCGGCTTGGCGGTGAAAGATATCAGCGAATTGACCGGTTTTCCGGAAATGCTGGACGGCCGGGTGAAAACGCTGCATCCGCGGGTGCACGGCGGATTGCTCTATATCCGCGGCAATGCCGAGCACGAGGCCGCAGTGGCCGCTCATGGAATCGAGCCCATCGATATGGTGGTGGTGAACCTTTACGCGTTCGAGAAAACGGCGGCGCAGCCGGGGGTAGCATTTGGGCACTTGATCGAAAACATCGACATCGGCGGCCCGTCCATGGTGCGCTCGGCGGCGAAAAACTTCGAAGATGTGGCGATTGTTACGCGGGTTGCCGATTATCCGGCGCTGATTGAAGAACTGCGGACGAACGCTGGAGGGTTGACGCGCACCACTCGCTGGCGGCTGGCGAAGCAGGCATTCGCGACCACGGCCGCCTATGACACGGCCATTGCCAATACGCTGGACCGGATTGCAGATGCGCCTGCGCCCGCTTCTCCTGCGAACCCGGACGTGAACGCGTTGCCGTCTACGCTGCGCATCGGCTTTCCGCTGGCCCAATCGCTGCGCTACGGCGAGAATCCGCACCAGCGCGCGGCGCTCTACGCGGATGGCTCGGGGTTGGGGGTGGCGGGCGCGACGCAATTGCAGGGCAAGGAGCTCAGCTTCAACAATCTCGTCGATCTCGACGCCTGCTGGGAACTCGCGCAGGAGTTTCCAACCGGCGATTCTGACCCGGCGGTGATCATCGTCAAGCACACCAACCCCTGCGGCGCGGCCACCGGCGCAACCATCCTTGAGGCATACCGGAAGGCGCTGGCGGCCGATCCGGTTTCGGCCTTCGGCGGCGTGATCGGCATCAACCGCGAGGTGGACGGAGAAGCCGCGGCGGAGATTGCCAAGCTGTTTGTTGAGGCCATTGCGGCTCCGGCCTTCACGGCGGAGGCGCGGGAGCGGTTTGCGTCTAAAAAGAACCTGCGCCTGGTGGAGGTCCATGCGGCTCCGGTACGGCCAGTCGTTAAGCAGGTGTCGGGCGGGATGCTCTTGCAGGACGCGGATACCGGGCGAGTGACCGAGTCGGAGCTGAAGGTAGTTACGTGGCGGCCGCCAACGGCGGAAGAACTGCGCAGCCTGTTGTTTGCGTGGCGCGTCGCCAAGCACGTCAAATCGAACGCCATCGTTTACGCCCGCGACGGGCAAACGCTGGGCGTGGGCGCAGGGCAGATGAGCCGCGTGGATGCAGCGCGCTTCGGAGCCATGAAAGCGGTGCTGCCGCTCGCCGGATGCGTGGCTGCCTCCGACGCGTTCTTCCCTTTCCCTGACGGCCTGGAGACGGTTGCGAAGGCGGGCGCGACGGCGGTGATTCAGCCCGGCGGCTCGGTGAAGGACCAGGACGTGATTGACGCCGCCGACCGCCTCGGCGTAGCCATGGTCTTCACCGGAATCCGCCACTTCCGGCATTAGTACTTCAAGAAAGAGGCAGGTTAAAAATTGACGCTTCAGGCCCTTTCGCCAGAAAAAGTCGACGGGATGCGGCATGATGCCTGCCGATTCCCAATCTGTCCTAGTTACTCTCCCGGAACGAGTCCAAGGCAATGATCTCGATAGCTTCGCGGACCGTAACAATACGGCCTCCCTCGCATGTGCCGACCGAAAGGAGAGGCTTGTCGCCCGTCACAATCAACGCGGCTTCCGCCGCCAGCGCGGTTCCAATCACCAGATCGTCGTCCGGGTCAGGCGCTAGGCGAGGCACCGAGATCGGCCGGACAATCAAGACACATCCCGCATAGAGATCGACAAATTCTTCGGAAGTGGAATGAAGAAGAGCAATGCGTTTCTCGAATTTGGCGCGGGAGAGAACGTCTGTCAACTCCGCAAGCAGCGAAGTGCTGCTGAAGAGCAGGACATCTGATTCAGCAAGAGTTCTTAGCAACCGGCGGGGCACGCCGCTCCACAAAAGCGCCGAGACAACAACGTTTGTGTCCAGCACCACTCTCATCAGACGCCGCGGCTTGCTCGTTTCTCCGCGCGCATCGCCGCGATCTCCAGGGCAACTTCCTCAGGAGACATGTAGCCCTTTGAATCCAGGGCATCCAGCCGATCCAGAGCGGTGATCAACTTGGACGCGGCCCTTGCCCGCAGTTGCTGGCGAAGCAATTCCACCAACGACTCTGACGAGAGCAGCCCGGCCCGTTGCGCCTCTTCCGCAAGCTGATCGGGCAACGTGATCTGGACAGTCGTCATGACAAGTTCCTCAACGCAGGGGATCTCTTCTGCTCTCTATCCTAACCCGATTCCTGCTCCATGCACTGAGCGGCGCTTCGCATTTGAACGTCGAATGGTGACTAGGAACACAACCATCTCGCCCTCGGCGGCCTGTATTGCCTTGCAATTCGGAGTTTTTCAGTGCAAGCGCGTCCATCGGCACGTTCTTTAAAAAGGAGGCTTTGCCATGAATCGAATTGCCCTCGCCACTGCCGTTGTCTTTGCCGCGCTGCCGTTTGCTGCCTGCGCTCAGGCTCCCGTGGCCCTCTCCACCCCCGCAGGCGTTATCGGAACCTTCGACCGCACTTCCATCGTTCTCGCCTATTACCGCTCGCCGCTGTGGAGCGCCATCCTGGCCGACCGCCGCTTCGAACTTGAAACCGTCAAAGCCGCCAAGGACGAGGCCAGAGTCAAGGAACTGGAAAAGTATGGCGGCGAGAGCCAGGATCTGGCCATGAAGCAGCTCGCCGGAAAAGCTCCCATCGACAACATCGTTGTCGTCTTGCGCCCGGAGTTCAAAGAGCTTACCACCAGGATGAAGCTCTCCGGTGTGGTTGAGGCCTCGGCCGCGAACCCCAAGGCAGCCACGGTGGATGTGACCGCGCAGTTGTTGGACTGGCTGAATGCGGGCGCCGAGACACGGAAGATGGCTGCCGATCTCGTAGCGCAGAAGCCACCCGCGAAATAGGCCGTCCTGGCTTCCATCTTCCGGGGAAATCTTGCCCATCCGGGTTCAGGTAACGTGCCGCTGAGAGAAAATCGCGCATTCCGCCGCACTTTTGCGACGAATGGCAGGTAAAATCGTCTCTACAGTAGGCAGAGTTGCTCTCACCGGCTGCCTGCACCACCTGTCGGCTGTCCGGCGCGGGGGATTTCCCGCCTCGCCAGTTCGAGAGGCTTGGACCCCAGGACGATGAATCAGGATGATGAAGATAAAACCTACTTTCCCTCACTCTTGGCTGTCGTTTGCCGCCGCGTCCATCGTTCTTCTGCCGGTATCGGCCCTTTGCGCTCAATCGACGCCGGACAAGGCGGTCCCGGCTGCGCCTGCCGCTCCAACCCAGACTCCCGCCACCCCGGTAAAGCCGGCGATGCAGCAGGCCCCACAGCAGACCGGGCCGAATTCGCCTCACCCGGCCGCAACCCCGTCCTCTGACCGTTCCATTGCCTACTATCACCTCGCTTTGGCCAATATCTACGAGGACGAGGCTCTCGAAAACGGCAACACGGATGCGGCGCGGCTGGCCGCGGACGAATACAAATCTGCGCTCAACGCCGACCCCAATTCCGCGCAATTGAACGACGGGCTTGCGGACCTCTATTTCCGCTCCGGGCACATGCACGAAGCCGAAATTACCGCGCGCAACCTGCTCAAGATCTCTCCCAGCGACATCGATGCCCATCGTCTGCTGGGGCGCATTTACCTGCGCCAGTTGAGCGACGCATCGAACGCTGTCTCCTCGTCTTCACCCTCGGGGAACGCCCTCGACCTGGCCATCGTTGAGTTTGAGAAGATCGTGGAACTGCAACCCAAGAGCGTCGAGGACCGCATGGTTCTGGGTCAACTGTACACCGTGAAGCACGAGCCCAAAAAAGCTGAAGACCAGTTCAAGACCGCGCAGGCCATCGAGCCCGACTCGGAAGAAGTGGTTCTGAACCTGGCTCGGCTTTACGCCGAGAGCGGCGACATTGCCCACGCGGCCAAAGTGATTGAGGCCGTACCGGTAAACGACCGCAGCCCCAAGATGGAAGTTGCGCTAGGCGCGGCATATGACCAGTTGAAGCAGCCCAAGGACGCCATTTCCGCCTATCAGCGCGCCGCCGACATGGACCCCGGAGACGCTCATACGCTGGACGCGCTGGGACAGGCGCTGCTTGGCGACAACCAGTTGGATGAGGCTCTGAAGCAGTTCAAGCTGCTGGCCGAAGCCGATCCCGAAGATACTGAAGCGTTGATCAACATTGCAGAAATTCAGCGCCGCCAGACGAAGTTCGAGGATGCTCTGGCCACTATCCGCAAAGCCCGCAAGCAGGACCCCACCTCGCTCGAAGCCGGTTTCAAGGAAGCGCAGCTGCTGGATGTGCTGGGCCGCTTTGACGAGGCTGCCCAAACCTACGAAAAGATGGTCGACTTGACCTCGCACGCCAACGGAGCCTACACCGGCGAAGAAAAAAGCAACCGCAGCTTCTTCCTCGAGCACCTCGGCGCTGTCTATCACGAAGAGAACAAGACCGACTTGGCCATTGCCGCTTATCAGAAAATGATCGACATGGGTGGGGATAATGCACTGCGCGGCCTTGAAGAGCAGGTGGAGACTTACATCGATGCCAAGATGTTCTCGCAGGCAGTCGATTTGTCCCGCAAAGCTGCCGACGCCAACCCCAAGGACCCGGACATGAAGCTGATGCTCGCCGGCGCCCTTGTAGAGCAGGGCAAGAACGACGAAGCCATTACCTTGACGAAGAGTCTGCTCGACAACACCGACAAGGATCGCGCGGTGTGGCTGAAGCTGGGCCAGTTCTACGCCGAGATGCGCCGCTGGAAGGACGCCGACGACGCTTATGCCAAGGCCACTCCGCTCTCGACCAAAGCGGAAGACCGCTCCTACCTGCTCTTCCTCAAGGGCGCGCTGGCCGAGCGGCAAAAGCACCTGGACGCCGCCGAGCAGTTCTTCCGCCAGGCTCTGGACCTGGAACCGAACTCTGCCGCAACGCTCAACTACCTGGGCTACATGCTTGCGGACAAGGGGGTTCGCCTACCGGAGGCGCTCAAGCTGATTCGCAAGGCAGTTGACATCGACCCCATGAACGGCGCGTATCTTGATTCGCTGGGCTGGGCCTACTTCAAGCTTGGGCAGTACGAACAGGCGGAGGAGAATCTGCGCCAGGCCGTCGAGCGCGACCAGACCGACGCGTCCATCCACGATCACCTGGGAGAGCTCTACGAGAAGACGGGCCGCATCCGCCTGGCCGCTGCGCAGTGGGAGCTTTCGATCGCCGAGTACGCCAAATCCGCGCCCGCAGACATTGAGCCGGGCGACGTAGCCAAGGTGCAGAGGAAGCTCGAAACCGCGCGCGTGAAACTGGCCAAGCAGGACAGCGCCACCGCCCAGCCCAAGACGGAATAGGCCTTAGCCTCAGGCCTTCCCTGGCTGCGGATTAACCCGTCTCAAATGCGAGAGGTGTCAGTCGTCCACTAGCTGAACTGCGGAGGGATGAAACCTTCACCGGCCAATTTCACCGCTAACTTGCCATCCGCGCGAAGCGGGGCTAACTTGCTGAATTCTTTCCCGAATCCCCCACTACCGCCGCGTGGGACCCCACCGCCGCTGTCTACTGCTTCGTATCCAGCGGGTGTTGCGCGTCCTCAAAGAACTGGTTCTGCAGTTTCAGGCTCTCCTGGTCGGCCTTGATCGCCTTGAGAGCCTCGGCAATTTGCCGCGACCATTCCTTCTGCTCGAACTCCCCCAGTTCCTTGTTCCCCGCTGCGCCTTCGCCCGAATAGTGGTTGGGAAAGCGCGCATACCACCAGATGCCCGTGTACACCGAGCCGGGCAGCGACTGCCGCTTCTGGTCTGCGCCGGATTCGTCGGTGGCGCGGTCCATGTGCACCAGGTCGGGGCGCGCGATCAGCATCAGCGAAGTCTCCGTCTCGCCGGCGTGCATGTCCATTTGCGTCTTCAGGGCCGGGCGACCCGGGGCGTTACGTTCCGGCAGTCCGAAGACATACACCACATAATCGCGCGGACTTGCCAGTTGCGCCTGGGCAAACAGCGGCAACAGGCTGTTGTTGCCGCCGTGGCCGTTCACAATGACCACCTTCTTGCAGCCATTGCGCGCCATCTCCTGCACAGTCTCCTGCAAAAGCGTCAACTGCGTGGTCAGGCTATAAGCCACGGTTCCCGGCTGCTGCCGCGCCTCGAAAATCTGCCCGAAATAGTACTCGGGAAACACCACCGCATACTCCTGCTTCACCGCATTCATCACCGCAAAGCGCACGTCCAGAAGGTCCGTTCCCAGCGGCAGATGGGGGCCGTGCTTCTCGATAATGCCGAAGGGCAGCACGCAAACACTCTGCGCCTGATGAACGGCCGCGATGAAGTCCGGCCCGGTAAGCTCCTCCCACTTCGCAGACAGGCTCTGCTGTGCAAGACAAACCTCTGCGGAAAGCAAAAGAACAAACAGCGAGGCAAAAAAGTTGCGCCTGGTCTGCATGGAAACCTCCTTGATTCTTGAACCGCAAATCATAGCACTCCCGTTTCAGTGAAAATCACTCGATTGCTCTTCCGGTTGCGCGAAGCCGACATTGAGAGGAAAAACAGGAAAGCCCGCGGCTCGCCTTCGAGACGCAGGCTTCCTGAAAGCTGCAATTGACGCAGAGCAGGCGGCGCGGAATCGGGCCGGAAGCGTTCGACGCTGTCCGGCCCACCTACATTTACTTCGTTCCCTCGGCCGCCGAGGCAATATACAAATCCACGTTGCTCTGGTCCACCAGCGACGTTCCGGTATCCACGAATGCCGGGTAGGTGGCGAACGAGTCGACGCTGTAGTCCTTGCCCAACTGCTTGGGCGGATAGTGGAAGACGTCGTCGAGGGCCTTCAACCCCACATAGCCCATGGTGAAGGGCTTCTGCGCGATGGTGGCGTCGATGGTTCCGGCCTTGATGGCGTCGAGGGTGTCCTGGTCGACATCGAAGGCCACCAGTTCGCGGCCTCCGCCGGCACGCTTGATGGCGTCGGCCACGGTCTTGCCGGAGGAGGCCTCAAGGCAGACAAAGGCGTCGATCTTTTTGGGTCCGGTCAGGGCCAGATATTCCTGCGCCTTGTCGAATGCGTTCCGGCTATCGCCCTTGATATCGAACACGTCGACGATCTTGATGTCCGGACGGGTGCCGAGTACGTCCTTGAATCCCTTAAGCCGATCTTCGGTGTTGGGCTGCCCGCCGAGCGTGAAGAACACCACGTTGCCCTTGCCGCCGAGTTTCGAGATGATGCGCTTGCCGCCAAGCTCTCCGGCCTCCAGGTTGTTGGTGCCGATGAAGTAAAGCCGCCTGCTGCCGGGGTCGTCGGAATCCATGGTGATCACCGGAATCCCCGCAGCCACGGCCGCGTCAATCTCCGGCTGAAGCACAGACGAGTCGGCCACCGAAATCAGAATGCCCGCCGGCTTGGCAGCGACGGCATTTTGCAGCTCGACCAACTCGGCTTTGGGATCGAGCGAATCCGGCCCGACCACCTTCACCGTCACCTTGAACTGCGCACCCGCCTGCTTGAAGCCCGCCGCCGCCGTCTGCCAGTAGGGCAAATTCACATTGGTCGCAATCAGGTAGTAGACCTCCTTGTTCGAGTGCCGCTCGCCGCAACCCGCGGCGAACAAAACTCCCAGCGCCAATACACCCACTACCGCTCTCTGCATTGCTTTCATGCTTGCCTCCGGTCCAGATCTGAATTGGCTTCGGGGCCAGTGCCGGTTTGATCGCGGCCCAAGCCCGTTGCAAAATTTGGCTGGATGGTACTCCCGCAGGATTGCCGTTGTCCAATCCCCGCCGTCTGGAAATCGTTATAGCACCTGAAGCCAGGTCCGAGGGTGATCATGAGCACCAAAGGAGCCTTTCCCGGTGATTGTGTCTCCATGTGCGGTATAACCAGACGTGAAGCTCGCAGTTGTTCACCATACAAAAAATGATGACGGAACCCGCAACCAACTCGCCGGCCCGGCTCCCCGCCGGATTCGCCGTTCCAGGCAACCAAGGCGACACGCTTACGCTCCGTGCGCACGACGAGCCGCCCCATCCCTACCGCACACCCTTTGCCCGCGATGCGGCGCGCATCTTGCACTCGCGCGCTTTTCGCCGCCTGGCTGGGAAAACGCAGGTGTTCACGCGCCTGCCTGCCGAGTCCCCGTCCGACCACTTCCGCAGCCGCCTAACGCACACGCTGGAAGTGACCCAGATCGCCCGCACCCTGGCCACAACGCTGGGCCTGAATTCGGAACTGGCGGAGGCGCTGGCGCTGGTCCACGACATCGGCCACCCGCCCTTCGGCCATGCCGGCGAAAAGGCCCTCGACGAAGCGCTGCGCGAATTTGGCCTCACCTTCGACCACAACCTGCACGCCCTGCGCATTGTGACCTGGTTCGAGGAGCGCTATGCCGCCTTTCGCGGACTCAATCTGACGCTGGGCGTGCGCGAAGGCATCGTGAAACACTCGCGCGATTACTCCGCCGCGGAGCACCCCGAGCTAGCTGACTACTTCCTCGACCAGTTTCCGCCGCTCGAAGCGCAGCTCATCGACCTGGCCGACGAGATCGCTTACCTGACCGCCGACCTAGACGACGGCCTCGACTCCGGAATCCTCACGCTCCACCAGGTCCGGGAAGGCGTGCCGCTCTTTCGCCGTTTTCACGACGCTGTGGTCCGCCAATATCCCGGCGCCGCGGCCAAGCTTACCGTGAACGAGACGCTGAAGCGCGTTCTCAACTTGCTGGTCACTGACCTGATGCAGGAAGTGCGGACTCGCGTGGCCGCGCTGGGCGCCGCGACTCTCGAAGACATTCGCCGCGCGCCAAACCGTGTTGCCGCGTTCAGTGCAGAGGTGGAAGCGGAGCGCGCCGCCGCCAAGACATTTCTATACGACAATCTCTATAACTCACCCGGCATGGAAGAGGCGCATGAGCATGCCACGCGGATTGTCCAGGGCTTGTTCCGCTCCCTCATCGCTGACTCCACGCAGTTGCCGCCCGATCACCAGGCGCAGATTCCTACTCAGGGCCTGGCGCGCACCGTCGCAGATTACATCGCCGGCATGACCGACACTTACATCGAGCAGGCCTGGCTCCGCTGCGGTGGGTCGTCGCGAGGATAAGCGGAAAGACAATTCAGATCTTTAGGTGGTGGGACATGCTTGATCGTTCACATAAGGCAAAGAAGAAAATTGACCCTTTCGCCTTTCCATCGCTGCTAACTGGTGACGCGTCAATAACTTACGAATTTGAAAATAAACCCATTGTTTTTAGGTACTTATATTGATACTATCAACCCGTGAACATCGTTCCTGCCGCCCATGAGCCGATTTTGACCACGCTTGTGACCAGCCTTGAGCAATTGGGCTATCGCGGGGCGAGACTGGAGAGGAACTACAGCTTCCCCGACTGGTTTGCTGGCCAACAAATCCGCACATTGAACGTGGCTGCGTTTGGTCAAACGCCCGTGTCATACGAGAACGCATGTATCGGAGTAGCCGAGAGCAACGGGCTCAGGGGTATGGCATTGATCAACAGTTTGCGCGGATTTGGAGCGCCATTGTTGCTGGAAATAGCTGGCGATCAAGTTCTCGAATGGGCAGTCTCTCCAGTCGAGGATAAGCACATTTTACTTGGGAAACATCCGGCGCAGCAAGTTCGGACAGTCATCGCCGACCGGGCATCGGAATGGAAACCAGAGGCTTTGCTTCGGGCGAAAAACATCGGCTCTTTCAAATGGAACCAACAACTCTCGCTTTTCTCTGGACTGATCCCGGAACTAGAAGAGCGCATTCAGTGGTCTTTAGACCCGCTGCTGCGGGAGACATTATCTGAGACGAATGCAGCCTATTCTGATTCAACTGGACGGCAGCCAGATAGCCGGAATCTCTTTCAGCTCGTGTTTTGGCTGCTGACGGCTAAGGTGTTTCGGGATCGAGGCGTGAACGGCTTCGCCTCTCTCGCGGGCGATCCGGACGCAATTCTCTCGGCCGTTGCAAAGCATTATAGAACTGAACTGCCGGAATTCCTTAACCCCGAAGCTAGGACCGCAGCAGCAGAAAGCGTGTGGCGGGACTTGGATTTCCGGAACCTTTCAGTCGAAGTTCTAGCCCACATCTGGTCGAAAACCCTTGTGGATAAGGCCACGCGCAAACGACTCGGAATCCATAGAACTTCCCGTACTATTGTGCGACACATCGTCGAACGAATACCGTTCCCCTCAGGAGATGAACAGCGAATCGTCTTCGAGCCATGTTCGGGAAGTGCTGCATTTCTGATTGGGGCTCTCAATCATTTGCGATCGAATCTAGTTCTCTCCTCCCCACAGGAACGGCACAGTTTCTATGTGAAGCATCTAGTCGGGATGGAATATGACCCATTCGGCGTGGAAATCAGCACACTGGCTCTCACGCTTGCCGATTTTCCCAATCCAAATGGATGGAACATAAAACAAGGCGACGTATTCACACCACATGCAATGACTGATTCGCTCAGGCGAGCCGGCGTGGTCCTGTGTAATCCTCCTTTCGAGACTTTCACTAACGAAGACAGGGCATCCTATGGAGCGCAAGACGTGCGGAAGCCTGCCGAGTTGCTCCGCAGGATATTGGCCGATCTACATCCTTCAGGTGTTTTAGGATTCGTCTTGCCTCGGATTGCCGTTGACGGAAAGCCATATGATCATGTTCGTAGACTTCTCGCCAGCCGATTCGCATCTTTGGAGTTCACCGTCCTGCCAGAACGCTCGTTCGACGATGCAGAAGTTGATATTGCTCTTCTCATTGCTAAAGATCCAATTCCACACGCAACTACCAAAGTTGCGATCCGACGCGTGAATGATAACGAG
>JBEKFD010000092.1:0-23737 GCA_050013495.1 Occallatibacter sp. | reverse complement strand
CCAAGCGCCTCCGTGGTGGCCGCCGTGGCCGCCTTTCTTCTTGATCACGATGATGGGCTGTGTCGTCTTGGCTGTCATTGAGTGTCAATTTTCCCGATCTGGTTTGCTGCGTTTATGCCGCCATCGCTTCAACCGCGCCGCCCTTGCAGTTCTTTTCCATCTCGTCGAAGCTGGGCCGCACATGAGCGGGAATCGCCCGCCGGCCCATCTCAATGGCGATCATGGGCGCGGAGCCTTTGAGAAACGAAAGCATCAGCACGCGCAGAACATGCAAATATTCGTTGTGCTCGTCGGCGGTCTTGGTCATGTTCGCTGCCAGCGGCCCGGCCACGCCGTAGCACAACAGAATGCCCAGGAACGTCCCCACCAGCGCCGCGGCCACTTTCTCGCCGATCTCTTCCGGAGGGCCGCCCAGCGAGCCCATGGTGATAACCACGCCCAGCACCGCGGCCACAATCCCCAGCCCAGGCAGCGCATCGGCCACCGTGCTCAGCGCGCTTACCGGCTGCATCTCCGCGTGGTGATGCACCTCCATGTCCAGTTCCATCATCTGGTCCATATCGAACGGCTCCACACCTCCAGTAATGGCCGTGCGCAAGGTGTCGCACACAAAGTCCTTGGCGTGGTGGTCGCCCAGAAACTCCGGATAGTTCTTGAAAATCGAACTCTCCTTCGGCTTCTCCACGTCCATCTCCACGCTCAACAAGCCTTCCTTGCGCACCTTGTTGAGAAACTGATACATCATCTTCAGCGTGCTCAGGTAGCGCTTCTTGTCGAACTTCGAACCCTTCAGAACGCCCAACAGCCCGGCCACCACGCCCTTGATGATGTGCATCGGATTGGCAACCAAGAGGGTACCCGCGGCCGCGCCCACCAGGATGAGCAGTTCCGCCGGCTGCACCAGCACGGCCAGGTGTCCCTTTTCCATCAAAAAACCGCCAATGACCGCTCCGAATACAACCACAATGCCTATGATGGCGAACATGCTTGAACCCCCGGTGCCGCTGTGATTTGATTTCCGCCCGCCTGGTAGCTCAAGAACATGGCAGCTTTGGCTCTCTCCAACAAGCCAGCCAGGGTACAGGCACTCTCTGCCTGTGCAGCGCCCATGCTTACCGTCAACGAAACCCGGTCGCCCCACCAGCGGAAGTCCGCCGTTCTGGCCAACCCGGCCAGAACCTGCGCATGGCGCGCGAGCATGGCCGGCGTTCGCTCATGCGAGATGACGAGAAACTCGTCCTGGCCCCACCGTCCCAGGTATTCCGTGGGCCGCAATCCGTGCGCCAGCGCGCGCTCCACTTTCTTGAGCATGGCCTCGCAGGCGCCCGCGCCGTGCGTCTTGCGCAAATCGTGGGCCTGGTCCACGCTGACCCAAAGCACCCCGAACGCCTGGCCGCCGTGTGTGAAGTCCTCGAACAACTGTTCCAGCCGTTCCTTCAAATCTTCCAGGCTCGCCTCGACCTCTTCGTTTTCGCCTGTTTCGCCGTGCGGCAGCGCATCCAGGCATTCCGCGGGATGAAAAAGAACTGCCGTGCCGATGCGCCCGCCCAGTCCGTCGCGCAGCGTCAACAGACGCGCCATGGCGGAGACGTCGTGTCCCAGCTTGTGTTGTGCATGCACCAGGAAGCCGCGCCCCGTTTGGCGGCTGGAGCCATCGGCACAGAATCCGGACAGGCCGCAGCACCCCAGCAAGGGCTGAAGCGTTTCCGGCGCGGCGCGCCCAATCAGATCCTGCGCGGCGTATCCGGTAATGGCCTGTGCCGCCTGGTTCCAGAACACGATCTGGCAGTTTTCGCCAAGCAGGGCTGCGCCTTCCGGAAGACTCTCCAGTGTCGCTTCTAGCAGTTCAGCACGATCGCTCATCCAAACCCCTCAATGTTCTCCATCGGCGGGGCGCGGATCAACTTGACCGCTATTCAATTGTGGGAATCGAAGATTTGAATTTGCTCATGCCAGAGATGCATCGCATCATCTACTTCTGGAGTGCCGCAGAGCTTGTCCTGGGCTTGTCAAAAGATCTGGACTTTGGGACCGATCATCGATCTCTAATACGGCTGCGTTCCGTTTACCGCGCCGGCGCCAGGCAATTGCCGCAATCCGCCGGTCCCTCCAGCGGCAGCCGGACAATGAAGCGCGTGTTCCCCGGCTGCGACTCCACATCGATCGTCCCGCCGAATTTCTGCGTCACAATGCGATGCACAATCTCCAGGCCCAGGCCAGTTCCCGATCCTTGTGCCTTGGTGGTAAAGAACGCCTCGAAGATCCGCGGCATAGCCTCCGGCGGAATCCCCGCGCCGTAGTCCTCGATTGAGACAGCCAGCCTTTGCGGTCCAGCAGCCGACCCGCTCTCGGCTTCGATCCCGGGCTCAATCCACGTCCCGATCTTGATCTTGGCATTTGTCGGCGAAGCGTCCAGCGCGTTGTCGATGAGGTTGGTCCACACCTGGCTCAGCGAGGAGCCCCTGGTTCGAATGGTCGATGGGCTGGCCCCGAAGTCCTTCTCCACCTGGATGTTCTTGATGCGCAGCTTGTGTCCCAGAATGGTCAGGGTGCTTTGCAGGCTGTCGTGTACGTCGAGTTCCTTCGCAGGGGACTTTTCGTCGTAGGCGAACTTCTTCACTGCCATCACCAGGTCGGCGATGCGGGTGATGCTTTCCTCGATGGTGCAAACCAGGGAGACGCTGGAGATGAGCGCGCCCAGCCAGTTGAGCGCATCGGAAAACTCGGCCCGCTCGAAAGCAGCCTTGGCGCAATCCAGTTGACGAAGATCGAAGCCGATCTCGACCAGCGCGGGTCCGATCGTGAACGCATTTTCAACGCCCGCCGCTTGCAGCCATTCGGACATGGCCTCTTCGGCGTCCGACTGCTCCACGGTGCTCAGCGAGGGAGCGTGGCAGCCGCGAAACGCGTGCTCCAGCAGGCTATGCATGCAATCGAGCTGAAGCTGGGTTTTGGGTTTGGCGCCATGGCGCAGGCTCAGTTCCTGCAAACGCAGCAGGTTGATGCGCAGTTGCGAGGCCGAGCGTTTGGCTGCCGAGCCGGGGTTATGAAGTTCGTGCATCAGGCCGGCGGCCAGCGTCCCCAGCGAAACCAGTTTCTCGCGGTGCAGGGCATCCACCTGGTGGGCTTGCAGGCGCTGCGCCATGTCTGCCAGCACTACCTTGCGGAAGTTCGGGCAGCAGGCCATCAGCTTCCAGAAATCCTCCTCGCTGAACCGCACCAGGCGCGTATCCTCGACCGCCTCAATGATGACGGGTGAGTGCCTCTTGCCCATCAGCATGGGAGCCTCGCCAAACCCCTGTCCCTTGCGCGCCAGGCTCACTGTGGTGCGCGATCCATCCGGCTCCGGCCGGTCCGCGCGCATCTCTCCATCGAGCACCACGGCATAAGCGTGCTTCGGAGCCCAGGTCTCCTCGATGATGGCGCCGGCCGGCACCATGACGCGATGCACCGGGCCAATGCCGGCAAGATCGGCGAAATTCGTCTCCGCGAAGGGAAGGGTGTGGCGCAGAGCCTCGGCAACCTCTTCCAAGGGAACCTGCTCGGTCACGATTTTTTGCTTGCCTTCGCTCATCTCCGCTTTCGTTTAGAACCCCGCCAGGTACTGGTGCGCAAACTGCACTGCAATCGAACCCTCGCCCACCGCCGAAGCCACGCGCTTTATCGACCCGTGCCGCACATCGCCAGCCACGAACACCCCCGGCACGCTCGACTCCAGCAGGAACGGCTCACGCGGCTCCCGCCAACTCGCCGGCGGCTTGCCGTCGAAGTGCAAATCCGGCCCCGCCAGCACAAATCCATGCTCGTCGCGCAAGATACTGGGCGGCAGCCACGATGTCCCCGGCGCCGCCCCGATAAACACAAACAGCGCAGAAGCCGGCACACGTCGCTCACCCCCGGGGCCCTTCAATTGCAGCGCCTCCAGGCGTTCATCGCCGAAGGCCTCTACAACTTGCGTGTGAGCCTCCAACACAATATTGGATGTTCTGCCAATCTCATCGATCAAATATTTCGACATGGAGGCCGCTAACCCAGCTCCGCGCACCAGCATGGTTACCTTGCGGGCGTAGCGGGCAAAGTGCAGCGCAGCCTGCCCGGCCGAATTGGCGCCGCCCACCACAAACACCTCTTCGTCCTTGCAACTCACCGCCTCAACCAGCGCAGCTCCGTAATAAATGCCTTGTCCGGTGAGCCGGTCCGCGCCCGGAATCCCCAGCTTTCGGTAGTAAACCCCCAGCGACAGCAGCACCACGTGGCTTGACACCTCGCGGCCATCCGCCAACTGCACAAACCGGTATTGCCCGTCGATGCGCAACCCCGTGGCCCGCTGGGTCAGGAACTCCGCGCCAAACCGCGATGCCTGGATGTGCGCGCGGCGCCCAAGATCGGCTCCGGTAATCCCGGAAGGGAAGCCAAGGTAGTTTTCGATCCTGGAACTGGAGCCGGCCTGTCCACCGGGAGCTTCCGGCTCAATGACCAGGGTGCGCAGTCCTTCGCTCGCTCCATACACTGCAGCCGCCAGCCCCGCCGGGCCCGCGCCAACAACAACGATGTCATAGAAATCCTGGGCAGCCTGGGTGCTAAGCCCAACACGCTTGGCCAATTCTGCAGGCTCCGGGTCTACCAGCGCGCTTCCGTCCGCAAACAAGACCACCGGCAGCCGGTCCGGATCCAATTGCCGCTCCTTAAGCAGCTTTCCAGCTTCTTCACCCGCGGCAACGTCGATCCAGCGATAGGGGACGTGGTTGCTGGAAAGAAAGCTGCGCACCCGGTGGTCCTTGAGCGACCAGCGGTGCCCGATGACGCGCAGGCCCTCAAACGGCGGCTGATAACCCGCATGCCAGTCTTCCAGCAGGTCGCTCAGCACCGGATAGAGCTTCTCCTCGGGCGGGTCCCAAGGCTTGTTCAGGTAGTAGTTGATGCGCGCCGAGTTGATGGCGTGAATGGCTGCTTCCGTGTCAGCATAAGCGGTCAACAGGACCCGCTTCGAATCGGGGTACAATTCGCGGGAGCGCTCCAGGAACTCGACGCCTGTAATGCCCGGCATTCTCTGGTCGCTGCAGATCAGCGCCACGGGCTCCTGGCGGCTCTTCAATTGCGCCAGCGTGTCCAGTGCGGCTTGCCCGCTGGCCGCGCGCATCACCCGGTACGTAGCCCCGTATTGCCGGCGCAAATCCTGGACCACGGCCTCCAGCACGTTCACATCGTCATCCACCGCAAGCAGGATCGGCCTGGCCATATTTTCAGTTTAGAGCAGTGCCCCCATTTGGGCGTCCGTGTCAATCTGTGCAACGAAATGGTGATTGACATGGCGCGCACGTCCGCCTACGTTGGACTTGTTTCAACAATGCATCAGGCTGCACCTAAACCTTTTGCAATCTGTGTTCGATGATAAGTGGCTGGGCTAAAAAGGGCACGCGAGTTTCCTTTGGATGACATTCGGTACGGGAGCGACCCGGTGTCCTGAATCCGGACACTCGCATGACTCGTTCCTTTCTTGCCGATATTGCCACCAGAGGCAGAAACGGTTGCCTGATCTCAAGTTGCCCGGTTCCGGCGGGCAGGTTTGGGCCCGCAACACTTTGATTTATCCGGGAATTTGAAGCAGATGAGGCACCTATTATGACCAAGATTATCCTGGCCGATTCGCAGGCCATCTTCCGCGCTGGCACAGCCAAGGTGCTGGCCACCGACGAAGACATGCGGATCATTGCGCAATGCACCGATCTTGACCGGATGCATCATGCTATTTCCACCTTCCCCGGTTCCATCGTCTTGTTTGCCGCTTCGCTGCGGCCGGACTTTACCCGGCTGCGCATGCTGCTTGAGACCACTTCGAGCCGCGGCATCGTGATTGCTGAAAATAACGACACCGCCGGCAATTATCTGCATCAGGGCTTTCGCGGGGTCGTGTTTCGCAGCGTCAACGGCAATGCGCTGGTCGAGTGCGTGCGCCGCGTGGCCGCCGGAGAAACCTGGTTGCCCCCGCAACTGCTCCAGCCTCAGGAGCCGGAAGAGGATATGGTGGGAACGCGCGTCCGCGATCGCCTTACCCCCAAGGAAATGCGCATTGTGGCATTGATTGTCCAGGGCTGCAAGAACCGCGAGATCGCCATCCGCCTGAAGACCACCGAGCAGGTGATCAAGAACTACCTGCGCTCCATCTACGACAAAACCGGAGTCAGCGACCGGCTGGAACTGGCCCTCTTCACCATCCACCACCGCGTTCTGGCGCAAGCCGCCGCCGAAGTGGGCAGCAAGATCGAAGTCGAGGAGCGCAATGCACCATCGGCCGTAGCCTAAATCGTTCGCTCAACCACGGCTGGCGCAAACTCGCTTCATACTTTGCCGGCGCGGCTTACTGGTTCTGATAGACCGTCTGTGCGTTCGTCTTGAACTTGAACGCGTCGCCTGGCAGCGACTGATTGAACTTGAAGTTTGAATACTGGCAAACGTATGTGCTGCAGGCTTACGGCGTGATCCAGGTCCACCCAGATCGTAACCTTGGAAAGATTCTTGCGCAGCGCGGGATCCTTCGGCGTCAGTTCAAGCTTGGATGTATTCACGCCGCCCATCTGCTCGGCCCCCAGATATTCTATGTCCCACTTGGCCTCAAGGTCCTTGCCGCTGGCCCCGAAACCCAGGTCGATGTAACTCTCCCATTTGCTTGCCTTGACATATGTGGTTACCTGGTTGACGCCGGGCTCAAACAGCTTGAAGACACCGCTCACATAGGTATACGCCTTGCCTGAGGGCTTGCCGTTGTGCTCGGTCATGTGGACACCCATCTCTACCGAGTTGTTTTTTCGGTCATAGTAAACAACGCCCTTTTGGACATCGGTTTCCGGGATGGGATCCGTTTCAATGTTGTCGAACTCCACTTGCGCCGAGGTGGAGCGGAAGCTGGCCGCGGAGATGTTCAGCCGGTCGAGCGCGGTCTTCAAGTCGTCCTGGGTCGCAGCCAGCGCGGCGCGTCCGGATAGAACGGCTGACAACAGGAATGCCGCAATAAAGATGGGTCTCAATCTCAATAGCATTATCTTCCTCTATGGATTCGACGCTTGAACGCGCCTTAAGAAGCACTAAAGACGAGTTACCGGTGCGCCCACACCCGCCAGGCGGGGTTTCCCTCGGCGTCGGTAACGGTCTCCCACTTCTCCACGAAGACCGCATCGCCAGTAACCGGCTCGATGGCCTTGCGCAGCGCCTTCTTTACCACTGCGTCCGAAGCTCCCATAGGCACGTTCGCGTCCGAGACGCGCACGGTGATGATGACTCCGTGCTCTCCGTCACCGACGATCGAAATTGGATGAACGAGGCTCGCAGGGGTCGAGGGCTTGTCCCCGAAGCTGAACCCCGGAATATGCGGCGTAAGGAAGATGAAAAGCAGAATCACCGTCACCATCACGTCGTAGTGGAAACTTCCCCGCGAATAGGTCCAATAGAAGTAGCTCAGCAGCACCTGTTTCACGGTGCGGCGCGGCCGCGGTTGCAGCGGGGTCGGCGCTTGCGACGGCGGCTGCTGGGCGCGGTACGGATTGGGCGAAACTGGGTTTGGAGATGACATCGGACTTCCTTATACACCCCTCGGCTCATGCACAATCCGCTCCAGGCCGCCCATGTAGGGCCGGAGCACCTCTGGAATGACTACGGAGCCATCGGCTTGCTGATAGTTTTCCAGGATGGCCAGCCACGTTCGCCCAACCGCAAGACCGCTCCCGTTAATTGTATGCACAAATTCCGGCTTGGACTTTGAGCCTTGCACTGCGGGCCGGTAGCGGATATTCGCTCTCCGCGCCTGGAAGGCCTCGAAGTTCGAGCAGGAAGAAATCTCGCGGTAAAGCTGCTGGCCCGGCAACCAGACTTCCAGGTCGAAAGTCTTCGCGGAAGAGAAGCCCGTGTCTCCAGCGCAAAGCAGAACGCGCCGGTAGGGCAGGCCGAGCGCTTCCAAAATTTCCTCGGCATCGCGGGTGAGGCGTTCGTGCTCGGGGTCGGAGTCCTCAGGCCGGGTGAACTTCACCAGTTCGACTTTCTGAAACTGGTGCTGGCGAATGATGCCGCGCGTGTCCTTGCCCGCTGCGCCGGCTTCTGCGCGGAAGCAGGGCGTATACGCCGTAAGCAGAATCGGCAGGCGGGCATCGTCGAGAATTTCATCGCGGTAGAGGTTGGTGACCGGCACTTCGGCGGTGGGGATGAGCCAGTGGTCGTTGTCCTTGAATTCGCCCCGCGCGACAGCTTCCGCGTCCGCATCCGAGCAGCGGAAAAGGTCCTCGGCGAACTTGGGCAACTGCCCGGTGCCGAAGAGCGACTTCGAGTTGACCATGAACGGCGGCAGCACTTCGGTATACCCGTGCTGTGCCGTATGAAAATCGAGCATGAAGCTGATCAGAGCCCGTTCAAGACGCGCGCCAGCGCCCATATACACCGCGAAGCGCGCGCCGGATAGCTTGGCCGCACGCTCCAGGTCTAGAATACCGAGCGCCTCGCCCAGTTCCCAATGCGGCTTGGGAGTGAAGTCCCAGGTGCGATGCGCCGCATCTGCGAGATGCGTCTTCACCACCACGTTGTCGGCTTCGGATTTTCCGGCCGGGACTTCGTCGCGGGTCAGGTTGGGCAATAGAGCCCTAGCCTGCTGAAACTCTCTGTCTTTGGCAGGCGCTTCAGAGCCAAATCTGTCCAGCTCCGCCTTTAGGTTCAGCCCTTCTACAAGCAAGGATCTGGCGTCCTCTCCGCTTCGCTTTTGTTGCGCGACTTGCTGACTCAATGCATTGATTCGAGCCTTCAGAGTCTCAGCCTTAGTAATTGCTAGCCGTCGCTCGTCGTAGAGCCGCTTGAACTGATCGAGAGCATCCTCGGTTGCGCCGCGGGCAAGCAGTCCTGGCTTAGCTGTTTCCCAATTCGAAATCAAGAATGCTGTATCATGCATCGCTCTACCAGTCTAACTGACTCGTATGGAAGCAGCGGTTCCCCGCGCTCAAAATCGATTATCCTTCGACCGGGCTTTGTAGCGGAAGCACGATGAGTTTGAGTTGACTCAAGGCGCCTAATCATGCGAAGATAGAAGGTGAGCGGTTGGGGCGCCGGAGGAACGTGTTAACCGGGCGAATCGCTCAGTTTACAAGGAAGGGTCGCCAGGCGCGACCCCTTCCTTTTTTGGCTTGATTTTGTCGCCTTTAGGGATCACGGAAAACACATCTGGATTCGGCCTATATCTTGAGCATTCCAAGATCACTTCATCATGGACAAAGTTGCCTAGCCGGTCCGGCCTAGCCCCTGGGTTCTTGATAGCCGTCATGTACTCATTTGCAATGACGACCGACTCTTCACTCAAAGCGCTTTCAATTTGAATGAGCACGTCGTCAATTGTGTAGCCGTCGCCCATCATTCGCCTTTGGAAAATGTGACGTCCAACAAAAACCAATTCATCAATGCTTAGCGGCAGTCCTTGTTCTGCCTGCTGAGCGTTCACAGCTTCGATCTGCGATTTCGTGAGCCTGCCGACGACCACGCGAGGCGTTCGTTCACCGGCTTGAAGAGCCGCAAGGTTTTTCCGGATCAAATCTCTGCCGTTCGCATACAGAGGCATCCGAACAGGATACCGCCTCAGACTTCATCCGAGTCGATACCCAAGCATACAAAAGGCGGCTCGATTTTCGCCCTTGCAAGGCGAAGCGAATTTCAGGGGGTTATATTTGACGGGTTAGCTGCGTCTTGCCGTCCGGCCTCGAGCTGCTCCTGCCATCCCGGCAGCCGCTGGTCCCCGGTAATCAGCCGCGCTCCCCGCGTAAACGTGAAATACGTCCATATCCACGCCGCGAAAACGGCGATCCGGTTGCGAAACCCGATGAGGAAGAAGATGTGTACAGTAAGCCATGTAAGCCATGCCGGAAAGCCGCTCATGTGCGCCTTGAAAGGCCACTTGACATCGGCCACCGCGTCCATGCGGCCGATAGTCGCCATGTCCCCCTTGTCGAAGTAGCGGAAAGCCGGCCGCGGCCTGCCTTTCAGGTCGGCGGCGATCATCCTGGCAACATGGTCGCCCATCTGCATGGCCGGCTGGGCCACGCCCGGAACCTGGTGGCCATCCTGCTCGAAGTGGGCCACGTCGCCGAGGACAAAGACGTTTGGCATCCCGGCGGGATTCAACGTGTCATTCACCAGTACGCATCCCTTTTTGTCGAGTTCGACGCCAAGCAGCTTGCCCAGCGGCGAAGCCTCCACGCCCGCGGCCCAGAGCGTCACCACCGCCTCGATCCGCCTGCCTCCTGCCTCCACCCATCCCGGCCCCACGTTGGTGACCTGACAGTGTGTCTCGACCTCCACACCCAGCCGCTTGAGCGTTGCTTCTGCCTTGGCCGACAAATCCGGCGGATAGGCCGAGAGCACCCGCGGCGACCCATCCAGCAGCAGCACCCGCGACTTGCTCGGATCGATGTGGCGGAAGTCGCGCTTCATATAGAGCTGCGCAATGTCGCTGATTGCCCCGGCCAGCTCCACTCCCGTCGGCCCGCCGCCGATCACGACAAAGTTCAGCGGAGGATGCCACCCGTGTTCCACCATCTGCCGCTCGGCCAGCTCAAACGCCAGCAGCACCCGCCGCCGAATCTCGGTAGCGTCCTCAATGGTCTTGAGGCCCGGCGCCAGCGCCGCCCATTCCGGGTGGGAGAAGTAGGAATGAGTGGCCCCGGTGGCGATCACCAGGTAGTCCCAGGAGACTCGCGCGCCCGACCCGAGCGTGATTAAGCGGACCGCGGCATCGATCCCGATGACCTCGTCCATGAGAACTTCAGTGTTGGGTTGGTGGCTGAAGATGGTGCGGATGGGCTGTGCGATATTGGCCGGGGAAAGCACGGCCAGCGCCACCTGGTAGAGCAGCGGCTGAAAGATGTTGTGGTTGCGCCTGTCGATCAGCGTCACGTCCACGGGCAATTTGGCCAGGCTCCTGGCTGCGTGAATGCCTGCAAATCCGCCACCCACGATCACCACGCGCGGACGGGCTGCTGGAGACTCCTTCGGCGGTTCGGTCGGATCGGTCAAGATTTGCGCCTCGCTCCCAAGTATGGGATGCGGAAGGGAGGCGCGAAGTATCAGGTACCGGCTTCAGCCTTTGACCAGCTCAATCTGCATCAGTTGCGCGCGCAACCTGGGGTCTTCCACACTAATCGCCTCAGGCACGCGGGCGCTCTCGTCCTTTTCATCCTCGGGAGCTGCGTCTGCCGTTCCAATGGGAACCGGCTTGTACGGCAGGAAGACGCGGAAACTGGATCCGCGGACGGGATTCCGCTCCGCCCAGATGCGCCCGGAATGCTGATGCACAATGGTGCGGCAAATGGCCAGGCCAAGCCCCGTTCCGCCCTTTTGTCGGGCGTCTGAAGCGTCCACTTGCTGGAAGCGGCCAAAGATGGTCTCCAGCTTGTCGGCGGGAATGCCGCGCCCAGGATCGACCACCGAGAGCGTCACACCATTCAGGTCGGGCCGCATCAGAATCGAGACGGTAGAGTTGCGCGGAGAGAACTTCACAGCGTTCGAGAGCAAGTTGGTCAGCACCTGGATCAGGCGGTCGCTGTCGGCAGCAATCTCCACCTGGGTGGTGTCCTGGATGAGCCGCACGCCGGCGGCGTCAGCCACCGGCGCGATGCAGTCCATGGCCTGGCGCACGATCTGGGCCAGTTGCACCTTGCGGAAAACCAGGCGCTCGCGCCCGCTCTGCATGCGCTCCAGGTCGAGAATGTCGTTGATCAGCCGCAGCAGCCGCTCGGAGTTGGAATGCGCGATGCGCAGCAGGTTGGCGGCCTTCTCGTTCAGCTCCACCAGTGTGCCGTGCGAGAGCAGGCCGAGCGCGCCGCGGATAGCGGTGAGCGGAGTCCGCAGTTCGTGGCTTACGGTGGAGATGAACTCGTCCTTGAGCCGGTCCAGGGCATAGCGCTGGCTGATGTCGCGGAAGCTCAAAACGGAGCCGGAAAGCCGGCCGTGATCGAGAATCGGAGTAATTGCGTAATCCACGCGGAAGGGGCTGCCGTCGATGCGGTAAACAGTATCCTCTCCGGACGTGGCCATCAGTTGCAGTCGTGTAGTGGCGCGCAGCAGGGCACAATCCTCCCCGCATTTGTTGGCCTGGGGCGCGGACCCATGGAGCAGGTCGTGCACCGGATGTCCCGGCAGGCTGGAGGCCGCGGCGCCCAGCATGCCTGCCGCGGCAGGATTGGCGAAGCTGACCAGCCCATTGCGATCCAGACCGCAAATGCCGTCGGCCACCGAGTTGAGCAGAATTTCCTGCTGGCGATAAAGCTTCTCCGCCCAGCCGCGTTCGTGGCTGCGGGCCAGCATCTGTCCCAGCGAAGCGGCAACCGTCTCCACCGCCGCCATGGTCTCGCGATTCTCGCGCAGGCTGAAATGGCAATAGAATTCCAGAACCGCAAGCACCCTGTTGCCCACGCGCACCGGCACCGCGCACCCTGAAACCATTCCCCGTTTGCGGGCAGCCTGCGTGTGCGGATGAATCGGCTCCGAAGCAAGATCGGCGATCCAGACCGGCCGTCCGTCCTGCCAGGCCCGGCCAATCATCCCGCTTCCTGGCGGCAAAGTAACACCGGTGCTGTCCTGGATCAGGGTTTCGGTCTTCCTCCCAGGCGCGCACCAGCCCGAACAGAACTCCAGACAGTTCTCCTCGGCGTTCACTTCCCATTTCAAGGCCACGTCCCAGCCCTGGGAGACGCACAAAGCCTCAAGGATGCGCATGGCCGCGACTTCCGGCGAGGTATTTTCGCCTACGATCTCGCTGACCACCCGCTGCAGGGCCACGCGGCGTTCGCGCTGCACCAGCAGGCGAAGCACCAGCACCGCGGCGGCCGCACCGGAAAGAAAGATCAGCACTTCGTTGAAGCGCGGGTCGAGGGTGAGGTTGTGCCTGAGCACGCCGATGACAAGCGCCAGAGCCAGGCCCGCCAGAACAGGAGATATAAGCGAGAATTTGCGCTCGGCGCCGTTTGCACGCCGGTCTCTCCCAATTGCCTTGATCCCGATAAACGGGTCCGCCATCGCTCCCCCAATAAGTCGGCTGGAACTTGCGTTTAGTCCCCCCGCCTGCCGGTCAAATCGCATGACTGGCCGCCAATAGGCGGGATTCCAATGACATGAAGCAAGTGATGGGCCATTCCTGCAAAATACCCGCCCCTTTGTTTTTCAACAAGTTGCGGCCAGCCAGGTTCACCGAGCTGTGAACAGTTGTATACAGGTCGCGTCTGCCGATTACAGCTCCGTTTGAGCCGGAGATCTCCTGACGGGATAGATGTTCATGATGGCCGCGCCGATATCAGATCTCTGGATAGAAATCGAAGAACGCGTCCAGGCTTCGCTTCAGCTGGGTTTCAATCTCTTCCCGCGACCCCTCAATCATGTGCATGGTCACATGCGCCAGATGCCCGTTTGCCAGTTTGAGGGTTGCGTCTTCAATTTCAGTCACTTCGCCTTCAGGCAGGAGCCGGAGTCCGTACACTAGAGTCAGATTGGCCATACCAAACATCATAAAGAAGGGCGCTCCAGATACGCGGGACGAGCGGCCGCAGCGCGATGCGCAACTGCTGGCCTGAGCCCGCCGAATGCAACAGGAATCGAGGCGGCGCCTCAAGCATCTAGAATCGGGGCAGGAAGACTTTCGATGACAGACATTCGCGACACGGTAATTCTGGGCTCCGGCTGCGCCGGGCTTACGGCGGCCATTTACACCGGCCGGGCAGGATTGAAACCGTTGGTGCTTGAAGGCCATGAGCCCGGCGGCCAACTCTCCATCACCACGCTGGTGGAGAACTTTCCCGGCTGGCCTGACGGCATTCAGGGTCCGGAACTGATTGACAACATGAAGAAGCAGGCGGAGCGCTTTGGCGCCACGTTTGAGCTTGCCCATCTCACCAAGGTTGAGCTGAGGACACATCCCATCAAGCTGCACACCTCGGGCGGCGAGATTCACACGCGCACACTGATCATAGCGTCCGGCGCCAGCGCACGCTGGCTTGGCTTGCCCAGTGAACAAGCGCTCATAGGCCACGGCGTCTCAAGCTGCGCCACTTGCGACGGGTTCTTCTTCCGAGGCAAAGACATTGCCGTCGTGGGCGGCGGCGACTCCGCAATGGAAGAAGCGCTTTTCCTCACCCGCTTCGCCACCAAAGTCACGCTGCTGCACCGCCGCGAAGCTTTCCGCGCCTCCAAAATCATGCTTGAGCGCGCCATCGCCCACCCTAACATCGAACTCCGCACCAATACCATCGTCAAAGAAGTTCTGGGAGTCGAACAGAAAGACGTTCGGGGGCTGCTTCTCAAGGATGTGAAGACAGGCATGGAGGAAGAACTCGCCATCAGCGGCCTTTTCCTCGGCATCGGCCACGAGCCCAACGCCAAAATGTTTGCCGGCCAGATGGATCTCGACGATGATGGCTACATCAGGACCACAGGGAACGTCCTCACGACGCACAAAGGACAGGTGATTCCCGGCGTGTACGCTTGCGGCGATGTGCAGGATCGCCGCTACCGCCAGGCCATTACCGCGGCGGGGTCGGGCTGCATGGCTGCGCTCGAAGCGGAGAAACACCTCGAGGAACACGGCCACTGAGTGACTGCAACAATGGAGATCCGCGATGCCACAGATCTTTCCAGGCCGGTATGCGGCGCAGTCGGACGAGCCGTTTGTCGTCTTCCTCATCGGCATGCGCGTCAACCGCATCTTCGCATTGCGCAGTTGGACGCGCGTTGCCGCCGCCATGCCGCCCATGATCGCCGAGCTCATGCGCGATCCTTCGCTTGGCCTGCTGCATGCGCAGTTTTTCATGTACTGGCGCGGTGTTGGCGTGGTGCAGTACTGGCGCAGCTTTGAGCAGTTGCACGCCTATGCCCACGCCCGCAACGCGGCCCATCTGCCCGCCTGGACGGAGTTCAATAAGCGCATCGGAAACAACGGTTCGGTGGGGATCTGGCATGAGACTTATACCGTGGCGTCCGGCCAGTATGAATCCATCTATGCCAACATGCCACGCTTCGGCCTAGGCGCTGCCGCGCAGCATCTGCCCGCTACCGGCCGTCTTGAAAGTGCCCGCTCGCGCATCGAGCGTTCGAAGCCAGCGGTTAACGGCCCAGGAAAAGAATGACGGCGCTCCGGCAGAATCTTGAACAGCTCGAAGAAGCGATCGCCGCCGCCTGCCGCAACGCTGGCCGAGCCCGTAGCGATGTGGAACTGATGGCCGTCTCCAAAACCTATCCCGCCTCCACTATCGCGGAAGCCGCCAGCCTCGGACTGCATCTGTTCGGCGAAAACCGCGTGCAGGAATTTAGCGCCAAGTCCCCTGAACTTGCCGCATTGCGCGCAGAAGGAAGCAATGCAGCTGCCAACGAACCAATCCTCATTCATCTCATCGGGCATCTGCAATCGAACAAAGCAGCGCGCGCGGTTCAGTTATTCGATGCGGTGGATTCTGTTGACTCACTCAAACTCGCGGAACGGCTGAATGAAGCCGCGGCCAAGTCAGGCAAACGCCTGCCAATTCTCATTGAAGTTAAGCTCAGCCCGGAAGAGACGAAGGCCGGCCTCGAACCCGAGTCGCTGGAAGCCGCGGAATTGCTCGAGCGTCTTCCCAACCTCGAACACCTGCACATGCAAGGGCTCATGACCATCGCTCCTTGGGGAGTGGCCGAAGAGGTGACCCGGGCATGCTTTCGTAGCCTGCGTGAATGGCGAGGCAAGTGGTCCTCAGCTCATCCCAGTTTGTCGCTTCAAGTCCTGTCCATGGGCATGAGCGGCGATTTTGCGCTAGCCATTGAGGAAGGCGCAACCCGCATCCGCATCGGCACCGCCCTCTTTGGCAAACGCCAGCCGTGGACCGGGGTCGAGTAATGCTGCGCGCCACGTCCGCCGGAGTCACCTTGGCCGTTCGCGCCCGGCCCGGCGCAAAAAAGACTGCCATCACCGGCATCTACGGCGAAGGTCAAACAGCTCAATTGAAAGTCGCTGTAAGCGCGCCGCCGATCGAAGGTCGCGCTAACTTCGCGCTCGTCGCATTTCTATCGGAGTTATTCGTAATTCCAAGAATTAAGATAGAGATAGTTGCCGGGGAGTTATCCAGGAGCAAAGCATTTTTGCTCCAAGGAGTTACTCGCGAAAAGGCGGAATCGATTCTATCCGGTTGGATGCGGTAGTTCCCCGCAGCGATACGCCACTGCCAGATTGACCCTACCGCCTATGATGCGCAAACGCTGCCGCCAGTGCCTCTTCCGGCTCCGGCCGCACGCGAAAATCCGCATGCGCTTCCGCAAATAACACACGCGCATCTCGCCCGATTACATACGTCGCCGGGATCGGCAGCGTCCAACTCTTCTCCCCGTTTACGAAGGGAATATTCACCAGAATGGAAAGATAATAAGTGCGGTGATACTCAGGCACCGTGTAGACGAGCCCGAACTTCTCCGCCAGCGCGTTTCCCGGATCGTGCAGGACGGGAAAGGGAAGTCCATGCTGCCCGGCCATGAAGTCGCTCTGCCGCTCAATCTGCGGCCCAATCGCCACCATCAAGCCTTCGCGCTCGCGCAGCGTTCCATACAAGTCGCGCCACGCCTCCAGTTCCGTCACGCAATACGAGCACCACCGCCCGCGAAAGAACTTGATGACCAGGGGGCCGAGCGCCAGCAGATCCGCAGACCGCACCAATCGCCCGCTCGCGTCTTTCAATGCAAATTCTGGAGCGAGAGCGCCCACAGGCAAAATCCGCTCTTCAATGCCGGAGTTGAATAGCTCAGCAACTGCTCGCTCGCCGACAGCCAGCCTCTCCGCTTGCACAAGTTGGCGGGTGTTGGCGGTGATCTCGTCGAGTTGGTCCTGCAGAGTGGTTGTTTTCATGCGGGTGCCAGCCGTTAATGAGACGGTTTAAGCCGTCAGAAGTTTTACCGCCCAAACCTTTGTTTCCCGCCCATGCCCATTGCGCCCAGGCCGCCGCGCATCATGTTCCTGGCCAGGCCGCCTTTGCCCATCTGCTTGAACATCTTGGCCATCTGCGCGTACTGGCGAAGCAACTGGTTCACATCCTGCACGGTCGTGCCCGAACCGGAAGCGATCCGCTTGCGCCGCGATCCGGAGATGATCTCGTGATTGCGCCGCTCGATCGGGGTCATCGAATTGATGATTGCCTCAAGCCGAACAAATTGTTTTTCATCCACCTGCTTTGAAGCTTGCTGCAAGCCGGCGAACGGCCCCACCGAAGGCAGCATTTTGAGGATGCTCTCCATTGACCCCATCTTCTTGATCTGGCGCAACTGGTCGCGGAAGTCTTCGAGCGTGAATCCGTCGCCGAGCAGCGCCTTCTTGGCAAACTCCTCGCTCTTTTTGCGGTCGAGGGTCGACTCCGCCTTCTCGATCAGCGACATCATGTCGCCCATGCCCAGAATGCGCCCCACAATGCGATCGGGATGAAAAGGCTCAAACGCATCCGGCTTCTCGCCCACGCCGATGAACTTGATGGACTGGCCCGTGACATGGCGAATCGACAGGGCTGCGCCGCCGCGCGCATCGCCGTCCATCTTGGTGAGAATTACGCCTGTCAATCCGAGGCGCTTGTGAAAGTCCTCGGCCGAATTCACTGCGTCCTGCCCGGTCATGGCATCGGCGATGAACAGAATCTCCGACGGGTTGAGCAGTTTCTTCAGCCGCTCCATCTCGCCCATCAGCTCTTCGTCAATGTGCAGGCGTCCGGCAGTGTCCACGATCAGCGTGTCGCAGCCCATGATTACAGCCTCGCGCCGCGCCTCCTTGGCCAGCCTTTCGACGAGCGCCGACCCAGCCGCTTCGCCCTTCTGGTCGCCCTCATAGAGCTTGGCCTCGATGGACTTCGCAACTACCTTTAGCTGCTCGCGAGCAGCCGGCCGGTACACGTCGACCGAAACCAGCATGGGCCGGTGTCCGCCCTTCTTGAGCCACGCCGCCAGTTTGCCGCTGGTCGTCGTTTTACCTGAGCCTTGCAAGCCCGCCATGAGGATGACTGTGGGCGGCTGCGAGGCAAATTTGAACCGCGCTGTATCCTTGCCCAGCAGAGCAATCAGCTCGTCGCGCACGATTTTGATCACCTGCTCCGACGGCGAAAGCGCCGTCAATACCTCGGTGCCCACGGCCTTGGCGCGAATCCCTTCGATCAGATCGTTAGCCACGTTCAGGTTGACGTCGGCCTCAAGCAGCGCCACGCGGATTTCGCGCAAAGCCTCGGCAATGTTTTCTTCCGTAAGCGTGCCCTGGCCACGGAGGGTCTTGAAGGCGCGCTGAAGTTTGTCAGTAAGGTTTTCAAACATAGGTCAATTACCAGTGTATCGCGACCCCTGGGGCCACCTGCGGCCACCTGCGGTGGGGCAGACGGCGCTTGCGCGCCAAAGGCTTTCTATTCCGCGGAAAGAATCCGAAGAGGCGATGCGCGGGCAATTAGCAGAATTGGAGTAGCTATTCCGCCGGCGCAATCAAATATTGCTCCAGCTTTCCATCGGGATAGGTGTAAGTCGTCAGCGTCAGCCTCTTTCCGGGATACACAATCTGGAACGCTCTGAACGTCATTCCACCGCGCAGCTGTTCGCCGCCCTGGTGGAACGTCAGCGGCTCACCCAGCGGCCCCAGGCCGTCGCGAAAATCAGCCAGAGCCTCGGGCGTAAAGTAGTCGCTCAGGTTCTGCGCCAGCAGCGAGCGGTCAATGCGCTCCTGCTGCAGCCCGTGATAAATATCAATCGCCTGCTGCTCCGGGGCGGTCAGCGGGGTATTCAAAACTGCCGGCGCCGCCAGCCGCGCAATGCTCGAGGCCGCTCCCACCGCGTCCTGGTTGGTGAGCACGGCAACGGCCACGCCATCGTCCACCAGCACCTCGTTGTCCGAAACGAAGCCGGAAACTTCGCCGCTGTGCTCAATCGAGCGATGCCCGTTTCGGTCAATCATTTCCACGCCCAGCCCGTAGTGCGTCCCCTTGCCGTCCTTCAGCTTTACCTCGGTAAACATCTGCTTGTAGCTCTCCGGCTTCAGCACGGTTTCGGCAATCAGGCTCTCGTCCCAGAGAGCCAGGTCGTGCGCCGTCATGGCCAGTTCGCCCGCGGCAAACATCCATCCGCGCCCTTCTTTTGGAGCCACGCGCAACGGTCCCAGTGCATGACGGTAATATGCCGTGGCATCGACCGAAGTGAGCTTGGCCTCGTCGGAGTTCCACACGCTTTTCATCCCCAGAGGCCTGAAGATCCGGCTCACCAGCAGATCCATCAGCGGCGCGCCTGTAATGGTCTCCACAATCCGCCCTGCAATCACAAAGTTCGTATTCGAATACTGCCACTTGGTTCCCGGCTCAAAGTCCAGCGGCTTCTTGGCCCACGTATCCAGAATCTGCTGCGCGCTCTCCGGCTTCAGCATGGGGGTCATCACGTAGTCTTCCGGCCAGTAATCCTGGTAGCCCGAGGTGTGCGACAGAATCTGCCGGATGGTCACCTTGTCCCCCTCCGTCAGTCCCGGAATATACTTGCCCACCGTGTCATCCAGTGAGAGTCTGCCATCCTCTTGAAGAAGCAAGATCGCCGCCGCCGTGAACTGCTTCGAGATGGATCCTATGGAGTAGCGCATCTCCGGCGTGGCGGCCAAGGCAGGGTCTAGACGCGCCTTGCCGTAAGCATGTGTGTAGACCAGCTTCCCGTGCTGCACGACAGCGACGGATGCGGAGGGAACGCCCGTCTGCTCCAGGACTTGTACGGCGATGCGGTCAACGCGGGCTTTTATGGCGGGGTCGAGGGTATCGACGGACTGCGCGCCCACGACGAGCGGGAAGGCGGCGGCGGCGAAAAGGGCGATTTTTGCGGCGCGGAGTCGGTTAACGATCATGGGCGAACTGGAAATCCTCTCAAGCGCATGGTAATTGATCAGATCAGGCTGTGCGTGCGAGCCCTTTGGCGCGCCCGTGGACGGGGCGCAAACGTATAGCAGAATTCCAACGGCCAGAAAGGTGCGGGACGCATGGAGGCAACTATAGCGCAGTGCCGGTGCGATAGGCTGGAGGTAAGGAGTTGATCTTTCATTTCTGCGACTCAAATCTCGATGGGCCCAGCAGAATGCGAAGATCGAGCCCGGTAAGTTCAATTCAAGAAGAGTTCAAATGCCGACAAAGACGAGAATGGAAAAGCTAGTTGCCGGGCACCAAAGATTCCTGAAGGACGCCTTTCCTTTGCGCCAGGGGCAGTTCTACCTGCTGGCCGAGTGGCAACGGCCTGAGGTGCTGTTTGTTACGTGCGCCGACTCGCGCGTTGTGCCCGATCTGATCCTGCAGACGCAGCCCGGCGACCTTTTTATCTGCCGCAATGTGGGCAACGTGATTCCACGCGCGGGCGAACCGGCCGGCGGAGTCTCGGCAACCATCGAATATGCCGTCGAATTCCTCCGCGTGAAGGAGGTGGTGGTTTGCGGCCACTCCGACTGCGGAACGATCCGCGCGCTGATGCATCCGGACAAACTCGCGGCCATGGACAGTGTCAAGGACTGGCTGCTGCATGTAGAGCCGGCATGGAAACGCTTGAGCGAAACGGAGCGCAATGGCGATGAGCACGCGCTGCACATCGCGCTGACCCACGCGAATGTGCTGGTGCAACTTAACAACCTGAAGACCCACGCCTACGTTCAGCGCGCGGTTGCGGAAGGAAGGCTGACGGTGCATGGGTGGTACTACGACATTCTGAGCGGGCGCATCGAGCAATACGATGAGGGATTGGCCCGGTTTGTGCCTCTGGCCTGAGAGCATATCTCCGCGGTGATTCCAGGAAAATGGGCTGACCCTCAATGCCTTGAGAGCCAGCCCGTTTTTTTGCCTCGGATATGTTGGCACGTTACTGGGGTGGATTCGAGGTTCCAGCCAAGTTCTGCGTGGCTTGCTCGCCACCGCCCTGGCCTGGTTGTGCCGGCGCGGCCTGGCTCCCTCCCTGTGCTCCGGGCGCGGACTGCTCAATCCCAATGGCGGCGCCTGAAACCACTAACTCCACGCGCCGGTTCTGCGCCCTTCCTCTGTCCGTGGAGTTATCGGCGATCGGATCACTTTTGCCAAAGCCTTGCGCACTAACATTGGAGTCGGACACGCTTTGCGAAACCAGATAGTCGCGTACACCATCAGCGCGTTCTTCCGATAACTTCTGGTTATAATCGTCCGAGCCTATGTTATCTGTGTATCCCTCCACCTGTAACTTCAAGTTAGGATACGCCAGCAGAATTCCGGACACCTTGGCGAGCTTTTCCCGGGCTTCCGGCTTCAACGTGTATTTGTTGAAGTCAAACAGCACGTCGGACATATTCACGATGAGGCCGCGAGCCGTTTCCGTGGTCTGCAGAACCTGGTTCAGTTGCTGGCGAAGGCGTTCACGCACCTGTTCGGCTTGCTGCGAAGCCTGCTGCGCGCTTTGTTCCGCCGCCTGTTGGGCGGTTCGCGCCTTTTCTGCGCGTGCCTCGGCCTCTGCCGCCTGGGCCTCAGCCCTGGCTCGCTCCGCCGCCTGCTGCTCGGCGGCTGCCTGGGCCTGCTGGGCCGCAAGTTGCGATTGCTGCGCCTGCTGTTCCGCGTTCAGGCGCGCCTGCTGAGTGGCCGCGTCGTCTTCCGCCTTGATCTTGCGGATCGTAATAATGCGCGCGTCTTCGGCCGACTGTACCGCTTCGCGGGCGTACGTGATCGCCTGTTTGCGATCCTTCCCACGCACGTCGATGTCGTGCGCATTCTCGAGCGCCGTCTTGGCGGTGGCCATGGTGTCAGCCGCGTACTTGTCAGCGCCCGCAGCCTCGGCAATCTGCACCGCGTTGATTGCCTCATACACTTCCAGGGGAGACCGCTCGTCGCGCGTTATCGGGTGCAGCACGGTGTGCCGCCCGGCTGTTTCAGCATAGGCGCCGCGCGGCAGCAGGGAATAGTGCGCGTTCACTTGCTCGATAACTCCCTGGGTCCTATCCTCGACGAGATTCTGCACTACCACCAAGTCACTCGGCATGGTAACCGCATAGTAAGGTTCGGCAGTAACAATCAGTCCGAATGCCTGCAAATCGGTTGTAACTGTGAGCTGACTCCTGTCTTTCGATCCTGTCGGCAGCACCTCACCAAGATTGATGGGGCGACCTTCCGGGGTTATAGCCCAAAGGACATAAGTAAGATACTCCGGGCCGAAGCCGTTGGCGGGCGTCAATCCCTCAAAGCTGGCGTCGATCGAAGTACGCCCCAGATGCGCTTCCACCTTGGCGGAACCTTTCGCCGTGGATAGAAGGCTGGTTCCCTGAAAGCCGATTTTGGTTGCGCCGCTGCGATGGAAATAATTGATCGCGGGAATATCGCGTCCTACTACCTGAATCCTGTATATCGGAACGTCGTCGCGCATCCCCTCCGGGGTCATTGGCACGGCGTTGGACTGAAGCGGCGACGGCGCAGTGGCCGTCGGGTTGGATTCCTGCGCGCTCGCCAAACCTGACGCGGCCAGCAGCAAAAGTTGAAAACAGCATAGGGCCTTGTTTCCGATCATCTCGATTGTCCTCCTTGGTTGCGGTATGAAGCCGCCATCGAGGTTTGGACTTCATGGACTCCGCCATGCAGTAAAACCCGTTCCGATAGATGCCTTCCGCACCTGCCGAGTTGTCTCGGGAAGGTCTTCCGCATTTCGCGAAAAAAAGGTCGTTAGATGCTCAATCTAAAGGGGTAGCGAAGATTTTAGAGATGGATTTTTTATGCGCCGAGACGAATTGCGACAAAACCCCCGGCTCGAAATACATGTTTGAGAGACCACCGGTAAATCCCACATTAGTAACCGTTTTCAGCATTCCCAAAGTGGCATTGATCTACCACTGTCGCTCCCCCATTCGTGCAAGAGTCTGCACACTTTTTCCCACAGAAGGCACTAAGTTGCTGATTTTGAATGGCGAAGTTTTGGCAAATCGATTGCAACCGCAACCGCAAAACTCCTGTCTTCCCCTGGAGGCCTGTTGTTGTCCATCGATCGATAGGAGTTGTACGTGAATTGCCTTCGCTCTCACTTCCCCCGAGTGACGCGACTAGCTTGAACTTCCGGAATCACGAACGCAGCTTTGCCGAAGGGGCCGGCCGCCCCCCGTTTGGGCGACTTTGGCCAACAACGATTTTCTTGAGGCAATTGCGGCTGGCGATATTGGTTTCCAGGACGATGTCACCGCGTTCGCCGCGCAACTTCAATGCTCTCCGCGGCGCAAGTTGCCGGGCAGACCAGCCGCTGGTTTCTCAAATATGAGAATCCGGAAAGGGATCAAATGAAAAGGCCAATTTATAGGCTTCTGCTTCTCGTTCTGCTGCTGTCGGGTTCGTCGCTTGCTTTTGCCGGCACGACCACGATCAACTTCGAACAGTACGCTGAGTACACCCTGATCACCAACCAGTACACCGCCGCCGACGGCGTTACGTTTTCCAATGCGTTGCAGCTTGTAGCGCCCGATTACGACTACTTCGACTATCCGCCTCATTCGGGCAACGGCGTCATCACCGACGCTGGAGATTACCCAGACGCCTACGATTCCATCGGGGTCTCGTTCTCGCAGGGGATGATCAGCGTGAGCGGATGGTACACCGATCCGTATGGCGTGATTGTGACTGCCTACGATAGCAGCAACAACGTGATCACCACCTTCGACGGCGCACCTGTGTATCAAGCGGATTCGTCGTTCCTGGTTACGGGCACTTACGCGGACCCCATCGCATCCATCACC
>JBEKFD010000091.1:0-20072 GCA_050013495.1 Occallatibacter sp. | reverse complement strand
AGGCGCATTGACCGGTACCCGTGTTCCGGACTACTATCCGATACGCCAATGCCCTGTGCAATCTCTAACCCTCCGCAGCCAAGACGACGCGGAATGCCGCATGGATCGAATCTGATCGCGGTGCTTGTTCTGGCGGTATGCGCGGCGCCGGTTGCGCTCAATGCCGGAATGCCCAAGGGACAGAAACACGAGAGCCGCCACGAGATTGACCAGTTGGAAGAAACCTGGCGCGACGCGATCCTCAAATCGAATACGGCGGTCATGGAGAGCCTGCTGGCGGACGACTACATGGCAATTACCGCCTCAGGAATGCTGCAAACCAAGGAGCAGACGCTGGCCAGCCTGCGCGCGGGCCACGTCCACTTTACGACGCTCGATATCTCCGACCGCAAGGTGCGCTTTTACGGAACCACGGCGCTGGTCACTTCGGTGGCATCGGTGCAGGGAACGACAAGCGATGGAGAAGTCTCCGGCAGCTACCGCTACACGCGTGTTTATGTGCGGGATGTGCAGGGTGCGTGGAAGATTGTGAGCTTTGAGGTGAGCAAGATTCGCGAACCCGGAGAGCACATCGAGCACAAGTAGCGATATGTCGCGATGCTCAGGTTTCGCGAGCCAGCCGCCCGGCTTCACATTACTCTCGATTGAAACTGCTGTTACTTAGGGGAAGCGGGAGCGCAGTTTGCGTTGCGAGCTACGGCGATGATTCTGCTATACACTCCGAGTACAGGTGCTTTCAGATTTCTTCCGTCGAGCACTTGAATGTTGAACTGGCCGGGGCTGGGGAGCTTGCGGGGCCAGGTCAATCCATACGAACCCACGCAGTTTCTTGGAATCGGCTCGATTCCTGTGCCGGCATCTGCGGCTATTGCGGAATCCGCCGAGAGGTGAGGGCGAGGCCATGAAACCGGCACGATTGAGGATGCTGAAGGCGATCTCGCTGGCATTGCTCTTGCCGGGGCTGGTGGGGCTGATCGTCTCGGCCATGTTTTCAGTGCATTATCTTGACACCATGCCGCGCTGGCCTTCGCCTGAGGAGCTGCGCACGGTGCCGCGCAACATCCATGGAATTGTCGTTTACCAGACCGCGGCAGAGGATAGAAAGCTCGAGATGATGGAGTATTCCTCGGTGGGCGTTTTCGTCGTTGGCCTGGCCCTGGGGCTTGTGTATCTGGAGAAGTGGGGAGCTCGCCAGGTGAGGGCCGCCGAGGAAAACGACCGCGCGACGGAGAACTACGGAGACTGAGACCGCCGGTCAGGGGCTCAGGTTCCAGCCCTCATCCGGGATCGCACTTCCGGGATCGCTCTTCTACAATGGACCGATGCCGGAGCTGCCCGAGGTGGAGACGATTGCGCGCGGAGTAGATGCGCGCGTGCGCGGCGATCAGATTGTCGAAGCGTGGTTCGGCACCCATCGTGAGCCGTTCAAGACGCCGCCCGCGCGAATGGCCCGGGGACTCGAAGGCCGCGTAATTCTGGGCGTGCATCGCACCGGAAAACACATCGTCTGCGAATTGGGTCCAGCGGATAAGTGCAATGGCGAACCGGACGCACAATGGATCGTGCACCTGGGCATGACCGGCCGGCTGCTGGTCACGACGCCCGACGGGCCGTTAGCCAACCACACACATGCGCGGCTCCGGCTCAAAAGCGGGCGGGAGATTCGCTTTGTTGACCCGCGCCGGTTCGGACGCCTGGAGCTTCGCGAGCTGGGCCGGACAGCCGGTTTCAAGGGCGCTGGAAAAGAGCCGCTCACCATCGGCGCGGAGGAGTTTCGAGCGCTGTTCAGCGGGCGCAAGCTGGCCATCAAGGCAGCTTTGCTGAATCAGTCGCTGCTGACCGGGGTGGGCAACATCTATGCGGACGAAAGCCTGTTTCGGGCCGGGATCAGGCCGCGCCGCCGCGCGGGCAGGCTAACCAGGGCGGAACTGGAGCGGCTGCGGCTTGCATTGACCGAAGTCCTGCAGCACGCCATCCGCCTGGGCGGCTCGTCGGTGTCCGATTATGTGGACGCAGACGGCGTGCGCGGATTCTTCCAGTTGGAGCATTGCGTCTACCTGCGCACCGGGCAGCCATGCCGGATGTGCGGAACGGCAATCCGGCGGATTTTGCTCGCAGGAAGAGGCACACACTACTGTCCCAATTGCCAGCGCTGAGACCGATTCTATTGTTTTTTGTATTCTTTTTCGGGTTTGAATTCCAGAATACAGACGATTCCTTTGCAAGGGCTGCGCAAGTGGTTCAAAACAAAGAGTAGTACAAACGGTCAGTGAATTGCTATCTAGAGGGTGCCAGTGATGTACCGGCTGCTGGAAAGTATCCCGGCCAGCCCAAAGAACAGCAGGATCCGGCAAGAGCCTCCGCCAACGAAGCGGCCCCTTCAAAGGGGAAACCGGCCGGAAGAACCTGTAGAAGGCGCGGTGGATATAACCACCGTCCTCAATCGATTTGGGAGGCCAGTGACCAGCGCAGGACAGCGAAACGCCACTCTGATTAGAGTGGCGTTTCGTGTATGTGAGCGCATTTTGGGCCTGCACCGACTCTGAAAAGTAAGGTCGCCGAAAAGACTGAATTTCACACTGCCAATGAGAATCGCGTTTCCCTCGCGCGAGTCTTTTTCGGAGGGAGCAGGGGATTCACGCCCCTGAATAGGGCGGCTTTGGAAATTGGCCTTAAGGCTCGGATGTCCATCGGCCAGGAAAGAAAAGGCCCGAGGCTAAAGCCGTTACGCATTAAGCATGGATTCGGGGGCATAAATGCCCCCGCTCCCTCCCCAAGATGCGTCGGCATGGGGTTGCTGCAAACTGCACTTGCCAGCTACGGCGCTTGTCTGTAGTATCAGACTTGCCTATCAAGCGGCTGACGCGAGCCACCCCAACCGGGCAGAGCGCGCTCGCCGCCGAAAAAGGATGTTTCGCCGCACCGTTCATTCCTTAGTCAAGTACCGGTGGCGGAAACTCCCATAGGAAGGGCATTACCAGAGGAAAGCACCTGCCGCACCGAATCGATTGAGAGAGCCCCGGGGAAACTCCTGCGGGGTTTCTGGGTGGGAGCCGGCAAGGCAGCAAAAGGGGCCATTCTTCCGGGGATCGTGGCAGATTGCGCTTGAGCAGAGTAGCGGCGCAGCGTGCCGGATGCCCCCAAATGACCAGATCGCAGGCCGAGGAGTTCCCCGTCCGAAAGAGGATGGGCGGCCGGCAAAGGGAGTTCAGCAGCGGGACCGAATCGGACTAGGGCGGCTGAGCGCAAGAACGCAATGCACCAAAAAGCACATCGCCAGGAAGTACACGCATGACGACAGAATCGACGCAGCCCCAGACTGAACTGGGGCCAGCCCCGGCCAACGGCCAGGGACAGTCGCAAGGGCATCGGCGCCGCCGGCGCCGCCGCAAGAACAAGAGCAGCCAACAGAACCCACCGCAGGCACAGCAGGGGCAGATACAGCCCCAGGCAGCGCCGCAAGCCGTGCCGGCAGCAGCCCCGCCTCCTCCGCAAAGAGCGATGAACCAGGGACACCAGGGACAGCAAGGGCATCAGGGGCAGGGGCGGAAGAAGAAGAAGTTCTTCCAGAAGGGCTCCGGAGGATCGGCGCAACCGGGCAACAACCTGGCCTCGCAGTCGCCAGGGAATTCCCACGCCGGCTCGCAGGGCAAGCGCAAGGGCAAGCAGAAAGGCCCGCGCGAGTTTGTGGGTCCCATGGACCATAGCTACCGCGCCGTGAACGGCAACGTGGCGGACGGCCCTCCGTCGACCATCCAGATCACCAGCAACAATGGCCATGGCGGCGGCTACTACCAGGACGCCTATGCTCCGCCCGCGGCCGCGGTTGCCGTGCGGGAAGACGCGCCGACCCGCATCTTCTGCTTCATCGACGATCTGTTCTTTCAGGCGAAGATCAACGAGACCTCGAAAAAGCTGGGCGTGAAGGTGGAGTTCGTCAAGAACGACAAGGAGTCGGTGGCCAAGCTGACGGATGTTGACGAAGCCGACCGGCCGGCTCTGGTGGTGTTCGACCTGAACAACCTGAGCGCCAAGCCGCTGACGCTGATTCCGAAGATCAAGACGAAGCTGAAGAAGGCCACCTCGATTATCGGGTTCCTGAACCATTTGCAGGGCGACCTGAAGCTGAAGGCCATCGAGGCGGGATGCGATACGGTGATGCCGCGCTCGGCGTTCTCGCAGAGCCTGCCCAACCTGCTTCGCCGCTACGGCCTCGAAGAGGAAGAAGACAATTATCAGCAGCCGATGTAAGCGGATCGGAAATTCCGCCGTTCACGGCTTCCAGACGAACGTTGCCACCGTCCCCGCGGGCAGGGTGGTAGCTGCCGTTTTTCCGCGGAAGCCGATGCGCAGTTCCTGGCTGGTGGCGCCGGCGTTGAGCGTGTACAGCACGACTGACCCGTTGGAGTTTCGAAAGGCCACGTCCTTCAGCCACGTTCCCTGAGGCTCGTCGGAAGCGATGCGCACCGCGCCCGGCAGCAGGAATTTGCTGGCTTGGCCGAGGACGTAATAGTCGAGCTCAGGCTTCACCTCCGCCCGCTCCGGATTCGAGAGGTCGATCGTTACCAGGCCCCGGCATGTATTGCAGCCACCTACAAAGGGGCCGTGATCCTGGTCTGTGGCCAGCGCCCACAGCACATAGCTCCTTGACCAGTTGCGGGTTACAGCAATCAGCTCGGCCGCCTCTTCGGCCAGGATGTTGCCCTTCGGCCCCAGTCCTTTTTGCCATGTCCCGCCGCTCGATTCAGTCACCCATTCGTCCTTCTGCGGGAATTCGTCGTGGAATTTGGTCATTGCCGCGGGGGAGCCGCCGTAGTGGTGCCATGCGGTTCCGGCGGCCAGCGCACCGGCTTTGGGGTCCTTGAGCACGGCTTCCGGATAATCGGGCCGGTCCCAGTTGTGGTCGTAAACCATCACCTTCGGCTTCAGGCCAGCCGCGGCCAGAGCCGGCGCCAGCGCCTCGCCAAAGAAGGCGGTTTGCTCACTCGCCAGCATCTGCATGGCGCTGTAATTGGTTTGCGGGGCCAGCGGCTCATTCTGCACGCTCAGCGCCCACACGGGCACGCCGGCAGCCTGGTAGCCCTGAATGGTCTTGACCAGGTAGCTGGCAAAGGCAGGGTAAAACTCCGGGCGAAGGCTTGACGGCAGGGGCTTGCCATCCGCTCCGGAAGCGTTCATTACCCCGAGCATTGACCCGGAAGTCTTCATCCAGCCCGGCGGGCTCCACGGCGAAAGCATCACGTGGATTGCGGGATTGACCTCGAGCGCCTTCTTGAGCAGCGGCAGGATGTACTCCTGGTCATGCCCGATTGAAAAGTGTTCGAGGCTGGGGTCGGATACGCCTGGCGGGGTGACGCAGGCTGTCGTGGTCTGCTGGCAGAGGTCGTCGAAGGAGTAGAAGGTCACCGCCAGGTCCGACGAGCCGACGGGCTGGCGCAAAAAGTTGAGGGCGATGCCGTCCTTGCGGCTGAAGAGGGACTTGAAGGCGGCGTCGGTTTGCGCTGCGGTCAGCTTCTTGGCGAAGAGCCAGGCGGCCGCATCGGTGAGCGAAGCGCCGAAGCCGTCGATTTCCTGGAAGCGCTGCGCATCGTCGACGGTAATGATCGGAGCCGTTGCGTCCTTGCCGGCATTTGCTGAAAAGTGCAAAGTGGCCCGCTCGGAAAGCGCTTCCAGCAGGTCCGGAGTGGTCTGGTAGACGGAGACAGACTGGCCGCCGGCTGCGGCGGCTGCGAGACATAGAACGGCAAGAACGCAGGAAGCAGAGCGCGGCATGAAGACTCCTTCTATCGGAAGGAGAATCCTAGTGCATTGGCGCGCGGCACGCGAATCATGTTCGTGAATTCGATGAGAGAGCCGCAGGCGTCCGCTGCCAAGTGGACAACGGAACAGGTGTTCAGCGCGCCGCGCTCACATGGATCGATGATCCTGCGCGCTGGCAGGAGGTTCGTTGAACGGGAGTTTTGCGCTGAGCGCGCCCGCCTGTGTTCCGGCATTGAGGTCGCGCATCAGTTCAATGAAGATGGCCTCGATCTCAGCGCAATCGGCGCTGTTGATGGGGAATTCGGGATTGGGGAAGTTTGCCATTTTTTTTGACCCGCAGGTAGTACTCCTATCGCTGCTGCTCCTATCGGTAAGAACACCAACAGGCTATAGCAAGTTGCGCTCTTTTCTTCTCCCACGTTCCGGGAAGACTCCCTGCCCATTGGATGCATGAGGGCTTTGCAAGGGTCGCCCGGCAGCTTCCCCACAAGAACCGGTTTTAAAGCCGGGATGGAGCGTGGGAAATGGTGGGTCGGGGCTTCAGCCCGCCGTTAGGGCTGCAAAACATGCAGGCCTTCAGGCCCTGCGGCATCCTCTTGCCTCAAAAAGCTACTTCTCAGGGCCTAAACAGGCTGCGGAATAAGGCATCATCTCATAGGTATTCCGATCCCAGCTTTTGCAGGGGCTGAAGCCCAACATTGATTTGATTGGCTTTATCGGCCCGACTAAAGTCAGGCCCTGGTTACAAAGCCTTTGTATGTTCACGACAAAGAGATTTTCCGCAGCCTGTGAAGCCCGGTCCTTGATCGGTCCTTCTGGCGGCACGGCACCCAGGGGACCCGACGTGGCTTTTCAAAGCAGACGATTCTGTTACACCAGCGGGTTCTTAAGCAGGTTTTAAGGCAGTTCGCAGCACGGTCCGGAGTTCTTCCTCGAGATCTTCAACCGTTCCCGCGGCGGAACTCCCCGCTCTTGCCGCCGGATTTGGTTTCGAGCTGAATGCTGCGGATGACGATGGATTTGTCGAGGGCCTTGGTCATGTCGTAGACGGTAAGCGCGGCAACGGCCGCGGCGGTAAGCGCCTCCATCTCCACGCCGGTGGGGCCGGTGGTAGCGGCGGAAGCGGTGATGCGCACGCCGCCTTCGACAACCTCCGCCCGCACATCCACGTGCGTAAGCGGAAGGGGATGGCACATGGGAATCAGGTCAGCAGTGCGCTTGGCCGCCTGGATGCCGGCGATGCGGGCTACTTCCAGAGGATTGCCCTTGGGGTTGGCGGGCAACGCGGAGAGCACGGCCGGTGATAACTCGACGAATGCCGATGCGGTTGCGGTGCGGCGCGTGACTTCTTTAGCGCCTACGTCGACCATAGAGGCGTTGCCGGAAGCGTCGAAGTGCGAGAGCTCGGACATGGAGGTTCCTGTGGAGCGAGGCTTGAGTGTGGTTCATGATCTCCCACCCTTCCGCGATGAAGCTGCGGAAGGATGGGGCACGGCGGATTCAAGGCAACAGAATACGCACGATTTCGCCTTTCGGAAAGCTGGATGTCTCTTCAGGAACGATGAGAAAGCAGTTCGAGCGGGCCAGTGCCGCAAGGTCGCCGGAGCCCTGCCAGGGCACAATCACGACTTCAGGAAGCTGCCCGGCGCGGGAGTTGAAGTTGCAGAAGGCTGGCAAAAACCGCGTCAGTCCAGGCTTGGCGCGCCTGTCGGTCTCCGCGGCCAGCCGGGCCATCGCAAAGCGTGGGCCGCGATCCCTGCTGCCTGCGAGCGCATTCAGCACCGGCGCTGCAAAAAGCAGGAAGGTCACGGCGGAGGAGACGGGATTGCCGGGAAGACCGAAGAAGGGAACCGGACTGGTCCCGGAACCAGTCCCGGAACTGGGACTGGAAGCGGGCAACTCCCCGAAGACCAGCGGCTTGCCAGGCTGGATGCGCACGCCGGTGAAGTGGAAGCGCGCACCTCGGCGGGCCAGCGCCGGTTCCACCAGGTCGAATTTCCCCGCCGAGACGCCGCCGGAGATGAGCAGCATGTCTGCATTCGCGGCTTCGGCAAGGGCTCCATCCAGGGATTCGTCGTTGTCTGCGGCCGTGGGCAGCACCCAGGGTTCGCCTCCCGCAGCCGCAACCATGGCGGCAAGCATGGGTGCATTCGAGTTGCGGATCTGGCCGGCGGCGGGCGAGGACTCCACGGAGACCAGCTCATCGCCCGTGGTAAGAATGGCCACGCGCGGCCTGGCATACACGTCGAGCATGGAGCATCCGCATGTGGCTGCCAGCGCGATCTGCGCGAAGGTGATTGCGCTGCCGACTGGGATCAATTCGTCGCCCACGCGCGCCTGCGCGCCCTGGGCCACAATATTCTCGCCCTGCTTCACCTTGCGATCTGGAAGCAAACGGACGTGCCCTCCGGACACCTCAACGTGCTCGATCATCGCCACGGCGTCGGCTCCTTCGGGAACCGGCGCGCCGGTCATGATCTCCCATGCCGCGCCTTTCGGCAGCGGTCCCGCTGGAGCCTCTCCGGCGCGCGTTGAGCCCGCAATGCGGAGCGCCTCATGCTTCGAGGCCTCCACGGCGCGGCAGGCAAAACCATCGCGCGTGGAGCGGGCGAACGGCGGTTGGTCCTGGTCGGCACGGATCGCCTGGGCGAGCACCCGCCCTGCCGCCGTGACAAGCTCGACGCGCTCCGCCGAACGCCGCCTTTGTGCCAGTTCCGAGGCACGTGCGGCAACCAGTTCAGCAGCCTGCTGGTAGCTCGGAAGAGGTGCGCTTGGCGGTCGAGAACTCATGCAATGGATTGTAGAGGGTTCGGCGAAGAGCGGCTGCATGGCTTTCCAACAAGAAGCAGGATGAGAGGTGGCCGAGGGTTGGGCTTCGTGGTCTCCCATCCATCGAGCAAAAAAACGCTCGATGGATGGCACAGTTTCATACCCCGTGGGTTGGCAAGGCCGGTGGGGATCTAAGACCAAAAGACGAAGGGCGTCCGCCGCGGCGAACGCCCTTCATGTAAAACACAAAGCTCGCTTATTTCTTTTTGGAAGCCTTGTAGGTGTTGTCAACCGTCTGGCTGAAGCCTTGAAGGATGCCCTTGACGTCGGCGGCATAGGGGCCGTCCGGCGCCAGTTGCAGGTACTTCTGGTAGGCCTCCAAGCATCCCGGCGGCGCCACCAGCTTTTTGGTCTTGTCGTCCATGGTGGTCTTGCCCACCAGGCCGTTGCCCTTCAGGTAGTAGGGGATGGGACTGTTTGGATCGGCAGCGATGGCCTTGTCTGCGGCGGCCACCTGGGCATCCGGCTGGTTGGTCTGGAAGAAAATGACGGCCTCGTTCTTCAGGTAGAAGGCAGCTCGCGGCGGATTGACCTTGGCCGCGGCGTCATAGGCGTCGCTGGCCTCTTGAATCTTTCCGGTACGCGCATAGATTTCGCCCAGTCCGCTATTGGCCAGGCCCTGCACATCGGGACTCGGTTTTTTGGCAGTGGTCTCCACATCCAGCGCCTTCTTGAAGGCTGTCGTGGCCTCGTCGTACTTCTTCAACCCAGCTTCGGCCTGCCCCAACTGAGCCCACAGAATGGAAGCGTCCGGCTTGGCCCCGGAGTCCTTGGTCATCAAACCCTCAACCTCTGTGTACTTGGCCTTTTTGATCTCCTGTTCCTTGGCGTCGATATCGGCCTTGGCAGCCCCCGCGCCCAGCGTCTGCAGCGCCGTGGCGCGCGCTGTATCGGCGTCCTTGATGTCCTGCACCACAATCTTGAGGTCGGAGTTGATGCTCTTGATGATCTCATTGGCCTTCAGTGCCTCGGAGTTGTGCTTGCGCATCTCCTCGAGCGCCTTTTGCTGTTCGGGAGGCAGCTTGTCAATGAACGCCTTGCGCGACATGTCGACGTCCTGAAGCGTGTCCTGGCCGGCAACCACCTTGACTCCCTCAAAGGAATCGACCATCTTGTCGGGCGGTGTATCGGGCTGGCGGAAGACCACGGTGTAGGTGCCGGGAGCTGCGGTCCCGGTGTAGTCGCCGGCCGCGTTTACCTGGAAGGTGTACTTCGATGTGTGGCCGCCGTCGTTGGAAAGGCTCACGACGCCGACCGACTGCGATGCGCCGCTCGGGTTGGTTACATGGCCATGGATTGTGCCCGTGGTTGGCGCGGGCGTTTGCGCAAATGCGGGCAAGAGAGCCAATGCCAGCAGGCCCGGCAGAAGTGAAAGTTCGCGTTTCATGTTCGTCTCCTTGGGAGCTGCGGGAACCAGGCCCCGTCATGCTCAGAAAAGTCTATTGCCGGCTACGCTTGAAGCGGAGAGCGCTCATGCATCTCTTCCCTGCGCGGCCCCTTCAGCCGAATCCCGCTTGTCCCTGCTCCCACTGCGAGAGGACGTAAAGTCCCGGCAACAGGTTGCATCCCCAGGCTTGCTTCCCCGGTCAGGCCGCATCCACTCAAGAGCCGGTGCGGGAGACGGTTGGCTTGTCAGCAGGACCAAAGGTAAATCCAATCCACCAGTCTACACAAGGGTGCAAGGCTGGATGCTCGAAGTCCGCCGGTTCCTGCAATGCATTTGCGACGAACTGGCTAAACCGCTGCGCCAGGCCCAGGGTTCGAATGCCAGCCTTCGTGAAACCCTTTCCATGGTAGTGCCAGCGGATGCGCCTGTGTGTGGCATGGATCACACTCTAAAATAAAATAATGGCAACCACCATACGCACCGCGACACCGGCAGACGTTCCGCAGATTCTCGCATTTGTCTGCGCCTTGGCCACTTACGAGCGCGAGCCGGACGCGGTCATCGCCACCGAGGCCGATCTGTTGCGCGACGGGTTTGGCCCCAACCCCTTCTATTTCTGCCTGATCGCTGAGCAGGACGGAGTGGCGGCGGGTTTTGCCTTCTACTTCTTCAACTATTCCACCTGGGTGGGAAGGCCGGGCGTCTACCTGGAAGACATCTTCGTTCATCCCCAGTTCCGCGGCCTGGGCATCGGCAAAGCGCTACTGCAAGCGGTGGCGGCTGTCGCCCTGGAAAAAGGCTGCCGGCGCCTGCAATGGGCGGTTCTGGACTGGAATACGCCTGCAATCGATTTTTATCGCGCCATGGGTGCGGAGTTTATGGATGAATGGCGCACCGTGCGGGTAAGCGGGGATGCGCTGCAGCGGCTGGCCGGCATGGGCAGCATAGGGAACCGTGCGCAGTTGGATTCCGATGAGCCGGTGGAGACTGCCCAGTGAGGATACGGGTGATCGGCGGCGGCCTGGCCGGGCCCGAAGCCGCGCTGACCGCCGCGCGCCTTGGTTGCCAGGTGGACCTCTACGAGATGCGGGCCATGGTAGACGGAAAGCCGCGCCTGACCCCGGCCCACCAGACCACCGAGTTCGGCGAACTGGTCTGCTCCAACTCGCTCAAGAGCGAGTCGCCCAACACCGCGCCCTGGCTGTTGAAGCAGGAAATGCGCCGGGGAGCTTCCGCTCTTTTGCGTCTTGCGGACGAATGTGCCGTACCGGCGGGCCACGCGCTGGCCGTCGATCGCGTCGAGTTCTCGCGGCGCATCGCCGATGCCATCGCTGCGGAGCCGCTCATTCGCGTGATTCGCGAAGAGGTCACGGCGTTGAGCGCGCCCGATGCTGACTCTGCCGGACTGACTATTCTAGCGACGGGCCCGCTCACCTCGGACGCGCTGAGCCGCGAGATCGAGCGCATCACTGGCGCAGGCCGCCTGGCATTTTACGACTCCATCTCTCCCATCGTCGATGCGGAAACCATCGACATGGAGCGCGTCTACTTTGCCGCGCGCTGGGACAAGGGAACCGCCGACTACATCAACTGCCCCATGGATCGCGCCGAGTACGATCGCTTTCTGGATGCCTTGCTGGCTGCCGAGGCCGCGGAGGCCAAGGAGTGGGAGAAGCTGGACTATTTCGAAGGCTGTCTGCCGCTTGAAATCCTTGCCCGCCGCGGCCGCGACACGTTGCGTTTCGGCCCCATGAAGCCGGTGGGCCTGCGCGATCCGCGTACTGGCCGAACGCCTTGGGCGGTGGTGCAGTTGCGCAAGGAGAATCTGCGCGCGGACAGCTACAACCTGGTGGGCTTTCAGAATCACCTCAAGTTCGGTGAACAGGCACGCGTGCTGCGCCTCATTCCGGGCCTTGAAAACGCGCACTTCCTTCGCTACGGGCAGATTCATCGCAACACCTACATCCAGGCGCCGCTGCTGCTGGACGAAACGCTGCGCCTCAAGAAAGCGCCGTGGCTCATGTTTGCCGGGCAGCTTTCCGGCGTCGAGGGCTACACGGAATCCATTGCCACCGGCCTGCTTGCCGGCCTCTACGCGGCTGCGCTTGCACGCGGCGAAGAACCCACCCCTGCTCCGCGCGCCAGCGGCCTGGGCTCGCTGGTGCATTACATCACGCATGCTGACCCGAAGGACTTTCAGCCGGCAAACATTACCTTCGACTTGCTGGAGCCGCTGGAAGAGGAGTTGCGCAAGAAAGTCCGCGACAAGAAGGAACGGCACCGGCTGGTGTGCGAGCGGGCGCTTGCCGCTTTCGACGCGTGGTGGGCCACTCTGGACAGCTTATGCCAAAGTGGGCATAATTGAGAAATGAGGCAAGCGCTCACGTCATTGCGCTGGATCGGCTCGGCGAAGAAGGACTTGCTGGCCATGCCGGATTAGGTGCAGCAGGGCTTCGGTTTTGCCTCGTATCAAGCGCAGATTGGTTCGACTCACCCCGATGCGAAGCCACTCCAGGGATTCAGTTCGGCTGGGATTCTGGAGATAGTCGAAGATTGGCGGGGCAGCGCCTACCGGGCGGTTTATACGGTGCGCTTTGCAGGTGCAGTCTATGTCTTGCACTGCTTCCAGAAGAAGTCGAAGCACGGAATCGAAACTCCGCGGGCGGATATGGATTTGATTCGCCGGCGATTGACGGAAGCCGAGGCATTGGAGAAAGGAGTTGAGCGGTGAGCAAAGCGGAAGAGAGCACGAATGTCTATGCGCAGTTGGGTTTCCCCGACGCCGAAGAGATGCTGGTAAAGGCGCAACTGGTGCAGAAGATAGCGGAGATCCTGTGCGCGCGAGGATGGAACCAGCAGCAGGCGGCAAAGGTGCTGGGTCTAACTCAGCCCAAGCTCTCCAAGATGCTGCGCGGACAGTTTCGCGGCATCAGCGAGATCAAGATGATGGACTGCCTGATCCGGCTTGGACGCGCCGTCAAGATCGTCGTGGGACCGGAGACCGAGGCCGCCGAAGAACGCATCGAAGTTGTGGCGGCGTAGGGATACTCACCTTCCCATCCAGTGTTCTGGTAAGGCGCTATATTGTGTTCTTCCTCCGAGCCCTGGTCAGGTTCGACGCGTGGTGGCGTGAGGTTACGCTTCCCGCTGCGGAACTTCGTTCATAATACTTGCGTAGCTCTGAAGGACACTGTGCTTTCCGGAAAGGTCTTGCCATGCGCGCTATCTCCGCCGCCGACTCCGTTTCGCTCGCTATTCAACGCACCAGGGACTTCCTCTTCAGGCCCTTCAACTGGGGAACCTATCTGAAGCTCGGCCTGGTCGCGATCATCACAGAAGGTTTGGGAGGCAACCTCAATTCCTCATCGCACAATGGTCAATCCGGCGGACACGGACCAATCTTCACCTCTCCATCCCAACTGGTGCCGGTCGCGATTGCAGCAATCTTTGCGTTGGCGCTGGTAGCCGTGATTCTGTTGACGGTGTTTTATCTGATTACGCGGCTGCGCTTTGCTTTCTTTCATTGCCTGATCCACAACGTAAAAGAGATTCGGCCCGGTTGGCATTTCTATCGAGAGCAGGCGACACGGTTTTTCTGGATGAATGTGGTGGTGGGATTCTGCTATCTGCTGGTTGTGGTATTGATCTCGCTCCCGTTTGTTTCCGGCTTCGTGCGCCTGTTTCATGAGAGTCAGCGGGGCGGCCAATTCGACGTAGGGTTGATGTTGTCTCTGGTATTGCCGTTGATTCCGATCGTCTTCCTGCTGGTGCTGGCGGGTTTTGCGCTGGACGTGATTTTGCGGGATTGGATGTTGCCGCATTACGCGCTGGAGGACGCCACGGCAGGCGAAGCGTGGTCCCAGGTTCATGCGCGCATCACGGCAGAGAAGCGGCAATTCTTTGTGTATGCGCTGCTGCGCGTGGTGCTGCCTGTGGTTGCGATGGCCGCTTTGTTCATCGTGCTGCTTCTTCCGGGGATCGCCCTGGCGGGTTCGCTCGCGGCGGTTGAGTTCGGCCTTCACTCGGCTTTCGCGGATGCAACGGGAGGTTCCGTGCAGGTGGGCAAGCTCCTTGAAGTCTTCTTCGGCGTACTGGCATTCGGCTTCGCGGTGTTGGCCGGCATTTGTCTGGGAGGGCCGGTGAGCACGGGCATTCGCGAGTATGCGCTGGTGTTCTATGGAGGCCGCTACCAGGAACTCGGTGACGCGCTCTACCCGCCGATTGCCCGCTCCGCATGATGAAACTAGGAAGCGGCGGCAGCACCGTAGGCACGGAGAGCCGTTTGCCGGCCATCGGGATCTAGACCTGCTTAAGAGCATCTCTGAATAAGTCGATGTCTTGAAAGGGCACGACTTCAGCCGTGCCGCAAATGCAACAAAAGGAACCCGGGCTTTAGCCCCTGAGGCTTAGCTCTTGGAGGCAAGCGCATGCCGCAGGGCCTGCAGGCCGGCGCGTCTTGCGGCTCCCGATGTCAGGGCTGAAGCCCTGACCTACCGTTCCCAATTCTCCATCCGAAGTCTTCAGCAGGATTTAGACTTGGCCTTGCCCACTTGCTTGCGAGCGCTGTGCGACGCTGCGCAGGCCCGGAGCAAGCGCAATGAAAGTCTACTCGGCCTCGGAAGCAATCTGGCCCGCCCTCGTGCGGACCTATGAGTATCTTTTCCGCGGCTTCAAGAGCGAGACATTTCTGAAGCTGGCCGCGGTGGCCACGCTGTGCGAAGGGTTCTTCGTCAGTTTCAGATTCCTGGTTCCGAACACCTTCCCGTTCGACCCGCATGCGAGTGCATGGAAGCCGTTCCGTCTCTCCCCGGCTTTCTTGCCCGTCACGATTCTTGGCACGGTTGCGATTTTCCTCGTTGGCGTTTACTTCTTCTACCTCGTCACGCGCCTGCGCTTCGGCTTTTTCCATTCACTCGTTCACCAGACCCGGCAGATTCGATCCTCGGCCAAGCTTTATTACGTTGAAGCGGACCACTTCTTCACCGCCAGCATGCTGGTCTGGCTGACCTTCCTGGTTGTGGCTGTGCTGGCCCTCCTGCTCTTCATTGTTACGGCATATGGCGTGTCTGCGAGGCCGGCCGCGGAGGGAAGGTTCGATCCTGGCCGCTTCTTCTTTCTCTTCCTACCCTGCTTTGCAGTTGCGCTCGTTCTCATCCTCGCCGCATTCGTTGCCCAGGTGGTGCTGAACGACTTCGTGCTGCCCCACATGGCGATTGAGGGCGCGCCGTTCCGCAAGGCCTGGGAAGCGGTCCGGGTCCGCATCGCCGCGAACCGGGAAGCTTTCTTGTACTTTTTTATCCTGCGCCTGGCCATCCCGCTCATCGCGGGGCTGGTTCTCGGCTTGGCCGCATGGGCCGCAGGACAACTGGTCTTTGGCGCTTTGGGAATTTCCGCGGCAGGCTTCACTGCCATGCTCGACGGAACCACCGGCCTGCGCGCATACCTGCTGATCGCCGTGCAGTTCCTTTTCCTTCTTCTCGGGCTCTGCGCCGGGCTGGTCATCGCGGTGAGCTTCGGCGGTCCGCTCGGCGTCTTCATGCGCAGCTACGCATTGTTCTTCTATGGGGGCCACTACAAGGCGCTGGGGAACCTACTCAACCCTTCGGCGCCACCAAGAGCGACAGCCGAATCCGAAACTCGGAATTCATGATCGTGGTCTGACTCTCCGCTCGCCTGTAAGCACATTTCATTGTGCTTCTCTCCCCGATCGACCGAATCGTGCACCGATCCGCAATTACGCGGGAACAATTCTGTGGGATGATGTGTCCAATAGAAGGTAGGGGCAGCATGGTTGATCCGGCACAACTGAGTTCTATTCACGTGATGGCCGCGGCTCTGCAAACCGCTTTCGGCGGCTATGTCGGCTACATGGCGCGCAAGTTCTACGCGGACCCCACCGGCTATTTCCGCAAGTCGGCCGGAAACATGCTGGACCTTCGATGGCTTGAGCCGATCATCCGCGGCCTTGCCTGCTTTTGCCTTTGGGGCGGATGCTTCATTGTCGCAACCGCAATCTCCGTGCAGATTCTGGGCCTGCACGGAGATGTTCTCGCCCTGGCACTGATCACGGTGGCTGCCATCGCGACCTGGCTGCTGCTGCCGAAGCAGCGCGCTGCGGATGCGGAGGGCCGTTCCAATATCTGAGCCCTCCGGAAAGGCGACGCTCCTCCGCGCCGATGCGAAAGGGTCGCTTTGTGTTCACGCAATCGCATTGCAGCCATGGAACCTTTTCGGCCCCGTCAGTGTCCAAGAGAAAATGGGGTACGCCGAAGGCGGCAGGGTGCCCATCGCCGCGGGCTCTACCGTCTACCCTGAAGACCGGAGTCAATTGATGCGTTGGATGCACATACTGGCCTGTTTCCTAACTTGTTCGGGGGCCCTGCTCGGGGCCGCCGCTTCTGCCCAGTCGCAGGCCGCGCCGGCGAAGCCAGCGGAACCGGCCAAAGCCGCCGCAAAAGCTGTTCCTCCGCCGGCGCCCACCGCGCTGCTTCCTGATTCCTTTGCCGGATGGGTCGCGACCGAGCCGCTCAGGACGGTGACCGACCCCGCCCAGGCTGACGCTGCCAACGCCGCAGCCCTCAAGGAATACGACTTCACCGACGCTGCGACGGCCAGCTATAAGCGCAGCGGAGAGACGCTCAGCCTGCGCGCTTTGCGCTTCCACGACGCCAGCGGCGCTTATGGCGCATATTCCTTCTACCGGCAGAATGGCTGGCCCAAAGAGGAAATCGGATCCGGCGCGACCTCCAACCACAATCGTGTGCTCTTCTGGCTGGGCAACACGGTGGTGGACGCAAACTTTTCACACATAGGTCCCATGTCCGGCTCGGAGCTGCGCGAGCTGGCAAGCCATTTGCCCGTGCCCGGCGGGAACAAGGCAATCGCACCGCCCATTCTGAGCGATCTGCCCAAGGATTCGCTGGATGGGCAGACCACCCACTACGCACTTGGGCCGGCAAGTTATGCCGGGGCTGGCGGAGTTCTGCCGCCGGACCTGGTGGGATTCGATCGCGGCGCGGAAGCCGTGACTGCGAACTATACGCTGCGTTCCAACGCGGCCACGCTCACCCTCGTCAACTACCCCACTCCGCAGATGGCAGCGGCCCAGGAAAGCAAGATTCGCGCTTACATCAAGGCGGGCAGTCAGGCACAGCCGCCATGGCCAAAGCCTCTCAGGGATTCCGACCAGGCATCGCTTGAAGTCCGCCGCAGCGGGCCGCTTCTGGCGCTTGTGAGCGGCGACGCGATTCCCGAGGAAAGCCACAAGCTGCTGGCCACGGTTCACTATGATGCCGACCTCACCACCATACCGGCTCCGCCGGGGGATTCCGATGTGGCCAAGACGGCCAAGCTGCTGGTGGGCATCGCAGCGCTGGTCATCATCGGCGCCAGCGCGGCTATTCTGCTCGGATTCTTCCTGGGCGGCGGCCGGGCGCTCTACCGGATGGCTCGCGGCAAGCCCGTCTCTTCGGTCTACGAAGAGGAATTCATCCATCTGGATCTGCGCGAAGAATGGGTGGAATCGGTCCCGGCGATTGACAGCCCGCATCCGAAGGGTTAATGCGTGCCCTAAACCTGTGGAAAACTAGGCATAAACCCTAAGAAAACCAACGAAATAACCCCAATACACGGGGAATAGCGGGCGAAGAGCAGGAGAAGATGGGCCTCCGGGCTTCTCTTGTAAATGATCTGTATAGAATTGAATATAAACGACTTATTTCAGCCTCTATTTATCCTTGACACTGCCTTTCCCCGAACCTACTATGCAGCCAGAAAGTTCTGATGGTTTTGCCTCCGTTGGAACTATTCTCCCTGAGGGAAGAGCTGCCCTGTTGCCGGGCGGCTCTTTCCGTTTTATTTGGAGTTTACCGGCTGGTCTTTGAGGGCTCCTCGTCGGCGTCCATTGCCGGCTCGGTCCACTGCTTGCCGCAGGCTTCGCAAAGCCAGGAATTTGTGGGTTCGGCGCTCTCCAGCACGGGATCTTCCGCGCCGCATTTCGGACATTTCGGCGGGACGTACTCCGGGACTTCGACCGTGGATTGCTCGAGAATGTCCGGCGGGATGGGCTGCCTGGCGATTTCGATGGCCTGATCAAGCTGGTCGGCGGCGACGACAACTCTTGGGCTGGCGACCGACCAGCCTCTCCCCGGCTGCTCAACCCAGCTATCGATGCCCGCTCGCCGCAGCATCTCGCGAATCTGGTTGGCCTGGCCCGTCGTCTCGCACTCGCAAAGGAGCGTCTTCCACGTGTAATCGCGTGGCGCGCTTTCCTCGCTCTGCTCAGGGTCGGCCGATTCGCCGGCGCCGGCGTCCGGGTCGACGGCGCTTGCCCAGCGCTCCGGATCGTCCTTCGCTGTTCTCCCCGCCGCCTGCCACGCCGCGCCCGGCTCACCCAGCCCGCGGTTCCTCATTTCGTTGCGCAGCACTTCCTTCGCTGTCTCGGTAAGATCGTCGAGACTCTCCGCCAACTGCTCAAGCTCTCCATCGAGCATCGCGCGGTAGTGTTCCGTGAGACTGTGCCAATCTTCGGCTGGGTTGATTTCCATGTGCGAAGTATAGATGTTTTTCAATCCACGGCCCGTGCGGTTTTAGATCTTACGGAGGCAGGCTTCAGTTCTTTCGGAGGGAGCAGGGGCATTCATGCCCCTGAAGAGACCGGCGTCATTCGAGGCTTGCATGAACGGCCCGGGGCTGAAGCCCGATCGCATCGGACACGGTTTCAGGGGCATGAATGCCCCTGCTCCCTCCAAATTACTTGTTGCAACAGGGGCGACGTCCTATTCTGACTAGGATTACTTGAGGTCAGCATCCTCGGCAATTGAAACTCGGACGCGCCTCGCTTTACCTGCGCCGGGTGCAACGATACAATCGGAGGAGCAGCAGGCCGACGTAGCTCAGTTGGTAGAGCAGCTGATTCGTAATCAGCAGGTCGTCAGTTCAAGTCTGACCGTCGGCTCCATCGTTCCTGCCCTGTCCCCCATCCCCCATCGACGAACTGAGTTCGATATCCACGGCGCTTGTGGGAACCCCACAATCCAGCGTCCAGGATGGCCCGCCAAGGCCCCCGGACGCATCGGCGGAGAATCGGGGTGGGATAGCCGCCACGTTTTGCGCGGTCAAGCCAGGAAACCCACATTGCGAGGGGAAGCAATGGCGCTACACTTGGAGCTTGAGGGGTGGCGCTCATGGCCGAGCAACCGATGTGATTGCCGCCTTGCAAAAAGAAATCAAGGACTGACACCATGGAAAAGCGGATGGAACCCTTAATAGTTTCTACAAAAAGCGGGCTTATTTGGATCGAGCAGAGCGGCGGCGGGGGAGATGCCGGAATCGCCATCGGCCCGGAACAGGTGCCTATTCTGATCAAATGGCTGAAGGATGCTGCGGCGGAACTGGAAGCGCCCGTGCCGGGCCAATAGAGAAGAGTGCGCTGACGGTTTCCGTGGTGCCTGTTTTGGTGCATGTTTCGTTTTGACTTTGGCGCTTTTCAATGCGACGTAATGCCCGTGGCAAAAGTCGAGAGTTCAAAAAACACATCCCACAGGGGCTAAAGCCCTACTGATTATGCTGCGCTTTCGGCACGACTAAAGTCGTGCCCTGATACAAAACGTGAGAGAGTCTCGATCGGAATGGGGTTTTCCGCGACGTGGAAAGTCGTGCCCTTTCAAAACCGGGCTTCTGCCACAGGCTGTTGGGCGGCCGTCTTGACATCCGACTTTTCATGCTTGTCGCAGAGCGCAGCGGATCGCTCGCCCAGCCGTCGCTGAGTCTTTTTACGCCGCTGCGGGTCTAAAATTAGAGAAGAGACGCGGATTGCGCACCACCAGCCGGCGTGCAGTCAATGACGGCGTCAAGGTTGCCATCGCGTCCAGGAGAGAAACACCATGGCATTGATGAAGACATCGAACCCAGCCTTGGGAGAAAACACGTTCCGCGGAATGCAAGGGAGCGGCTACGGCGGCCTGGTTGACGCTGCCAACCGCATGACGCTGAACGGAACGGTGAACAAGACCGGCCTGTTGCTGATTTGCGCGCTGGCCACGGCGACCTGGACCTGGAGCCTGTTCATGAAGTCGCGCGAAATGGGGTCGATTGC
>JBEKFD010000090.1:0-17300 GCA_050013495.1 Occallatibacter sp. | reverse complement strand
AGGCGGCTTGTGAGCCACGCGGGGGCAAGGCCGAAGATGGTTCCGGCGGCGACGGAGACGACGATGGCAAACACGAATACGCCCCAACCGATGGATATGTCATTGAGGCGCGGCAGGCTTTCCGGAACAAATTGCAGCAGGAATTTCCGGGCGCAAAAGAGAACCGCGAAACCGCTGATGCCGCCAAGCACGAAGAGCAACAAGCTCTCGGTGAGGAGCTGACGAATCAGGCGCATTCTTGCGGCTCCCAATGCCTGGCGAACCGCCATCTCGCGTCCTCGCGCGCTGGCGCGGGCAAGCAGCAGATTGGCGACGTTGACGCAACTGATCAGCAGCACCAGGCCCACCGCGCCGGAAAGCAGGATGAGCGATTGGCGAACGTTTCCGACAAGAGTCTCGGCCAGGGGCGTCAGGTGGATGGTCCACTCGGCTTGCGACGGATAATCGGCCGGATATTGCTTTTTCAACGACGCAACGAGGGCATCGAGGCGCCCTTGCGCGGCCTCAGGCGAGAGACCAGGCTGAAGGCGCGCGATGGTCTCGAAGGGGAAACGCGTGCTGCGCATCGGCGGCGGGGCGGGGTCGCCGTAAAATCCGGCCGCCGCCCACAAATCGGCACTGCGCTCGTCGCTGGTTTGGCCCTGGTCGCGAAAGCTGGCGGGCATGACGCCCATAACATGATAGACATCGTTGTCAATGCGCAGACTTTTGCCCAGAATGTGCGGGTCGGCGCCAAATGCGCGCTTCCAGAGCCCATCGCTGATGACGACATCAGGGAGGAAGCCGGGGGTGGGGTCGTGCGGATCCCAGGTGCGGCCCAACTGCGCGTCCACGCCGAGCACCGCGAAGTAGCTCGGTGAGACCGACTTTGAGGAGATGCTCGCGGGCTGGGTGCTGCCGGTGAGATTGTTGGTGCCGTAAAAGGAAAGGGACACATATTGGAAGACTCCCGAGTTTTGAAGGTCTCGCAACTCAGGGATGGAAAGGCCGATGTCGTGCGCGCCCACGCCGGGAAGATTGGCTTCAAGTCGCACCATTTCGCTGGGGTGGGGGTAGGGCAAAGGATGCAGCAGGGTTGCGTCGATGACACTGTAGATGGCGGTGGTGGCGCCAACGCCGAGGGCCATGGTGGCGATGGCAATCAGGGAAAATCCGGGAGACCGGTACAGCATTCGAAAAGCGTAGCGGAGATCGAGGAGAAAATTCTCAGCAAGCGGGAGACCCTGCTCGGCGTTGTGGTGCTCGCGAATGGCTTGGGCCGCGCCAAGCTTCAGTGCGGCCTGCCGACGCGCCTCGGCTGGTGGCAAACCGGCACGCAAATTCTCCTCGGTCTGCAAGGCAAGATGCTCGGCCATCTCTTCCTGGAGGCGCTGGTCGGCGCGCCTTCCGGCGGTGAAGTTCGAGAGACGAATGAAAAAGCGGCGCAGGAATCTCATGGCAGGTCCTCCGCTTTGACATCGAAAAAGCGCGCGATGATTGCCGCGGTCTGCTTCCAATCGCGGGTCTCCGCTTGCAACTGTTTGCGGCCGGTTGCGGTAAGGCGATAGAAGCGGGCGCGGCGGTTGTTTTCCGATGCACCCCATTGCGAAACGATGGAGCCCTCATGCTCGAGCTTAAGTAGCAGGGGATATAGCGTGCCCTGGTTAAGGGCCAGAATGTCTCCGCTGATCTGCTCGATGCGGCGGGCGATGCCGTAGCCGTGCTGCGGACCCAGAACATCGAGAGTTTTGAGGACCATCAGCGCAAGCGTTCCCTGCAATACGTCCGGCTTTTCCCTCATGGCGAATCTACCTTTGGGTTTCCAACAGGAATAATGTCATGATTCCTTTTGGAAAGCAACAGGAAATTTTGCGCGATCCTTCGACGTCAAGTCCAGAAGAGCTGTCAGGAAACTGCCGAGAGACTGTTTATTGAGGACGGCGTAATTGTGATTTCTAATGAAAGGTCGGCTTCTGGCAACTTATCGTCGCCTCAGGCCATTGGCGCGACGGGCGCTTTGACTGGGCGGAAGAGCCACAGGTTGAGCAGGGTGAAGAGCATGCCGCCGATGGTGAATTTCAGCCAGATGGGGGCGTGGGAGGGGGAGAAGAAGCCCTCAAGGCAGCCGGCGATGACTAGCAAGGGGATGATGCCGGAGACCAAGCGCGTTGCTTCGATGCCTCCCTGGGCAACAGAGTCTTTCCAGCGCAGGCCGCCGGGGAAGAGCATGGCATGGCCCAGGCGCAGGCCTGCGCCGCCGGCGATGAGGATGGAGGGCAGTTCCAGCGAGCCGTGGGCGGCAACGAAGCTCCACAGCAGGATCGACATGCCGTACTGGTGACAGGCGACGCCGATGACTCCCAGCATCATGCCGTTCTGAAAGAGGGAGAAGAGCGTGCCTAGGCCGAAAACGATGCCGCCGGCGAAGGTGACAAAGCTGACGGAGAGGTTGTTGGTCATGATGTGGCTGGTCTCTTTGGGCGCGACGCTGACGATGGACTCGGTCCACATCTGGTGGCGCTCCATGGTAGCGATCATCTCCGGCGGAATGGCGTGGCGCATGAACTCGGGACGGGCGGTGGTAAGCACAGCGCCAAGGATGCCGAAGGCCACGGTGATTGCCACCGATGCCAGCACGTAGCCGATCTGTCGCTGGAAAACGGCGGGGTATTCGTCGCGCAGGAAGAGGTAGAGGGTGCGGAGATTCGTCTTGCGGCCGGAATAGATGATATGGTGGGCGCGAGCCAGCAATTGATTGACGTGGACGGCGTAGGTGCGGGCGGTGGTGTCCTGGCGCAGGACGGAGAGGTCGGCGGCGACCTGGCGGTAGAGCAGGGCCATCTCCTGAAGCTCGGCGCGGGAAAGCTGGCCGAGACCGCTGGAGTCGGATTGCGCCAGCAGAGTGGCGAGACGGTCCCAGTGGGGCCGGCGCTTCGCGATCCACTGGTTGGAGAGGATTTGAGCCATGGACCTGGGCAGGGACCTGAGTTCTGACCAGATTAGCATCGATACCCCCGAACTGGTGGCGATCGAGATGCCGCTGGCGGGGATCGGCAGCCGCTTTATTGCGCTGCTGGTGGACTACCTGATCCTGATTGCGGGGATGATCGTGCTGTGGTTTCTTGGCCTTCTGCTCGGCCCGGCCTTGAAAAGCTTCGGCAGGATCTCCGCGCAGTGGGCGGAGGCAATCGCGATCTTTATTTCCTTTCTCATCAGCTGGGGCTATTTCACTCTGTTTGAGGCGTTCTGGAGCGGGCGCACGCCGGGCAAGCGTGTGGCCAAGATCCGTGTGATCCACCGGTCCGGCAGATCCATCGGGCTGCTGGAATCGATGGCGCGGAACTTGGTGCGGTGCGTGGATATGCAGCCCGGCATTTTCCCGATTAATCTTTATGCCGTGGGCGTGATCAGCATGTTTGTGACGCGGCAACACCAACGACTGGGAGACCTGGCGGCAGGCACGCTGGTGGTGCGGGACCGGGAGCCGGAGAGCCCGCTGTGGGGCGATACGGGGTCGCGCACGTTTACGGCGCAGCTCTTCTCCGGCAATGTGGCCATCCCGGAGCCGCACCTGGCAGTCACGCTTCCGGCGACGGGGATCGCCAAGCTCACTTCAAGCGACCTGGAAGTGCTGGAAGGCTTCTTCTCGCGGCGGCTGGACATGAGCATGGCCACGCGCCAGGCGCTCTCAGAGCGGATCGCGGCGGCGGTGCAGGCGAAGTCTGGGTTGGAGATGCCGGCCGGGGTGAGCGTGGAGACATTTCTCGAAGCGGCTGCGCGACAACTGCGTGACCAGGCGCGGATGCAGTAAGGCCCTTCCGGGTGTTTGGGGCGAGGTGAAGAAGGCCGAGAACCCAGCGGCAGCCGATGTGAAGGACACGGCGGAGCTGGGTCGGCCTCGGCATCATTCGGTTGCGGCAGGTTGCCAAAGCTCGACGCGGTTTCCTTCCGGATCGGTGATCCAGCCAAACTTTCCGAAGTCGTAGCTTTCGCGGTTTGGATCGACGGTGACGCCTTCGCCGATCAAACGGTCGAGCACACCATCCAGGTCGTCCACCTGGAGATTGATCATTGCTTTCTGTGCCGGAGGGAAGTATGCATTGTCTTGTTTAAAAAGGGCGAAGACAACGTGAGGGTGTTGCGTTGGGGCAGGATACGCGAAAGATCCGTCGGGCTTCACCAGACCGAGGTGACGCTCGTACCATTGATAAAGAGCCTTTGGATCGTCCGCTCGCAAAAATATACCGCCAAAGCCAGTGATTGAAGCCACGCAGCCTCCTGATGAGAACCGTTTGCTAATAAGAACCGTGCGATAACTCAGAATACCGAAAGTCGGGGCCTGCGCCACGGCTTTTTGATTTATGTGGTCATGACCGCGGGAGCACCGGTGGATTCGACAGGGGCTTTGCGGCGGAGAATGGCAGCGGAGATGAGAGTAATGATAAGGCCGACGGGAAGGGGCTCGATGAAGGTGTAGGCCATGTTGACGAAGGGATTCTGGTAGAGCTGCTGAGAGTGCTCGATGGCTGCGACCCGCGCGGCGGTGGTGGCGGGGTCAAGTCCGGAGGACTGGACCTGGTGAACCTGCGCGGCGAAGTAGCCGTCCATGAAGTGGGGCATGAAGTTGAAGTAGAGAACCTCCCATGTGGCGACGTAGCAGACGGTGGTGATGAGGGTGATCAGGATGCCGCAGGCGAAGGCGCGGCCAAAGGAGATTTGGCCGGTGAGGGTATTGTCGCGGTAGCTGCGGATGCCAAAGTAGACCAGCATGAACGACGCCACCATGATGGTGTAGCCGATAAGCATGCTGTGGCCGGAGCCGATCTTGTCGGCGAGGAGAAGCGAGCTGTCCATAAGGACGGAGATCATGAGGCCGGAGATCAGGCCGAAGGTAAGGACGGTTTTCTTCATGGGAGGCTCCTGTTGCGATTGAGGATGGAGTCACGATGCGGTGTAACGGGGCCGGATGTCGTCATCCTTTCGGATGATTTTACGGGAATGGAGCGAAAATCGTGCTTTCGGGTGACGCGGTACCACTCCAGCGACGAGGACCTGTCCCCTCGCGCCCCGGACAAAGACCCGTCCGCGGGGACCCCGTGTCGCCGGGGACCCCGGCTTCACGGCAGGAGGCCTGGTTCTTTGCCGCGCTGGACTCCCCCGGGGTGCGGCGGGCGGCTCCGAGCTTGTCGAAGGCGCGGGCACAGCGTGTGTATTGGAGGGTGGCGATGAGAAGGCCGCCGACCAGACCGAAGATGAGGACGCTGCGCTTCACGATGGGGTTGTGAAGAAGTATATCCCCGCCTGTCCCTGACTCCGCTCACGCCTCAACAGCCTGTGGCGAAAGTCCAAATTGCCTAAGAACATCCCTCGGGGGCTAAAGCCCATCGTTTATTATCAGCCGTTTGCGGCGCGACTAAAGTCGTGCCCTTTCAAAACCTGACTTTCACCACAAGCTGTCAAGGTTCTGCAAACAAATACTCCATGAAAAGTGCCTGCTCGAATGCAAACTTCGTGACAGCCTCTGGCAGTTTTGGAATTACTGTCAGCGGGAAGCGCAGGCTGCAGTGGCCTTTCCCCAAGAGAGAGCCATCCTGCACGCCCCTTCTTAGGATCACATGAATTCCGAAACTGCTCTAATTGAGCTGGGCACGGGAGACAAGAAATCTCTCCTGCGCCAGCAGGTCGGCGAGGGCCTTTTCCGGACAGATATGATGCTGCTCACGCGCGGCAAGTTCTTCTTCAGTCTCAACGCTGGATGCAATGGTCATGAAGCAGTCGAGGCAGCGCGTGTTGTAACTGCCGTTGTCATTCTGGGTGCGGTAATACATCGTGTCTGCCTGCTCGGAAAGATTCCACGATGCTAGCCGGTTTCCTGGCAGCACAAGGTGATTCAGATCACGGGTTGGTGTGATCATGAGGCCAGGCGGGGAATTGGACGTGTGAGATTCGATTCGGGAATCTTGAGCGAGGTCAGCGGCGGCTAGAGGTTCGTGGTCTGGTTGGGATTGCGGCGCAGTCGCCAGCACGGGGTTTGGCCGCCTTGAGGAAAGAGCGAGATGGAACAGGCGACATCCGCGGTGCCGAGCCAGTCATACTCGATTTTGTTGCCCTTGAGGGCGACGGTCTGATACTGGTTCACGGTAACAGTGGACGAGGGCGAGCCGCGCAGCTTGAAGACGGCCCAGTCGCCGCCGTACGTGGCAACGAATCCGGCAACCAGGACGATGGCGATGCGCTGCAGCCAACGCTTCATTCCCACTCAACCCTCTTTCAGCCGATGCGTTTCTTGCTTGAGGGCGACGCCGGTCAGTTGGCGGCGGCGGCCCTCAGTGAGATAGTAGCCCAGTTGCGCGGCGGCCTGCGCGTAGCTGAGGCCTTCGGCGCGGATGTTGGAGATGCAGTTGCGCTCGGCGTCGGTGCGGCCGGGGCGCGGGTCCCAGGTGATGTAGGCGCCGAGCGAGTCGGGCGAACTGAGGCCGGGACGCTCGCCGATGAGGACTACAGAGATTTGCGCGCCGAGGGCGAGGCCGATTTCGTCGCCGATGGCTACGCGGGCTTGCTCGACGATGGAGATGGGGGCGAGCCAGCAGTCTGACAATCTCGGAATAAGCTCTCGAAGCAGGCCTGGGACATGCCGCTGCACGGCTAACGCGGACAGCCCATCGGCGATAACTATAGCGAGGTCGACCTTGTCGGGCGGCTGCCCGGCCAGAATTGCGCGGCTGGGCTCATTCAATCTGCGACCCAGGTCAGGGCGCTGCAAATACTCCGCTCTAGTTGACGCAGCCGAGTGCAGACGCAGCACTTCTGGTCGAATTCCACTTTCGATTTCCGTTGCCAGCGACGCAACGTCCAGCCGCGCGTGCACCGCGTCGCGTGCCTGGGCGTGGCAGCGCTGAAAGTCGAGCAGGTCGCGGGTTTCGAGGCTTACGCCGGTGCGGGCGAGTCCGACGCGGGCCGGGGTAAGGGAGCGCAGGCGCGCGGCCAGCGAAGGGGCCAGGGCTGAATCGCGATCGGTGCTGTCGCTCATGCGGTGAGCAGCCTCTCGGGGTGGTTGGCTTCGAGAGCAAGACGCTGAAAGCTTTCGCCTGCGAGCCACGCCTCGAACTCCGGTGCGGGCCGGAGACCGAGGACGCGGCGAAGGTAGAGCGCGTCGTGAAAGCTGGTGCTCTGGTAGTTGAGCATTACGTCGTCGGCGCCGGGCACGCCCATGATGTAGTTGACGCCGGCGGTGCCCAGCAAAGTAAGCAGGGTGTCCATGTCGTCCTGGTCGGCTTCGGCGTGGTTGGTGTAGCAGACGTCGCAGCCCATGGGCAGGCCGAGCAGCTTGCCGCAGAAGTGGTCTTCGAGGCCGGCGCGGGCGATCTGCTTGCCGTCGTAGAGGTATTCGGGGCCGATGAAGCCGACGACGGTGTTGACGAGCATGGGGCGGAAGTGGCGGGCGACGGCGTAGGCGCGGGCTTCGAGGGTCTGCTGGTCAACTCGATGGTGCGCGTTGGCGGAGAGCGCAGAGCCCTGGCCGGTTTCGAAGTACATGATGTTGTCGCCGGTGCGGCCATCGGCACAAACTGCGCCGCGCTTGAGCGCCTGGCCTGCTTCGTGCGCTTCGGCCAGCAATGCGAGGTTGACGCCGAAGCTGCGGTTGGCGGCTTCAGTTCCAGCGATGGATTGAAAAATGAGATCGACGGGCGCGCCTGCGTTGAGCGCTTGTATCTGCGTGGTGATGTGGGCTAGCACGCAGCTTTGAATGGGAATATCGAAGCGCTGGCGGAGGTTGTCGATCATGCGCAGCAGGCGCGCGGTTACGGAGACGTTATCACCTGCCGGGTTGATGCCGATAACGGCGTCGCCAGAGCCGAGCAGAAGGCCGTCGAGGATCGACGCGGCAATGCCGGCCAGCGAGTCGGTGGGGTGGTTGGGCTGAAGGCGCGCGCTGAGACGGCCGGGCAGACCGACGGTGGTGCGGAAGCGCGTGACTACGCGGATTTTCTGTGCGGCGGCGATCAGGTCCTGCACGCGCATGAGCTTGCTTACGGCAGCGGCCATTTCCGGCGTGAGGCCCGGTGCGAGAGCGGCGAGGCGGGCGGGCGTGGCTTCGTCGGAGAGCAGCCAGTCGCGCAGCTCTCCCACGGTGAACGAGCGCACGGGCGCGAAGGCCTGCGAATCGTGCGTGTCAACAATGAGGCGCGTGACTTCGTCGGATTCATAGGGAACGACTTGCTCTGAAAGAAAGTGTGAGAGCGGAAGATCGGCCAGCGCATATTGCGCCGCCACGCGATGCTCGGCTGATTCGGCGGCGACGCCGGCGAGTACGTCGCCGCTGCGCAAGGGCGTGGCCTTGGCCAGCAGATCGCGCAGGTCCGCGAAGGTGTAGCGCTTATATGCGAGGGTGTGGGCGAAGGCCATGCGCGTTGAAACCAGCGTATCTGAATTGCTCGACAGGAGGCGAATTTGCCGGCAGGGCCGGTCACGGATGCGTGTTTGGATTTAACTCAACGGAGCGAGGAGGGACGGCCGCGGCGCGCCTTCGGGAACGACCAGCTTCTGCGGGGCGCAGCAGGCGCGGTCGAGCTTGGCGAGGTCGGCCTGCATCTGCCGGTCGTTGCGGAATGACGCCAGGGCTGCGGCGAGGATGGATGCTATTGCGGCGTCGGATGGCGGCGCGATGCGGTAGTGCATCCATTTGCCCTCCCGGCGGGCGGCGACAATGCCGGCCTTGCGTAGATAGGCGAGATGGCGGGAGATTTTGGGCTGTCCCTGGCGCAGGATTTCAACGAAGTAGCAGACGCAGACTTCGCGGCCGGCCATCAGGTTGAGCAGGCGCAGCCGGGTGGTGTCTGCCAGGGCAGCAAAGAGGCTGGCGATGGAAACGGGTTTTGCGGAGCCGGCCATCGATTTATTATATACGGTTTGACAAATATGATCGCGTTTAATATATTCGCTTAAGCGAATGTGAGGTGCGAACAAATGGACACGAAAGCTTTGGTGCAGGAAAAGTATGGGGCGGCGGCCCGGGCCGTAACCGAGAGCGGAAGCGTGGCCTGCTGCGATCCGGGGCTGAGCTGTTGCGACCCGATCACGACGAACCTTTACGACGAAGCGCAGAAGAGCGGGCTCCCGGCAAGCGCGGTGCTGGCTTCGCTGGGCTGCGGCAATCCCACGGCGCTGATTGAGCTGAATCCGGGCGAGACGGTGCTGGACCTTGGTTCCGGCGGCGGCATCGACGTGCTGCTTTCCGCAAAGCGCGTGGGGCCGGCGGGAAAGGCCTACGGCCTGGACATGACGGACGACATGCTGGCGCTGGCGCGCGAGAATCAGCGCCAGGCGGGCGTGGAGAATGTCGAGTTTTTGAAGGGCGAGATTGAGAGCATTCCCTTGCCTGACGCGTCGGTGGACGTGGTGATTTCCAATTGCGTGATCAATCTCTCTGCCGACAAGGGGCGGGTGCTGCGCGAGGCGTTTCGAGTGCTGAAGCCGGGCGGGCGGTTTGCGGTTTCCGACGTGGTGGTGCGCGGCGAGGTGGATGAGCAGGTGCGCGCCAGCATGCTGCTGTGGGTGGGGTGCATTGCCGGGGCGCTAGAAGAGCGGGAGTACGGAGCAAAGCTGGTGCAGGCCGGATTCAGCAAGATTTCGATTGAGCCGACGCGGGTGTACTCAATTGACGATGCGCGGCATTTTCTGGTGGAAGCGGGCATCGATGTGGAAAGGATTGCGCCGCTGGTGGAGGGGAAATTCATGAGTGCTTTTATCCGCGCGACGAAACCTGCGGGCGGGTGCTGCGCGCCGGGATGCTGCGGAAATTAGAGAGGGAGGACGCCATGCCGAGGCCATACAACATTCTGGTGCTGTGCACGGGCAACTCGGCGCGGAGCATCCTGGCCGAGGCGCTCTTCAATACGCTGGGCGCGGGCCGGTTCAAGGCTTACAGCGCGGGCAGCCATCCAACGGGGCGCGTGAATCCATTTGCCATTGAACAGGTGCGGGCGCTTGGCTATACAGTCGATGGTTTGCGAAGCAAGAGCTGGGACGAGTTTGCCCAGCCCGGCTCGGCTCAGATGGATTTCATTGTGACGGTCTGCGACAACGCGGCGGGCGAGGTGTGTCCGCTGTGGCCGGGCAAGCCGGTGACGGCGCACTGGGGATTTCCCGACCCCGCAGCAGTAGTGGGCACAGACGACGAAAAGCGTGCGGCCTTTGCGCAGACGCTGCGGCAGATTCGGAATCGCGTGCAACTGTTTCTCAGCCTGCCACTCGAAACGCTGGACCGCATGGCGATCGAGAGCCGCATGAAGGCGATTGGACGGGAACCGCTTTGAGCACGGCCAGGAAGTTGGCCGCGGAGGGTCTGGGGACCGCGTTCTTGCTGGCCGTGGTGGTTGGCTCCGGCATCATGGCCGAACGGCTCGCCGGGGGAAACGTCGCTCTGGCGTTGTTGGCCAATGCGATAGCGACGGGAGCCGGGCTGACGGCGTTGATCCTGACATTTGGGTCCGTCTCCGGCGCACATTTCAACCCAGTAGTTACGGTGGCTGAAGCCATGGATGGGCGGATGAGCCGCGGCTTGGCCGCCGCTTATGTCCTGGTTCAGGCCTGCGGGGCGCTGGCCGGCGTAGCCGGGGCTCACGCAATGTTTGGTGTGCGGGTGCTTGCCTACTCAACGCATGTGCGCTCGGGATGGCCGCAGTGGTGGAGCGAGTGCGTGGCCACCGTTGGACTTCTCATGGTAATCCGAGGCGTTTCCCGCGCTCAGCCGGCAGCCACTCCGTTCGCGGTGGGGGCCTACATTACAGCGGCCTACTGGTTCACCTCTTCCACATCGTTTGCGAATCCGGCGGTGACGCTTGCTCGGGCGTTTACATCGACATTTGCAGGCATCCGCCCAGACGACGTTCCGGGCTTTGTTGCCGCGGAATTTGCGGGAATGATTGCAGCGACGTTGCTAGGCCGCTGGTTGTTCGCGGCGCCCGCCGAGGCGCGCTGAACACCGAAATTGCTCAGCGGAAATCTAATTCGCCTTTCTTGTGAAGCGGAAGTTCTGGATGCGGTCGGCGTCGAGGATGAAGCCGGAGATGTGGCCGCTGGCGTCGCGGGTGAATGCGATCTTGCCGATGTCGCCGACAAAAACATCGGGGATGGTGGGGCGAAGCGGATCGGGGTTGTGCTTGAGGCGAGTTAATATAACCGACCGGTTCTGGACGACGATGCGATAGATGGGATCGATCTCTTCGCTGACGTAGGCGCCTGCATATTCGGCCAATTCCGCTTCGGTCAAAGGCTTGGGGGCAACGGCTTGGAAGAGCTGGGGCCTGTCTCCCGCGAATGATTTTTCCAGGCGGCGGGACTTTTCACCGTCGGCGGCGATGAAGTGGAGATCGATCTGGTTGCCCCAGGATTCATCGGCTACGTGGAAATGCGCGGGGGTAAACTGCGTGAGTTCATGGAAATCGTCGCGGTCGACATCGAGCAAGAGTTTGCCGTCCTTGACGATGACCTTTGCGTATTGATCTTTGCCGTCCCAGTAGTTTCCGGCGATGGCGTTCATCTGCTCAGCGGTAAGAGGAATGGGTGCAGATAAAGTCGCGTCGGTTGTCTTGACGGGGGCCTGGGCTGGCGATTGCGCGTCGGGCTTGAAGTCTCTGGCGAGGACGATGTCGGCGACTTTGCGCACCAGGCCGGTGGGGTTGGTGTCGGCGAAGTTGCATAGGACGGACGCGGAGAAGTGCTGCTCAGGGAAGCGCGTCATATCGGAGCGATAGCCTGCGTCGCCGCCCGAGTGATCCACAGTAGGAAGGCCTTTGTAAGTGCCGATTTCCAGGCCGGCCGCGTAATCCTGCAGCCTCCCGTTGTTCAGCTTGTCGCGATGGAGCATCTGTTCGATGACAGCAGGGCCGCCGATGCTGGGATGGTAGAAGTTTTCGTCCCAGAGCTGAAGATCTTCGACGGTGGTGTGCAGGCTGGTGGCGCCTGCGGTGTCGAAGTTGGTGAGGTTCATGCGGAAGGGCTTGCCGGGGTCGGCCTGCTCGTAGCCGAGGGCGCCGTGCTTGATGATTTCTTCGTGATCGTCGCGGAAATGGGTGTGGGTCATGCCGAGCGGCTCGAAGATGTTTTTGCTAGTGAACTCTCGAAAGCTCATCCCGCTGACACGGCTGACGACGATGGCCAGCAGGGTGAATCCGGTGTTGGAGTAAAGAAATTTCTCGCCAGGCTTGTAGTTGAGGTCTTTCTGGCGCGTGACGACGGACAGGACGTCGGCGTCGGTGATGAGGTCCTGCGAGTAGCGCCAGCCGGCCAGTCCAAGAAGAGACCATTGGTCGCGCAGGCCGCTGGTGTGGTGCATCATCTGGCGCAGCGTGATGGGCTGGCCGAAGTCTTGCAGTTCGGGAATGTACTTGTGCACATCGTCGTCGAGCGAGAGCTTGCCCTGCTGTTGGAGCAGGAGGATGGAGAAGGCGGTGAACTGCTTGGACATGGAGGCGACGTGGAAGACGGTGGCTGGCGTGATGGGGACGTCGTCGTTGAGGTTGGCCATGCCGTAGCCGTGCTTGTAGACGATGAGGCCGTCCTTGTAAACGCCGAGGGCGCAGCCGGGGGAATCGGGCTTGTTCCACGGCGCGAAGATTTTGTCGATTTGGGCGGTGGTGTCTGGCTGCAGGGTCTGGGTGCGGGCCGGGCATGGGGCGAGATAGATGGCGGGCAGAATGAGGAGCGCAGGGATTCGCTTCATTTGGATTCCTATTGGGCGTGGATTGCGAGGACAGAAGTTGATTCGGACAATTCTCACAGGATGAGGGCGCCTACGCAAGGGCCTAAGCTGACATGCTAACCTTGCGGCACGATGCGTGCGCTCCCTTTTATAGCGCTATGGTTGTTGGCGGTTCCGGCGGGGTTTGGTCAGACACCGGGCGGGACTCAGCCGGGCCAGGCGGTGTCTCCGGGGCTGCCCAAGGATCCTCGGGAAGTGATTGCAGAGGCGCGGCCTCTTTACGATTTTTCGGATGCGGCCTTGAAGCCGTGGCATTTGAAGGCGAGTTATCAACTCTACGATGACAAGGGCAATCCCAGCGAGCAAGGGACGTTTGAGTACTGGTGGGCCTCGCCGGATGTGTATCGCAGCACATGGACGCGTGGAGCCTCAACGCATAGCCACTGGAGCGCCGGTGGAGACAAATACGCGTCCAGGTCCACGGGCGAGCCGTTGAAATATTTCGAATACAAGCTGCGCGATGCCCTGCTTTCTCCACTTCCGGAGGAGAAGGATATGGACCCGGCCAAGTCGCGGATCGAGCGGAAACAAGTCGCTTTGGGGACGCTCAAGGCTCCGTGCGTCATGGTGGGGCCGATCATCGGGCACTTTGGACAAGGGGTGGAGGAGCCTGAGTGTACCGGGACATGCGTTACGTTGTGGACCTGAGACATCCGTTACAAGCCCCTTGCGGTGCCTATGGTTCGAGTTGAGTGGGTTCTAAAGACATAAATCCAGTCGTCGAGGCCATGGGAATGTGGGAATCCCGAAGGGATTTCCAAAGAGTGTGGGAAGGGTGGGAAGCCGGCTTTATGGCTTTCCATGCTTTCCACACTTTGTCATTTCCATGGCCTGCTTTTCGCCGGTAGCGCTGTGTAGATACCCCACCAATGCAATGCGCCCTACTTCGTGCGGCTGACGTTGACCTTACGCCGATTTCACATATGCCGGGGGATGGTCGCCCCCCTCTCGGCTTGAGTATGATGGTCTGGGGCCAACGGGCAGAATTGCCCTGCTGTGGCGAAGACTCGAGCGAAAATGAGGTCTGCGATGAACATCTTCGAGCGCGGAAATCTGGCTAGCGTCTATCTATCCATCTCTCTTTGCGCTCTGTTGCGCCTTCCGGTTTCCGGCCAAATGGCTCAATCTGCTCAACAGCGTATGGACGCCGTGCAGAGTCACCTCTCCCGATACGTCGTCATTCGAAATAGCAAAAACGATGAGATGAATCTGCTTTCGCGGATGAAGGAGCTCAATGTTCCTGCAGTGAGTATCGCAGCCATTCGGGATGGCGCGATTGATTGGGCGCGAGCCTATGGCGTTTCTTCTATACAAGGCGCACCCGTATCGACGGACACTCTGTTTGGAGCGGCTTCCATTTCGAAACCTGTTACGGCCCTCGGGGTCCTCAAGCTTGTAGAAGAAGGCAAAATCGATCTGGATACAAACATCAATCAGTATTTGAAACGATGGAAAATTCCGGATAATCAGTTCACCGTGAAAGATAAAGTCACCGTTCGTGAACTTCTGAACCACACCTCTGGTATCGGGACACATAACGGCGAGATCTATGACCCAGCCATGCCACTGCCGACACTGCTTCAGCTTCTGGAAGGCGACAAACCTGCAAGGACTCCGCCCGTGCGAGTCGAGGCTATCCCTGGCACGAAATTTGCCTACTCAAACGGCGGATACCTCGTTCTCTCCCTGCTCATCGAGGATGTGACGGGTGAGCCATTTGCCCAATATATGAAGCGGACGGTGTTGGACCCGATAGGGATGAAGCAGAGCACCTTCGACGCGCCACTCCCAATTAAATGGCAAGCGCATGCGGCCACGGCGTATGGAGGCGATGGAAAACTCGCAGTCCCGCCTTCAAAGTTCGTCGAGCCGAACTTGGCTGCCGGCGGTCTTTGGTCGACGCCTGCAGATTTGGCAAGGCTGCTCCTGGAAGTTCAGCGAGAATACGACGGAAAATCGCATAAGGTGCTGGACCAGCAAACGATAAGAATCATGGTTTCGCCGAATACGAGTATTCCATCAGCCAGACCGTATGGGCTTGGTTTCGAAATGGGTGGCAGCTCGGACAATTCTTATGTCCGCCACGAGGGCTCAGCCTATTTCCAGGATGACATGGTGGAATATCTGCGGGGCAACGGCATTGTAGTGATGACGAGCGGCGGAGGCGGTGGAACGCTTGCAGACGAAGTCATTCGCAGTGCAGCAACCGTATATGACTTTCCCGATTTCAAGCCGGTGGAACACTCAGTTGTAGGCATTCCGGCTTCTACTCTGCCTAATTTCGTAGGAACGTATGCTTATATCAAGGTGGCTCTGGATGGTGATCACCTTACAGCCGAGATTCCGGCTGGATCACCAGCCGTCCGGCTCTATCCGGAGTCGCCATCGCGGTTCTTTGTTCTTGATGGACCGCAAGAACTGTCATTCATCCTTGATTCTCAACAGAAAATCACCAGTGTGGAGTTCATCACGCCGATGGGGCATCATTCGCTGGACAAGAACGCGACGCAGTAATACGGCAAAGACACGGCGTCAGTTCTTCTCGACTGTGCAACAAGCCAATGCACTCATCGACAGTCTCAGACCACCCTTCGCGCAGCTCTGAAGCGAAGCTCTTCGGAATTAAACTCTCCGATCTCCATGTCTCGAAAGAAAACTCTGTAAAGCCCGGGCGTTATCAACTCGACGCCCAACTCTTCGAAGCGGAATACTTCGCTGATGAACACTCTGTTTTTGTGCCAGCTGATGTCGCCGCTATTGTTGACTCGTCGCAACAGAAGACCCTTCGGGTACGTGAACTCTGGCAACTTGCGCGGCAGTCGGATCGAGCTGGGGCTGTAGAGACTTGCGGGAACTTGATTGTTTAGGCCCTCGTGCGGGCGCTCGTTATTGAACACATAGCGAAAGCTATCGAAGCGGCTCTGCTGCGCCCGAAGGGACGCTGCAGGCGGCTTCGTTGTGTCCTCCTTCAGCGTGCGATGCATTCGCTCATGGCGACCATTTTGTTGTGGTCTTCCTGCTTGAATGCGCTCATGCACGATCCCAAGTTTCATCCAGCCGAGCGAGAGTTTAGACAGCCCAAGTAGCCCTGTGCCCGCGAACGGTGCGCCGTTGTCGGTTCTGATTCGGGCTGGCATTCCATACTCTCGCATGGCTGCTTCGCAAATTGCTCGGACCTGGCTGAGGTCCATGCGCGAGACGATCTGGCAACGAATCAAATAGCGGCTATGCGCGTCCGTGATGGTGAACGGATCGCAGCGCTTGCCGTCGCCAGTGGCGAAGTAGCCCTTGAAATCCATACACCATAGCTGATTCGGACCTGTGACCAGAGAGAACGGCTCTGAGCACGGTGTGGTGCGCTTTCTCTTCTTTTGCGAGCTGGTCAGGCCCGCGCGGCTCAAGATGTTGCCGAATGTGCTAGCTGCAGGCCAGACCACGTCTGGCTGCAGCATCTCTAGCCTCGCCTTGAGCTTGCGCGCGCCCCAGGACGGGTGTTTGGCACGAAGCGCCAGGATGGTGTTCTCGATGGGCTCTAACGTCGCATGCGAACAACTGTGAGGGCGGCTGCTGCGATCCACGAGCCCTTCTGGTCCCGTCTCGTTGTAGCGATTGATCCAACGGTACGCCGTGGGACGCGAGATCCCATACGCGCGACATAGGTCCGCTACCGACATCTCTTCCTTCTGATAGCTCGATAAGAACTGCAAACGTTGATCCATGATCCGAATCTCTTTCCAGGGCATACAACATCGTCGTGCGTGCCCAAATGCTGAGTATTCGTAGCCGTCGCGCTCCGCTGTAAACCATGTCTCCGGTCTGTTTTGTAACGGAAGTGCTAAGTACGCTCAGAGCCCCTGGGGCTTTTTCCGACCTATTGCTTCGATTCCCAGGCTCCCGTATTGCTGGTGAGTTACTCGCTTGGAGGCGTGACGACAGCATTCAACAAGATTGTGAAGGTGCAAGGTAAGTACCTGGCGCGGGATGTAACTTTCTTTCAAGGAAAGCAAAAGCTGCTGTCGGCTACCGTGGATGCAATCACGGGAATGAGTGCGACCGACGCTGCATTGACGCTTCCAACGGACGTCCCCGTGTCGAACGTGAGGAGGGTGAATGTTTCGGGTGGTGTTGCGCAAGGAATGCTGCTGAAGAAGGTGGCTCCGTTCTACCCGCAGGATGCGAAAGACGCCCGTGTTTCAGGGACGGTGGTTGTGCAGGCCGTCATCGGCACGGATGGCAGCATTCACGATTTGCGCGTGATCTCCGCGCCGTGGCCTTCGCTGGCTGCGGCGGCATTATGGGCTGTTTCGCATTGGCAGTACAAGCCGTACTTGCTGAATGGGAATCCCGTGGAGGTAATGACTACCGTGAATGTGGTGTTTTCGCTAGGGAACTGAGCGTCGATTTCCCAGGTCTCAAAAACGAGACCTTTCGGCAAGTGGGGTGAACCCCTTGAGTGAGACAGTCTTCTGAAGACACAGTTGCCGTTTAGTGTGATTGTCTTCTCAAGGCGTTGCTTCTCCTTGAGCATAGTCGATAGCCGGTGAAGCGGAGTCGGGCT
>JBEKFD010000089.1:0-25812 GCA_050013495.1 Occallatibacter sp. | reverse complement strand
GGAAATGGCTAGATCCGCCAACGATTCAATTCGAGAGTCCGTCGGGCCGAACAAGAAGTTGTGGGAAGACTCCGTGTTTCAAGATTTCTCGGACCCTCCGGTCGTCAGCAAACACACCAAGGAGCAATGGTTCGATGATCATAGTAAGGGTTTCGTGTACGCGCTTTCCCTTGTATCCGACACTATTTACCAAAACGGTCTGGATAAGGGCACGATGATGGAAACCGGAGAATGGAGCATGCTCGCCGGCAGCGCAGGCAGTAAGCAGCATGGCCCGCCAGCCTGGTTCACTGGGACATATGCTTGGATAGAAAGATTCAATCGCGAACACGGGAATGTGTCCGCAAAGGACGACGATCCCGAACACGCGCATATTAGCCTAGATCTGTCTTCCATCAAAGTTCACTTTAACTACGAGAATCCGTCGCGAGATACGGTTGACTACACAATGGAAATCAATCGTTTAACAGGTCGATTCGTTGAGTACTTTAAGTTTCCATCCAGCAGCGACGAAAACTCTGGCACATGCATGATCTTTAAATAGCGTGAAGGCATTCCGGGCGGATAGTCGCGCGATCCGGAGATTACCTCACGCCGAGATGGCGCCACCCATGCGGAGATAGATTTACCCCCTACCTGGCCGCAGGTGGCTCAGGTCGATGGGGTCGGGGTCTTCGTAGACGGGAAGCTGCGGCAGGCCGATGCGCAGGCCGGACCATTGCTCCGCGACCACAATCGAGTTCTGCGGGTTCCCCGGCTGGCAGCGCACCGAGCAGGGAAAACCGGCGCGGACCTGCGCGACGTCCACCACGCCGGGCATATCGGTAATGTCTTGAGAACACTCGTAATCCACACCGCCGTTGCGGTAGTGGAACAGCAGCATGGTGAGCGTGCGGCCGTCCTCGGCTTCCACTTCGCAAACGTCGAGCAGCATGCCGTCGACGATGCGGCCGGATTGAACCAGAAACAGTCGCCGAGCGCGCTCCAGCTCCTCAGCCGAGGGACGCTTGCGCAGAAACAGCCACCAGGCGAGCGGAGCCACGGCGCCGACGAGAACGACGCCCACCGCGATATCCCATGGATTGACGCTGCTCAGGGTCATGGGCTCCGGGACGCTTGCTCGCGGCACAAATTCCGCGGTCCCAACTCAAGGATACCGCAGAGGGAAATCCCGTGTGCCGCATGGGGGACGCGGGGGCCGGGTTTCCCGCTGCGATATACTCGTGACTGCATCTTGCATTGGTCGATCCCGTGCAAAGCGGCACAATCTATGAGGTTTTGGCTTGATTTCAGAAACCAGTTCCAAAGCGGCACCGGATTCCCGATCGCCGAATGGGGAGAAAAATCGCGCGACCGGCCGCATCCGCTCGACGACCGTCATCTGCGTGCGCCGCAACGGCGAGGTGGTGATGGCCGCCGATGGGCAGGTCACCCTGGGCGATCATGTGCTGAAACACTCGGCGAAGAAGATTCGACGGCTTTACCAGGACAAGATTTTGGCCGGGTTTGCGGGGTCGACGGCGGATGCCTTCAGCCTTTTTTCCCGATTCGAAACCAAGCTCGAGCAATACGCGGGCAACTTGAACCGGTCCGCCGTAGAGTTGGCCAAGGATTGGCGCACTGACAAGATGCTGCGCAACCTTGAGGCTCTGTTGCTGGTGGCCGACAAGGGGCAGACGTTTTTGATCTCCGGATCGGGCGATGTAATCGATCCCGATGAACCGCTGGCGGCCATCGGCAGCGGCGGCAGTTACGCTACGGCCGCGGCGCGGGCATTGCTTGAAAACACAGACTTGAGCGCACGCGAAATTGCCGAGAAGGCGATGAAGATCGCCGGCGAAATCTGCATCTACACCAACGACCGCATCACCATCGAGGAGTTGAAGGCATGACAATTGCGGAGGGTGACTCGCCCAGTCGTGAGTGGGTCCTCTACCACGATGCCGGAAGAGTTTTAGCTTCAGCGCTAGCGCGATTGATAAATGCTTACGAAATGAGCCCAGAAAGGGCGCAGCATGCCCTTTCATGGGAACATCTTCCGGGAAGGGTCGGCTCTCGATACCCCATCTCTGAACGGGACGAAGCAAGCGCCAGAAAGTACTCAGATTCAGCGAAGCAAGTCATTGAGACCTCGATGCTGCATGAAGGGCGAGACTCTCTCTCGGAGTACTCCCAATTGCTAGATGACTGGGATTTGATCCATGGCAAAGCGGACGAAGAGTCTTTCAAGCTTGACGAATACTTGGACCAGAAGGATTATGACTGGCACGCCACCGGAATAGGCATGACCGACGCAGAAAAAAGGCAGTTGCAGGGATGGAGTACTGAGGACGTCGAGCGCCTTCGATCTCGCGATCCAGAACTTTTAAACGAGTATAGGCGAGAGATTGAACAGGAGGCGATGAAGGAGGCCGCAAAAGGTAGGGATTACATTGAATCGGAAGAGAATCGAAGGGTCTGGGTCGAAGCCAGGCTTGCGGACCTCGAATCTGCCGCAAATGCAAAGATGCTTGGTGCATACAAAAACGATCTTGATGTCCAGCAATCCAGGTGGGAGAGAATTGAAAGAATGCGTTCGGTGGCCGAGAATCAAGGGCGAAATCTTCTATGGAGGGATATTGTGGAGAGCGCCGACTCAGAAGGGTTGACACTCCCAGAACGGCCGGCAAAGGTCGAATGGGATTTCCCGGACTGTCTGACACCCGAAGTAAGGATCATCTACGATGCGACTGAGCAAACGAGGAGTCAGCTTTGGACGACGTCAAAGAGCCAAGATGTTGTCGATGAATATGAGAAACTGATAGGCCAGCTTGTGGCATTGTGCAAGGAAATTCCAACTACACCGGCAATCGCAAGATATATGGAGTGGAATGAAGGAGAGCGCACTTCAATAGACCGTTCAATCCCGCGACTTCCAATTCCTACTGACTATGGATGGCCTGAATATTACGGCCTCGTTTTAGACGATGAAGCCTATCTTGATCGTGAGATCAACGAGGATGTTCGGAAGAGCGGAAACCTCTGGATACATTGGGCCAAAGAGCTGGTGGGGATGCTCCCGGCTGTCACAAAGAGGGCAGTCGAACTCGGCAAACATCCAATATCTGATATCCCGAAAGACCGCGTTCCTGAGAGCTTGAGCGTTCTGTTTGAGCAGGCGCACCTCTGCTACCTTTTCAATCTCGAGATTCCGTGTGTAATGACCTGTGGGAGTCTTATTGAGGAAGCGATTGAAGCGAAGTTTCCTGAGCTGAAGGAGGAATGGCGGCGGAGGCAATGGGCGGACAAGAAGTCTGTGCCGTGGCGCTCCAAGCTTGAGGAGGTAGCCAGAGCCTACCTTCCATTTGGGAGGGTTTGGGGCCTTGCTTGGAAGGTTGTTCAAAAGCGCAACGAGGCAGTGCATGATCCAACGAAGTATTTGAAAGAAAGCAAGGGACAATCAGAACGAATCCTACGGGGCTCGCGCGACGTTCTGAAGGCACTATTTGAGACAGAGCAATAACACGAAGGAAGGATCTAAAAGCGCAGTCCATGGCCATTTATCTACCCGCCTCCGCTGAAGAACAAGACCTCTCGCCGGGCGAACTGCCCCGGCTTGTATGCATCTCTGGTTTTTCTTATACTTACTGGTAGGAGTAATACCGATGCAGATCACCACCAAGGGCCAGGTAACAATTCCCCAGCATGTGCGGCTCCGATTGGGGTTGCTTCCCCACACCGAGGTAGAGTTTGAGCTCGCAGGCGACCACGCCCGCATTCGTAAATCCCGGCAACGCGGCGGGGCGGGCGCACGGGGACAGGCGGCTCTTGAGGCCCTGCGCGGGACCGCCGACTCACGCCTTTCCACCGACCAAATCATGGAACTGACCAGAGGCGGCAAGCGGTCGAGATGAACGCTGTGCTGGACAATCTGGCCGCCCGGCTTGGCCGTTGCAACGGCGTCCTTGTGGACAGCAACGTCCTGCTGGACATCGCCACAGGCGATGCGGTGTGGGCGCCGTGGTCCAGCCAGGCGCTGGCCGAATGTGCCGAGTACGCCTCGCTTATCCTCAATCCCATCATTTATGCCGAGGTTTCGATCGGGTTCCGGACGATCGAAGCCTTGAACGCGGCCTTGCCAAGCCGTCTTTATGAGCGCTCGCCGCTGCCGTGGGAAGCCGGCTTTCTGGCCGGCAAGTGCTTTTTGGCCTATCGTCGCCGGGGTGGTAAGAAGGCGTGGCCGCTGCCCGATTTCTACATTGGAGCGCATGCGGCGATCGAAGGTCTGGCGATCCTAACCCGGGACGCCGCCCGCTATCGAACATATTTTCCGAAGCTGGAAGTCCTTTGTCCGCAGTCGAAAGGCAGTTAATCGCGGACGGACGGCAATGGGATGGCCTTTTCAAGGTTCAGGTCCGCTAACCATGCGGACAGTTGATTGGGCACTCCTGATGAGCCTTGGCCTCGCGCGCGGCGGCAAAGCCTGAGAGAATAGAACCTGAAAGATATGGCCATCTATTTACCCGCATCCGCTGAAGAACAAGATCTCTCGCTGGACGAGTTGACCCCGCGCGAAATTGTGACCGAGCTCGACAAGCACGTGGTTGGGCAGAAGGCCGCCAAGCGCGCCGTGGCCATTGCGCTGCGCAATCGCCAGCGCCGCCAGAAGCTGCCCCCCGACATCGCCGACGACATCATGCCCAAGAACATCATCATGATCGGGCCGACGGGTGTGGGCAAAACGGAGATTGCGCGGCGGCTGGCCAAGCTGACCGGGTCACCGTTCCTCAAGGTCGAAGCCTCGAAGTTTACCGAGGTGGGCTACGTGGGCCGCGACGTCGAATCGATGATTCGCGACCTGGTCGAGATCGCCATCGACATGGTGCGCGAAGAGCGGCTGGAAGAGGTGGAAGACAAGGCGGAGATGAACGCCGAGGAGCGGCTCCTGGATGTTTTGCTGCCGCCTCCGCCGCCTACTCCGCCCGCGCAGGAAGGCCAACTTTCCCTGCCCGGTTCCGACAGCTATCAGCGTTCGCGGGAGAAGCTGCGCACGCAGTTCCGCGAAGGCAAGCTCGACGACCGGCAGGTGGAGCTCGATGTGCGCGAGCGCAACTCGCCGCAGTTCGGCATCATCAGTAACCAGAACCTTGAAGACATGGAGATGAACCTCAAGGACATGCTGCCCAACATCTTCGGCGGCGGGTCCAAAAAGCGCAAAATGAAAGTAGGCGACGCGTTCGACTACCTGGTGCAGGAAGAAGAAGGCCGCCTCATCGACATGGACCAGGTGAATCGCGTGGCCGTCGAGCGGGTTGAATCGAGCGGCATTATCTTTTTAGATGAAATTGACAAGATCGCCGGGCGCGAAGGCGGACATGGGCCCGATGTATCCAGAGAAGGTGTCCAGCGCGATATTCTGCCCATCGTCGAAGGCACCACCGTGAATACGCGCTACGGCATGGTGCGCACCGATCACATTCTCTTCATCGCTGCCGGTGCTTTTCATGTGTCGAAGCCCAGCGACCTGATTCCGGAATTGCAGGGACGATTCCCCATCCGAGTGGAGTTGCATTCGCTGACGGTCGAGGATTTTCTGCGCATTCTCACCGAGCCCAAGGCCTCGCTCACCAAGCAATACGCGGCGCTGCTTGAAACCGAAGGCGTGCGCCTGGAGTTTTCTCCCGATGCCCTGCGCGAGATGGCCGCATTTGCCTTCAAGGTGAACGAGCAGACCGAGAACATTGGCGCGCGTCGCTTGCACACCATCATGGAGCGCGTGCTTGAAGACGTGAGCTTCCTTGCCCCCGACGTAGCCCGCCGCGCACCCGACGACGAAGCCGCCGTGGTGCTGAGCGACGCCATCAAGGCCGAGTCCTCGACGCCTCTGCCCTACCCCTCTGCCCTACCAGGAGCGCATGACGGCATCGGGCCCGGAGAAGCTGTTCCTCATCGACGCCGAATATGTGAAGCAAATGGTGGCTTCGGTGGTGAAAGATCAGGATTTGAGCCGGTACATTCTGTAGCTATCGCAGCGCCGCGGGCAATTTGCGAGCGGTTCCTGGCTCAATCGCAATGAGGGCGGCCTGGCCGGCTGCCCGCTTGGCTAGCCCTCGATCGTGTCCTCGGGGCGCGGCGCTTCTCCACCCTCTCGGTTGAGAATGCGCCGGAACGCCTCGTGATCGCTCCGGTTGCGCCGGTCGAGAAAGAACTCCTCGGTTTGCATCGCCGCAATCTTCTCCGCCGCGGCCACCACCAGAAACTGGTTCATGCTCGTGCCGTCCCGCTCGCTGATCTTTTCCAATGCGGCCTTGAGCGAGACCGGCAGGCGTAGCGGAAATGTAGACACTCTTGTTGTCATCGGTTGATCCTCCTCAGCGCCTCTGCGGGCCGCATCACTTCGATTCCGAACCTTTCTCGCGCCCGGCGCAGGTCCTTTTCATTGAAGGTGACGATCGCATCCGCCCGGCCATTCACAGCAGCCTCCAACACCAGTTCGTCCCCCGGATCGTTAAGTTGAGGACGCCAGCGGAAGAACGTCAGGACCGGCTCGGCCAGAGCGATTAGCCCATCGACAAACAAGGCGGCCTCACGAGCACTGAGTCCGGCGGCCAGCCGGTGCTCAGCCAGCATGCAAGTGGCCTCGTATTCAAGAGCCAGCGCCACGCTGAGAATTGCAATAGCCCGGCCCGCATCGATGCGGCGGATTAACTCCGCAGAGCCCCCGCCAGGGCTGCGCATAGCCGCCACAACCACAGCCGTATCCAGGACAACTCTCATTTACATGAAATGATATCACATCGGGGGCGATGTCAAGACTTAGAAGAAGAGCAACGCATCTGTTTGCCCGCATCTATAGCGAAGGATCACGATTTTGAGCCGGCACATCCTGGATGCTGGCGGATTTTTGACGAGTGGGTTGAGGGTGACCAGGCCAGATTTCTGGATGAGCCGCCTGGAATGACGAAATTGCTGAGGAACAGAACCTCTGACGAGGTGGTCGCTCCCAAGATGTGGATGGATGCCTATCTGTCCGCATTGGCTGAAGCCGCCGGGCTCACCCTCGTCACCTTTGACCGCGCGCTGGCGAGTCGGGCTAACGACGTTGTGTTGCTGAGGTGAGGCGCAATTTTTCGGTTGCAACGGGGCCTTTACCTCTGCTACGTTTTTCACGTACCTCGGCAGTCCGCGCTTGGCAGTCAACCAGCGGGCTCTACCTGCACTCTCCCGCTTCTGAGGGAATGTGGATGGGGGCGTTTCAGAGCACCTTGGGAAAGGTGTGCCTGCGCTTCCTCACCCGATTCCGGGGTCCGCAGCCGCCTTTCCCTCGCCTCCACGCGCATCACAACACACAAGGGAGAGAAGCCATGAGCACAGCAGGAAATCACCACAAGATCAATTACATCGAGTTTCCGGCCACCGATATTCAGCAGGCCAAGAAGTTTTACGGGGCGGTCTTCGACTGGACCTTCGTGGACTACGGGCCGGATTATGTCAGCTTCCAGGGTGCCGGCATCGATGGAGGCTTCGTCAAACGGGAGCCGTATGACACCCCCGTCCACTTTGCGCCGCTTGTTGTTCTCTACTCATCGGACCTTGCGGCAACGGAGATTGCGGTTCGGCTGGAAGGCGGCGGAGTGGTTGTGCCGACATTCGAGTTTCCCGGCGGACGGCGGTTCCACTTTTCCGATGGGGTGGGTAATGTGCTGGGGGTTTGGTCGGAGTGAAAAGGCAGGGAACAGGGAACCGGGATTAGGGATCAGCATCCGAGGTCTCATTTGCCACCGCGGCTGAGACCTCGGGCACCCTGCGCTACGTAATCAACCGACCGAGAAGCAGGTTCTTCGACTCCGCTGAAGTGCGCTTCGCTCAGAATGACACCTCATTTGTCGTCATAATCTTCAGCGACGCCGAACTGGTTGAACCTTAGAGCCACCTCACGCTAGTTGACGGTCGGTGGGAGCATCAGCGGCTTTCTGGGGCCTAGCTCTTCGCGGACCAATGTAAGGCCGAGGATGCAGCGCTCGAAGCGGTCGGAGAGGCGCGCAAAGAGCGGAGCTTCCTGCTCGTACTCGAACAGATTGAACTGGCTGACGATGAAGTAGCTCTCCTTGCCGGCGGCTATCAATTCGCCCAGCGAAGGATGATGGCGGCGCTGGCGGCGGTCGGAGGCCATGGCTTCGGGATACATGCCGGCGACAAACAGCGCGTAGTCGCCAATGTGCTTGCGCAGAGCGCGCTCGGCATCGAACGAAGGCGCGGAGCCGTGCACGGGGTCGGAGGCGAGCATCATCTCTTCGAGCTCTTCAATTGGATGGCCGAGTTCGTCGCGCACCTGGTAGAGCTTGTCTGACTCGGAGAATTCGCACAGCAGGCGGGCAACATAGGCGGTGACGTCAGGATCGTTGAGTCCCAGCTTGCCTTCGTAGCTGTTGCGCACGGCCTGCTGAAAGAACGGTTCGAGCGGATGAGCCTGATTCGGTGTGTGCATACACGCCTCCTGTGAGCCGCACGCGCGGCCAGTCGCTATGGGCGTTGGCCGGTTGCTTGCTTGGAGCCGGGAACGCCAGCCAAGTGCCAGTTGTCTTGCTTTGACACAGAGCTTATCGGATTAGTTGTGATTTTTGAACAGGGGGATGCCCATTTTCTTAGCAGTGTGGCATCCCGATTGCAAACAGAGCAGCAAGAAGGAAATAAAAAAGGCAGCCCAAGAGCTGCCCTTTTTGCGCGTGAATGCGATGCGATCAGACTGCGGCAGGTTGCCGCTGCTCGAGTTTTGCCAAACGGTCGGCGAGCAGCGATTCCAGCTTGACCAGCGCCGCCGAGAAGCCTTCAATGCCTTCCTTCAGCTTGTCGGTGGCCATGCGATCTGCGGCGTGCATGGCGTCGAACGTGGCCTTGTCGACATCGATCTTGACGATGACGAGCGTCTTGGCCACTTCGGGATCGAGCTTGCGCGGCAGGTTGCCTTCAGTGGCTTCAAGCTCGGCAAGCAGTTGCGGCGAAATGGTGAGCAGGTCGCTGCCGGCCAATTCCTTGATCTCGCCGATGTTGCGGAAGCTCGCACCCATCACCAGCGTCTTGTAGCCGAATTTCTTGTAGTAGTCGTAGACCTTGGTGACGGATTGCACGCCGGGGTCGTCGGCGCCCTGATAGTCCTTGCCGGTGTCTTTCTTGTACCAGTCGAGAATGCGTCCGACGAAGGGCGAAACCAGAGTGACGCCGGCGTCGGCTGCGGCGATGGCCTGGTGCAGGCCGAAGAGCAGCGTCAGGTTGCAGTGGATGCCTTCCTTCTCCAGCACCTCGGCGGCGCGGATGCCTTCCCATGTAGAGGCGATCTTGATAAGGATGCGCTCGCGGCCAATGCCCTCCTTGTCGTAAAGGCCAATAATGGCGCGGCCCTGCTCGATAGTGGCGTGGGTGTCGTAGGAGAGGCGCGCGTCTACTTCGGTGGATACGCGGCCCGGCACGATGGCGAGAATCTTTTTGCCGAATGCGATGGCCAGGTGCTTGAATGCCAGGTTGGCGACGTCCTTGTCGGTGGCGCCTTCGCCCAGCGTGTTGCGCGCATCCTTGAGCACCTCATCCACAATGGGCTGGTACTGCGGCAACTGCGCGGCGGCGGTAATGAGCGACGGGTTGGTGGTCGCGTCCTGGGGACGGAACTTTTCCATCGAATCGATGTCTCCGGTGTCGGCGACGACTACGGTGTAGTTGCGCAATTGCTCGAGCAGGTTCGCCATGATTTCCTCCTTGTGGAAGGGCGCGGCCCGTCACTGGGCCATTCGGGATTAGTGTACAGCTAAACCTTGGATGCCGGATGAAAGCCGCTGGTTCCATTCCTCGCTTTCGCTCCGGCAGACGCGCTTTTCATTCCGGCTGAAAGGTGTTGGCCAGCACGCCCAATCCGGGAATGGATACTTCCACGCGATCGCCAGGCTGGAGCGGGCCCACGCCGGGGGGCGTTCCGGTGAGAATCAGGTCGCCGGGTTCAAGGGTGATGGCGGCGCTTATGTAACTGAGCAGGGCGGGGATGGAGAAGATGAATTCCAGCGTGGACCCGTGCTGGCGCAATTCGCCGTTGACGCGCGTTTCGACTGTGAGGCCCGCTTGGGGGTCGACTTCGTCGCTCACGATGGGGCCGACGGGGCAGAAGGTGTCAAAGCCTTTGGCGCGGATCCAGTGGCTGTCTTTCTTTTGCAGGTCGCGGGCCGTGACGTCATTGGCGATGGTATAGCCGCGAATCACGGAGCGCCAATCGGCATCGGGAGGAAGCTTGGTGGTGCGCTTGTCGATGACAAGGGCAAGCTCGCCTTCGAAATCCACGCGCTCTGAAGCAGCCGGCATGCGGACGATGCCGCCGGGCTTGAGCAGCGACGACGGGGGCTTGAGGAAGAGCAGCGGCTCGGCTGGAACTTCGTTGCCGAGTTCCTTGGCGTGGTCGCGATAGTTGCGGCCCACGCAGATGATTTTGGTTGGAGTGACAGGCGCCAGCAGATGAGCGGCGCTGAGCGGCAGAGGCTCGAAGGCCAGAGATTCGAAGTCGAGCGATGGCGCGGCGGACCGGCAGTGAGCAAGATAAAACGCCAGATCCTCTTCAGGAGCGTGGATGAGGTCTACGATCCATGGTTGGCCGGCACGGTCTGTGACTGCGCCGTAATGCGGTTTGTCATCGAGCAGGAACCGGCAATATTTCATGTGAACAATCTCTCCTGGCTAGCTGGCTGCGGCTATGGGTTGGGAACGGTCTCTTCTGCTTCCTCCGAGCGCGCGCTCTCGTGCCCAAGCTGGTCGATGGCGGTGACGGCGTAGCGGTAGGTGTGGCCAGGCTCGACGTGCGGATCGTGAAAGCCGGGGCCGACGACGGGCTGAGGCGGCGAGATGCGGGTCCACGCGCCATCGCCTTCGCGGCGGTAGACAGCGTAGCCGGCCAGGTCGGCTTCGGCGACGGCCTGCCAGCTCAGATCGATGGACGGGCCAGCGGACGAGTCTGCGGCTGTTGCTACGGCGGCCAATCCCGTGGGTACGGAGGGTGGGAAGGTGTCGATGGCTTCGACGCGAACTGGCTCGGAAAGAGGACCTGCCAGCTCGAGAGCTTGGCCGTCGATGGTGATGCGGGCGACGCGCTGGGCGCGGTACTCATAGGTCTGGCTGAAGCGAATGGTCTTGTCAATGGTGCGGTTCGGGGTTCGATCCGGCTGCGCTGACGGTTCGACCAGCAAGCTTTGCTCAACGGGCTCCTTGGGCGGGGCAAGCAGTCCTTGCTGCGAGTTGGACTTTGCCGCGGACTCGGCCTGGGGCCGCGGTGTGAGCAGCCTGCGATGGAGGCGAATGACGGTCGTCGAAGATGCTGCGGATTCGGGATTCCAATGGAGCACCACGCCGCCTTTGCGGAGCGTGGCGGAAAGGCCGGTTACGGGGGCAGGCGATTCTCCGGCCAGGACGGGCGCGGAATTTGAAAGGCCGGCCGAACGGCCGTGCGGGCTGAGAACTTCGACAAAATAGGTGAGCGGGCGCGGTGCGCCAGATGCCAACTCTGCCGGCAGCGTCTCAGTAAATGTGGCCTTCGCATTGGGCGCGAAAGTCAGACTGGCAGTCACGGGCTGACACGAGGCGGAAGCTTCCTTGCGGCAGACACGGACCGGGACGTTGCCCTTGATCACCAGCTTGTCAGTATTCTTGCGAGGCATTGTCCAGGCGAGTGCAACCTGGTTGCCGGTGCGGACTGCGGAGAGATTGGTAACGGGATCAGGCAGCTTGAGCGAGGGGGGCAACGGCGCGCCCGGAGTGCCGCAGCCGGCGAGAGCGGTTGTGGCCGCAATGCCCGCTGAAAGCGTAAGTAGCACCAGATTAACGGTCCGCATCTCGGTTGCTCTCATCGCATCTCAAGTCTAACGGAGCGGAAGCGGCGAGGAGGCTGCGGACGCACTTTGGATGAAATGCAGCGAGTTAGCCTCCGCTTCGCGGAGACAGCGGGTTAGCAAGTTTGCGGGCGAAGCAGGCAATGCACGGTTCCGGCCTCGAAATGTCCTAGCGGGATTCCTCCTGAAATCTCGAGAATTATTCCACGCGCAAGGCCTGCATCGGATCCAGCCGTGCGGCGCGGTTGGCCGGCAGCCACACGGCCAGCAGCGCCACGGAGGCGAGAACGATCGGAACAGTAACAAAGACGAGCGGGTCCCAGGACTTGACCCCAAACAGGAAACTGGCGATGAGGCGCGTGAGGCCAAAGGCGGCGGCGATGCCAACAGCCACGCCAGCCATCGCCAGCCTCATGCCCTGCCATACAACTAGTTTGCGGATAGTGGAGCGGTCCGCGCCCAGCGCCATGCGGATGCCGATCTCCTGGGTGCGCTGTTGCACGGAGTAGGCCATGAGGCCGTAGATGCCAATTGCGGCCAGCACCAGCGCCACGGCGCCGAAGATGGTGAGAAGGAGCATGTTGAAGCTGTCGCGCGCTGTGGAGCGCACAACAACTTCATCCATGGATCGGATGCGCGTGACCGGAAACCCGCCGCTTGCCAGGCGCAGTTGCTCGGAGATAAGCGCGGTGAGCAGGTGCGGGTCTCCGCGCGTGCGCACGGCCCAGCGCAGAGGCACGATGCGTGCATTGAGCGACGTCATGCCGTCGGTGACCTGGGCCTCGGGAACAATCATCATGGGGCTGGGGTCCTGACCGAGGCCGTTGTCGTGAGTGTTTCCGACCACGCCGACGATCTGCCGCGCGGGTTCGACGAAATCCGGCCCCACTTCCTTGCCGATGACGATCTGCTGGCCAACGGGGTTCTCTTTCGGCCAAAACTGCTTGGCCATGGCCTCGTTAATAAGCACCACTCCGGGAGCTGAGCCGGAGTCGCTCTCGGTGAAATCGCGGCCGCGCAGGATGGGAATTTTGAACAGCTCGAAATAGCCGGGCGAGACACTCATCCAGCTTCCGCCCGGCGTTTCATTGCCTTTGACCGGCGGACGGCCGACGATGGTAAACGGCAGGCCGAACTCCCCTTCGATGGGCAGGCAGCAAGTCGACGCGGATATTTCGACGCCGGGGATCGCATTGAGCCGGTCGCGGCCTTCGCGCGAAAGCTGCGCCACGCCGGCCGTCTGCTTGAAGCGATCGCCGGTGAGCGACATCTCCATGGTGAGAATGTTGTGGGACTCGAAGCCGGGACTCACGGCACGGAGCGCTAGGAAGGTGCGGATCAGAAGCGCCGAGCCGATCAGCAGCACCAGCGCGAGCGACACCTCGCTGATCACCAGCAGCGAACGCGCCCTGCTCTGGCGGAAGCCGGTGCCGGAACGGTTGCTGCTTTCTTTGAGCGTGGAGTTCAGGTCGGTCCGTGAGGCGCTGAATGCGGGGAAAAGTCCGAAGAGAATGCCGGTGACGAGCGAAACGGCGAGCGTGAAGAGAAGCACACGCCAGTCGACACCGACTTGGGAGCCGTCTTCGCCGATGCGCGGAAGCCCGGCAGAATTGATGGCCAGCAGAGCGCGCACACCGATGAAGCCGAGGCCCATCCCAAGAACGCCGCCTGTCACGGAAAGCATCACGCTCTCGGTAAGCAACTGGCCGACGATGCGGGCGCGTCCCGCACCCAGCGCGGAGCGGATGGCGAACTCCCGCTTGCGGCCGGTGGCGCGGACAAGCAAAAGATTGGCGACGTTGGCGCAAGCGATGAGCAGCACCAGGCCAACCGCGCCGAGCAGGATGAGCAGCGACTTGCGGGCATCGCCCACGATCGAGTCGCGCAGCGGCTCGACGGCGAAGCTTGCGTCGCGATCGGCCTCAACATAGGTGCGCTTGAATTGGTCGTAGGCAAGCTTCATTTGCGCGTTGGCCTGGGCGAGCGTCACACCCTGCTTTAGCATTCCGGCGGCGCGGAAGAAGTGGCCCTGGTTGGTGCTGTTTGGCTCGAACTGAAACGGAACCCACAGGTCGGCCTCGGGATCGGTGAAAAAGTCTCTTCCCACCACGCCGACGATTGTGTAGGGCTCATTGCCGAGCGAGAGCGATTGGCCGACGATCTTTGGATTGCCGCCGAACTTGCGCTGCCACAAACCGTAGCTGATCACCACCACCTTGCCGCCGTTGGGTGCGTCTTCCTGCGGCGTGAAGCTGCGGCCGAGCAGCAGATGCGCGCCGAACAGGCGGAAGTAGCCTTCTGTCACATGCAGGCCGTGCACCTGTTCGGGCCGGTCGCCGGTGATGTTGAATCCGGGCCCCGAAGTGTCGTATGCGGCAACCTCGTCGAAGACGCGGGTCTGCTGCTGCCAGTTGTGAAACTTCGTGATGGACGCGCCGGGCCAGGTGCCATGCGGCCCGGTGTTCATGAACTGCAAGATGCTGTCGGCTTTGGGGTAAGAGAGCGGCTTGAGCACCACCGCATTTACCACCGTAAAAATGGCGGTGTTGGTTCCGATGCCCAACGCCAGAGCGGCCAGGGCAGCAATCGTGAAGCCGGGGTTCTTGATGAACATGTGCAGCGAATGCTTGACGTCATTCCAGAAATTGGCCATAAGTGTGCTCGACTCCGCAATCTACGTACGCTGCCGTCTGAATGTTCCCGTTTGGTCTATGAGCAGGGGCTGGCAGTACAATTCTGACGAATCCAGATTGGAATTGTCACGCGTTTTGAAGTGAGCGATGCCGATTCCCCCGGTCGTTGAAAGGAAGTCAGCCGCGTGTTGATTTTTGCAGCCATCCTGGCCATCTTTGTCTACGGAATGATCGCCGCCATGCTCGGCACCATTCTCCCCGATCTTTCCGACCGGTTTCGGCTGACCCCGACGCAGAACGGAACCATCGCCTTCTCGCAGGCGCTGGGACTTATGATTGCCTCCCTCGGCGTGGGCCCGCTGCTCGATACCGAGGGCGACAAGGCCGGCCTCATCCTTGGCCTGGCGTTCATCGCCGTTGTGCTCTTCTGGCTGCCGCGGTCAAAAGGCTACCGCAGCATTGTCTTCCTCCTGTTCCTGCTAGGGGTCGGCGGCGGAATCGTGGTCACCGGCGCCAACGCGCTGGTCAGCGGCGTAAGCGAAACGCATCGCGCCACCGCGCTCAACCTGGTCAACCTCTTCTTTGGCCTGGGCGGGCTGGCCACCCCGTTCATCTCCGCCAATCTCTTCAAGCGGAACTGGGTCCGGCTTTGCTATACCGTCGCTTCGCTCACCGTGATCGCGCTTGTAGTGCAAGCAGTTGCAAAAATGCCCGCACCTTCCGGCGCAGCGGGCTTTGTCCTCGCCGATGCCGGTTCGGTGCTGGGGAGGCCCCTGTTGTTTCTGCTCGGATTCTTCCTCTTCCTTTACGTCTCCTGCGAAGTGGGCGTGTGGAACTGGCTGCCGCGCCATCTCATTGCCCAGGGCATTCCGGAGTCGCGCGCGCTCAACATTCTCTCGCTGGGATTTGCGCTCGGCCTGCTCGTCGGCCGCGTCGGCGTATCCCAGATTCTCATTCACGTGCCCGCAGTCACCGTCACGCTCGCCGCTTCCATCGCCATGGCAGTGACAACATTCCTCATGCTGCGGACAAGCAAGCCCTTTACCGCGGCGGTGCTCGTGTTCATTGCCGGAGTGGCCATGGCCCCGGTGTTTCCCACCACGCTGGCCATTGTCGGCACGGCCTTCCCGCGCATGAGCGGCACAGCAATCGGCTTCGTCATCACCTGCGGATGGGCCGGCCTGGCAGTAAGCTCGCGCCTCATCGGCGCCATCGCCGGGGACGACCCCGCGCGGCTGAAAAAGGCGCTGTTGCTGATTCCCGGCGCGGCGGTGTTGATGGTGGGCGTGAATCTGGTGATCTGGTCGACGCTGCGGTAGGACTCGCGGGGCTGACAGCTAACTGCTAACATCAGAAAAGTCAGGATCGGTGCGCGCCTACTTCGACCACGGCGGCACGACGCCGGTCATGCGCGCGTAGGCCACTAACTGGCCCATATGTTCGTTGGCGTGGACGATAATGCGCAGATACATCCAGTCCACGGTCGAGTCTCGACCCTGGACTTGCACCTTGAGGGCGAGGTGCTGCGGCGTTTCTTTCAAATGCGCTTCCTTCACGGCGTCGAGCGAGCGCTTGAGCCAGCGGATGACATCGGCCTTCGAGGTGACGGTCTTCTCCGCATCGTCTGTCAGGTCGGCGGGCATTTTGGGGCCGGTGATGCTGAGCAGGTAGAAATTGGCAACCGCAATGTGCATGTAGACTTCGCTGGTGGAGCGGACTCCGGGGGCCGGCCGCCAGGCGAAGTTCTTTTCCGGCGTGGCCTCGGCCAGCGCAATCAGCTGCTCGGAGACATGGCGCCACTCCGCGTCGTAGCCTTGCCAGATGCCATCCATAGGATCCTGCGCGTGCAGCGCGGGAGCGGAACTGATTGTCAAAAGGGCGACGAGAGAACACACGCGAAGAAATCTCGACGTGCGGAGTGGGAGAATTGCGAATTTCGCTGTTCTCATTTCGGCTCCTTTCGAAGGCCCGCGCCTGAAGGCGCAATCAATTCGCCGCTTTTCAGGGGTCTGAAGACCCCTGCTCCCTCCGGAATCGCAGGCACGCAAAGTTTGCATCTGGCTCTGAGGTTGCTTGGCGATGTCGATCGCCGCATTCACAATTTCCGCAGCCGCGCGCATGCCTCATCCAGATCCTCGTCTTTTTTTGCGAAGCAGAAACGGAGCAGATTCTCTCCGCGTCCAGGGCGGAAGAATGCGGAGCCGGCGACTGAGGCTACACCGGTTGCTGCCAATAAATTACGTGCCTTCTCGGCGGCGGTGCTCCCTTTGAGGCTCGTAGCGTCGGCTAACACGTAGTAAGCGCCTGCGGGCGTGCTGGGAGTTAGCCCGGCATCGGTAAGTGCGGATAACATGCGGGAGCGTTTGTCCTGGTGCGATGCGGCTAGCTCGGTGTAGAAGCTGGGCGGCAGTTGCTCCAGGCCTGCGGCGGCTCCGTGTTGCAATGCGGAGGGCGCGCACACATAAGTCAGATCGTGGAAGTAACTTATGGCGCCCATCCACTTGCGATCTGCAGTTACATAGCCAAGGCGCCAGCCGGTAACACTGAAGGTCTTCGAGAACCCTGAAATAACAATGGTTCTCTCCTTCATCCCCGGCAGCGTGGCGGCGGAGACGTGACGCGCACCATCGTAGACAAAGTACTCATAGATCTCATCGGTGATGAGGAATAGATCGTGCTCGATGCAGACGGCCGCGATCTCTTCAATTTCGGCAAGGGTGAAGACTTTGCCGCCAGGGTTGGAGGGCGTGTTGAGAACGATAGCGCGCGTCTTCGCCGTCACGGCGGCTTTCAACGCGTCCGTATCCAGCGCCCACTCCGGCTCAGCGAGCGGGACCAGAACGGGCGTGATGCGCAGCGACTTCAGCGTAGAGACGTGATATCCGTAGAACGGCTCGAAGAGGAGGACCTCGTCGCCGGGATTGAGCAGGGCCATGGCCGCGGCGTGGAAGCCGCCGGTGGCTCCGGAAGCGACCAGGACTTCGCACTCGGGGTCGTAGACGAGGCCGTAATCTCTCTTCTGCTTCGCGGAAATGGCGTTGCGCAGCCGGGCGATGCCGTCGAGGCGGGTGTAGATGTTGTGGCCGGCGCGGATGGCCTGGATGGCGGTTTCTTCAACGACGGATGGGACCGGCGTGTCGCAGACGCCCTGGGCCAGGTTGATGCCGCCCATTTGTTCGCAGGCTACGGACATTGCGCGAATTTCAGACTGGACGGTGCCGGGAGCCAGTTGGCTGAGGGTCAGGCGCGAGGTTGGGGTGGTGGTGGGCATGGGGAAGAATCCTTCTTGAGACATATTACAGCCACGCACATTTTGGCCCTTGGGTTGGGATGGTGTTCGCAGAACCAGTCGATAACGGCGGATTGAAACGCCGCCAAGGGGCCGCAGCGTAGAATTTGGTCTTTATGCATGAGCTATCGATTGTGGCGAGCGTGGTGGAGTCGGTAACGGAGTCGCTGGAGGCCTATCCCGGTTCACACGTGCTGGAGGTGCGGCTGCGCGTGGGCGCCCTGGCCAGCGTGGTGGTGGATTCGCTGGAGTTCTGCTGGGGGCTTGCGACAGAGGGCACTCCACTGGAAGGGGCGCGCCTGGTGGTGAAAACGCTGCCGGTGGTGATCCACTGCGCGGCCTGCGCTGCGGATGTCGAGTTGGAGGGCGTGCAAAGCTTCCGCTGTCCTCGGTGCGATGAGCCGTGCAGTGACCTGCGCCAGGGGCGCGAACTGGATATTGAGTCCTTCGAAATTGAGGACGAAGCCGAGATGGAAAAGGCCGGAGCGGAGAAGATTGAGGGGCAGGCATGACGAGGATTGTGGAACTGCGGCAAGGGATCTTGAAGAAGAACGACGAGCTGGCTCGCGGGCTGCGCGCGCGGTATGCGGCCAGTGGGGTGCTGGTGCTGAACCTGGTGTCGAGCCCGGGGACGGGGAAGACGGCGTTTCTTGAGCGGACTTTGCGGGACTTGCGGTGGCGCGGATCGCGAGTGGCCGCGCTGGTGGGCGATCTGGAGACCGACAACGATGCACGCCGCTTGGCCGCCAGCGGCGCGCCAGTCCGCCAGATCAATACTCACGGCATCTGTCACCTGGATGCGGAGATGATCGACCGCCATCTGGCCGGCTGGGAGGGCGTGGAACTGGGAGCACTCGATTATCTATTTATCGAGAATGTGGGCAACCTGGTGTGCCCCTCGAGCTACGATCTGGGAGAGGGCATTCGCGTGGCGCTGTTGAGCGTGACCGAAGGTGAAGACAAGCCGCTGAAATATCCCACGCTGTTCAACTCCGCGGACGCCGCCGTGATTACCAAGATGGATATTGCGGAACCGTGCGGGTTTGACCGCGAACTGGCGCTCAGGAACATCAACGAAATTCGGCCGGGGATTCGGATTTTTGAGACTTCGTCGAAGACTGGCGTCGGCATGGACGCTTGGCTTGGATACTTAACCGAAGAGCGGGCAAAGAAGGCATAACACCGCAAGGAGCAATTGCGATGGCTGTGAAAAATGCCACATCAAAAAAGAAGACTAGCCCGGAGAGCGGCCCGGCCGATGTGGAGGCATACCTGGCGCAGGTGCCGGAGCCCGCGCGGACCACGCTCGAAAAGATGCGGACGATGATCCGGGCCGCCGCGCCCAAAGAGGCGACGGAGGCAATTAGCTACAAGATTCCATCGTTTCAATACAAGGGCGGCCTGGTCTGGTACGCCGCGTTCAAGAACCACTGCAGTTTTTTCCCCATGGATCATTCACTGGAGGAGGAGTTCGCCGAAACGCTGAAGCAGTATAAAACGTCGAAGGGAACGATTCAGTTTCCGGTGGACAAGCCGTTGCCCAAAGCGCTGGTATCGCGGATTGTGAAAGCGCGGGTAACGCTGAACGAGGTGAAGGCCCGGGAGTAGGATTATGGCGCAATTCAGAACCGAACGCGAGGCGAAGGAATATTTGGCGGGGAGAATCGTCGAAGAAGCCAAGCGCGAAGGGGCTCCACTCACAGAAGTGGAGCGCAAGATGCTCTACTTCACCGAATCCGGCTGGACGTTGCCGGACATAATGGCGGTGAACGAGGAATTTGAACGGGACTACGACCAGAACGGGTACGAACAGAAGATCGGCGGGCTCGCCGCGAGGATTCGGGCTCGCGATGCGGCCGAAAGTGGGCACGACCAGGCGAAATGGGATGAAGCCGTGGCTAAGCTCAGCGAGGGCGACCACTACCTGCTTGTCCTGATCGGCACTGCTGGGGCGACGGGCAAGCTGAGCTCATGGCTGCCTGTCTTATCCGGCCCGGTTCGGCGTCCGCCCGGTGATGCGATCCGACTCATCCTGATGGCAATCGTTTGCGGCTTAGTACTCATGCTCTTCGTCATATTGAAGAATTACCTGAAGGACCGGTTTCATCGTTGATCCGTCGAAATCCCCTTTCATGTGATTTAAATCACCTTGTAGCTCACATCAAAAGGGGTATAAGGTAGTTGCCATGTGTTTAGCGATACCGGGAAAAGTGATTGGAATTGCCGAGGAGAACGGCCTCAGGATGGGCCGGGTGGACTTTGGCGGCGTCGTCAAGCGGGTCTGCCTGGACTATGTACCGGAGGTTGAGGTGGGCGACTATACCATCGTCCACGTGGGGTTTGCGCTTTCCAAAATCGATGAGGAAGAGGCGGTGAGGACTCTGGAGGTCTTCCGGCAGATGGGCGTGCTGGAGGAGGAACTGGCAGACGGGGAAGAGGCGTTTGCGCGGGCGGCGGTCGCCCCTCAGTCCAATTGTCCGGATGGGAGCTGTGTGCCGGAATTTGTCAAGAGCACGGTCAACTGATCGCAAGTCGCTGATCGAAAGATTTGAAAAAGCGGGTCTTTCGACTCCGCTGAAGTGCGTTTCGCTCAGGATGACAGCGCTGTTTTGGCCGTAAGTGAGAATACGCCCCTGAAAAACGCACGCTGGAATCGAGGCGGCAAATGAAATATTTGACTGAATTTCGCAACGGCGAGATCGCGCAGCGGATGGCGCGGGAGATAGCCTCCATCACCACCCGGCCCTGGAAGATCATGGAGGTTTGCGGCGGACAGACGCACTCCATCATCAAGAACGGAATCGACCAGATGCTGCCCGCCGGCGTTGAGATGATCCATGGACCCGGCTGCCCTGTCTGCGTCACCCCGCTGGAACTGATTGACAAGGCCCTGGCTATCGCCGCGCAACCGGGCGTAATCTTTTGCTCATTCGGAGACATGCTCCGCGTTCCCGGCACCGATGCTGACCTGTTCCAGATCAAGGGCGCGGGCGGTGACGTGCGCGTGGTCTATTCGCCGCTCGATGCGGTCGATCTGGCCGCCAAGAATCCCGACAAGCAGGTGGTCTTCTTTGGCGTAGGATTCGAAACCACCGCACCGGCCAATGCGATGAGCGTGCACGTGGCCAAGCGGCGCGGGTTCAGGAATTTTTCGCTGCTCGTCTCGCACGTTCTGGTTCCACCGGCAATAGCCGCAATTCTGGAATCCCCCGGCAACCAGGTGCAGGCGTTTCTGCTCGCCGGCCACGTGAACAGCGTCATGGGCTACTGGGAGTATCCGCCTGTCGCGGCAAAATACAAGGTCCCGCTGGTCGTCACCGGCTTTGAGCCGCTCGACCTGCTCGACGGCATTCGCCGCGCGATTATCCAGCTTGAGGCCCGCACGCACGAAGTGGAGAACGCCTACGAACGCATTGTGACGTTTGACGGAAATCAGCCTGCACAGAAGATGCTTGCCGAGGTTTTTGAGGTCACGGATCGCGCCTGGCGCGGCATCGGCGTGATTCCCAAGAGCGGCTGGCGGCTGAGCGAGGCGTATCGCGAGTTCGACGCCGAGCTACGCTTCCACATCACCGGCATTCACACCGTAGAGTCGCCGCTGTGCCGAGCCGGAGACGTGTTGCGTGGGGCTATCAAGCCTGCGGAGTGCGCTGCCTTTGGCAAGGAGTGCACGCCGCGGCATCCGCTGGGCGCGACCATGGTTTCAAGCGAAGGCGCCTGCGCGGCGTATTACAACTATGGGCGATTCCTGTCGGCGGATGAGCTGGCCACGGCCGGGAGCGGGTTAACCCATGCCTGAAGCGGGAGGGGGCTCGACGAATCCTGCAGCTTAGTTTGTTGTGTCTCGGGCGACTTCGTGCAAATCTTCAGAAGACGATGGTAAAGTGATGCGGTTCGTCAAGATTGCGATTAGCATCACCCTCGGCCTCATAATGGGGTATCTTGCATACCTGCCCGCATTGGGTATGATCCTATTCCTTCGCTACGGACGGATTGATCGCTGGCTATTTGTTTATGGGTTGCTTCTTCCGATCCAGGCGCCGCTTTTGTTGAACGAAGATTTTCGAGGCAACTTGCAGAACGAGGAGATGCTTCTTTTGATCATCGGGGACATGCTTCTCGCGCTTGGGGTGATCCTGTCACTCAAATTCAGGCGATCTGGAGAAGGTCCGCGAGGAGCCCTGCGCTAGAGGAATGAAAATGTCTGAGACTCTTGCACCGCCGGACTTCAGCAACTGGACCTGCCCGCTGCCGCTGGTCGGCTATCCCACCATCGTGATGGGCCACGGCGGCGGCGGCAAGCTGGGCAACGAACTGGTGGAGTACCTGTTTCTCCCTGCATTTCGCAATGCTGCTCTGGAAAGCCTGGGCGACGCTGCTGCCCTCGATCTCCCCTCCGGCCGCCTCGCCATGAGCACCGATTCTTTCGTCGTGCAGCCGCTGTTTTTCCCCGGCGGTTCCATCGGCGACCTGGCCGTGAACGGGACCGTCAACGATCTGGCCGTCTCCGGCGCCATTCCAAAGTACCTCAGTGCCAGCTTCATCCTGGAAGAAGGTTTCCCGCTGGCGCAGCTTGCGGCGATTGTCGATGCCATGGCCGCCGCCGCCGATACCGCCGGCATTCAGATCGTCACGGGCGACACCAAGGTGGTGGAGCGCGGACACGGCGACGGCTGCTACATCAATACGGCGGGCATCGGCCTGCTGCGCGAGGGGATTCAGGTCGGGCCGCGGCATGCCAAGCCGGGAGACGCAATTCTGGTTTCGGGCTTCATCGGCGACCACGGCATGGCCATCATGAGCGTGCGCGAAGGGCTGGAGTTCGAAAGCCAGATCCGCTCCGATTGCGCCGCTCTGAACGGAATGATTGCCGCAGTGCTCGATGAGGCAGGCGGCGCGGTGCACGCCATGCGCGACCCGACGCGCGGCGGCCTTGCTTCCACGCTGAACGAGCTTGCACAGGCCTCGGGCGTTGGCATTTCGATCGACGAGCGGAGGCTGCCGGTGCGCACCGAAGTGCAGTCGGCATGCGAACTCCTCGGCCTCGACCCGGTGTATGTGGCCAATGAGGGCAAGGCGGTGTTCTTCGTCGCGCCTGAAGCTGCCGATCGGGTGCTCGCGATCCTGCGCGGCCATCCGCTGGGCCGGGATGCGGCCGTGATCGGCCAGGCAACGGCAGAGCACAAGGGCATGCTGGTGGCGCGCACGCAGATGGGTGCCAACCGCGTGATAGCGCAGCAGATTGGCGAGCAGTTGCCAAGAATCTGCTGAGTGGGCAGATCCGTATCTGCACCAGCAAAGCTATAGAGAAACCAAAAGACCATAATCATTCACCTTCCCCGCGCTGCTCGATGCGTGCAAACTGCATCCCACATTTGCAGTGTTCTGGATTGCTCAGCGCGGGCAGTTCCCAAATGGGACACTCCGGATGTGGGGTTGCGGTCCAGCAAAGCTCGTCTTGATGGATGAGAACCCAATACGCGGCGTACCGGAATCGACGGAATGAGCCGGAGATCGCGCCATTCAGAGAAGGAGATCGAACATGGGAATGATTATCTTGATCGTGGTTCTGTTATTGGTTTTCGGCGGCGGCGGAGGCTACTACGGCTACAGGCGCTGGGGCTACGGCGGCGGCGGAGGCATTGGCCTGGGCACCATTCTGGTGATTCTGCTGGTGTGCTATCTACTGGGAGTCTTCTAGGAAGATCTGCGGCGAGTTCGGCATGCTGTGAATTCCACGCCATCGCTCCTTGTGCGTTGATCGATGCGGACGTCTGCGCGCAGGCTGGATCAAAAAACAGGACATGGAAGACTGTAAAGAGAACTGTGACTCCAGGACATCGCAACGAATTCACATATAAGGCATAGCAGGCCTTGAACCTTATTTTGAAACAAGGAGCCTGACGAGGGTGAATTGCGCGCCCGAACATCGTTCGGAGCCCGCGATGCATCTGAGGCCATTTGCCTGGATCGCTCCTTTGGCTCACGTAAACGCAACATGCCGGCGCGAGCAGTTCTATGGTCCCAGTATTTGGGTTGAGACTGGAATACTCCCATTCCTGAGCGATATAGAACAGACACCCCGCATGACGCGGTGCTGTCATTCTCTATGGTTGCCGCGGCGCTGTTTGACGCTCCTGCCTCTCGGGGAGTAGGGTCGGGACACCATCAGCCTCCACATTCAAGGCCACGCGTCCCCAGGAACCCCGTTCGCACGACGCGCAGAATGTGACCTGCTTTCTGGCGGAATCTCCATTCGACGGCCGCGCCGCTTCGAGGCTCTGCATTCCCATCTCGCAGGTCTTTCTCCAAGGGTTCCAGCCAAGAAGTGCATCAAGGAGAGTCGATGACGATTCCGCACACGCGCGTGCGCCCGGTGGCGCTTTGCTTTTTTGTTCTCACGCTTTTCATACCGCTCGGCTGCAAGAGCGCCGATGGCGAGGGCGCCGGACAGAGCGCGGCGGCCATCTCCGGCCCGCTCGCCATGCTTCCCCAATATCAATCGCGGGCGCCGCGGACCTGCTCCAAGGTGAAGAGCCCGCCTTCTGAAGCGGTGGCCTCCGTGCTGGTGCAATGCACTATGGAAGCCGATTCCCTTTTTGGCGTTGGGCTGATTCAAGACATCAAGCTTGAGATCGGCAAATCAAGGAAATTCGTCTATCAGACCGACGCGGGGCTCACAGGAATCGATCTCGACGCGCCGGTGTATCCCTTGCAAGGCAGTTACACAAGCTATCTATGCAAGACCATCACCAACCAGACTCCAGCGGGAAAGAACTGCGTGAAAAGCGTAATTCCCGAAGCCAGCGGTTGGTGCTACAGGAATTCGTTCGGCGACTGGAAATGCAGATTGCAGGGCGCTCCTCCAAAGATGGAAGCGGCAGGGCCGCCGACGGCTTTTTAGAGCTTCTACGCGAAGGTTCCGTGCGGCGATTGCGCTGTTCAGGGCTTCCTGCTTGATTCCTCTGTCATTCCACAAGGTCTTTCTCCGGGAGCGTCAATCATGAATTATCTCTCTCGCACGCAGCAAGCGGCTCTCTGTCTCTTCGCTTGCACGCTTCTCACACCGCTGGGATGCAAAAGCGCCGATGGCGAGGGAGCGGGACAGAACGGAGCATCCGCGCCGGTTCAGGTCAATACCGATTTCGCGACCCGTGACCCCAGGCAGTGTACAGGGTACACGGCTCAGCCTTCGGTCGCGGCGGCAACCATCCTGGTTCAGTGCACGATGGATGGGAAATCGACCGGGTGAATCAACCTCATTCAAAACGTGACGGTTCAACTGGCTTCGCCGCGGGCTTTCATTTACACCAGCGACTCGTTTCTCAACGAGATCGACACCAAGGCCCCGGTGATTCCGCTTCGCGGCAGCCTGACGGCCTACGGTTGCTCGACGGCAAACACGGTTACCGTGGCAGGCAAGAACTGCGAATCGTACGACATTCCTGCCGGTACGGGAAGGTGCTGGAAGACGACCTTCGGGGACTGGAAGTGTTCAATGGGCGGGGCAAACGCAAATGCGCGCCGCATGATTGCGGGGCCGACGGCCTTCTAGGTCATTTGCGCACGAGTTTCACGAGGAATCCAAGGCATGGCCGCACTTCCATCGGCTAAGCCTCAACGCGAAGGTTCTCGGGGTCGAAAGCGCCCTCGGGAATTTTCGCATTCCGGTAACGCTGCTGATTCCCGAAAGGCTTCTTCAAGGAGTGTCGATCATGAATTCGTCCAATCACATGCGCACAGCGGCGCTTTGCTGCTTCGTTCTCACGCTTCTCACACCATTTGGATGCAAGAGCGCAGATGGGGAGGGGCAGAGTGGTGCTGCCATCTCCGGCCCGCTCACCATGCTGTCCGAGTACGATGCGCGGGCGCCCAGAACCTGCACGAAGGTGACGAGTCCACCGTCGGCCGCGCAAGCAGCGGTCATGGTGCAATGCACCATGGACGCGGTGTCGTACACAGGGTTGGGACTGATTCAGGACGTGAAGCTGGAGATGGGTTCGTCGCGGGCGTTCGTGTACTACACTGACGCGGGCCTGGCGGGGATTGACCT
>JBEKFD010000088.1:0-17633 GCA_050013495.1 Occallatibacter sp. | reverse complement strand
AATGATCAAGAGTTGAATGAATTGCCGCGTGACCGGGTGGGCGTGTGTCAGCTCGGTCAAATCGTTGCGAAGTTGCACAAGGAAATTGTGCTCATAGATTGCGGGCCATCCCGACGCACGCATGAGGGCACGGCTCTTGGCAATCACTTTCTGAATCGGCTCTAGGTCAATCGTGTGGTCCTCACACTCGGCAATCATCGAAGCCCACTCGCGTGCGACCAGGCCCTCAAGCGTGTTTTCCGGGTAACGGTCAATCGACGAAGGCGGAATCATTTCGCCGGTCCTTTCTGCTCGGGCTGAATCAACGCCAACAGAGCACTCTCTCGGACACGCGAAAAGCGTCCAAGCTTTAACCTTGGCAGTTTCCCGATTGCCCACCACCAACGGATTGTTGATGGCCGTACCCCGAGCAACTCGGCGGCGGTTTCAGCGGTGTGCAATTTGTCTTCTTTCGGCCTCATTCTGAGTCCCTTTCCATTGACGGGATAAGCCATCCCGTTTGCGAGTACAGTTAAGAGCATAGGACTTAGGATAGATTGACGCAAGACATCTAATTGTGCTTAAATGTGACATAGAGGTAGAGCTGTGAAACACTCAAAAAGGGTTGACGAGCGTAGGTTTCGCGGGGCGAAAGAAATTCAGACTGACCCCTTCATCTTCCGCTGGACGGTCAACAGCGCGGGGTATGAATGGCTGGACGGAGAGGATGGCAAGTTGCGTCTCTATCCGGTCCATGCGCCGGGAGTTGGTGCTTGGAACTATACGCCGGAACCGGGCTTGTATCGGGAATTTGCCGCCCTCAGTCCAACGCGGGATGCCATCCGGGAATTTGCGGGGAAGTACGGCGACCTCTTTGACCTATGGCCCATCGCATACGTTCCCGCGCGTAGCGGTCGCATGGTCGGCGGCACGTCGCTAGATCGTTGGAATGCCAAAATCGAAGACATGCGAACCGTCGTAACCCTGTGGGATCAAATCCAAGATGAGCGACGGCACGCGGAACTCAAGAAAATCATTGTGCGCACAGACAAGGAAATCCGCTACGTGCGGGGCAGGACGGATGTTCCGCTCACCCGCACAGGGGAATTGAGCCGCTTTAACCCTAAGGACGTTGTGTTGCCCGCACGGTGCGCTCTCCAGTGGGAAGTCAACAAGAGACTCTCGGACACGGACACGCCGACAATAATCGTTCCCCGGTTGACATTGACGCCGGATTTTCATCAGCGAATCATATTCCAGCCGTCAAATCTGCTTGCAGAAATGTGGATGCGCTTTGCGCAGACGATAGCGGGGGACTTCCAGCTAAAGCAGTGTGCGAATCTTGGATGCCCCCATTACTTCCAAGTTGGCCCAGGCGGGAAACGTCAAGACACAGAAACGTGCAGCGATAGGTGTCGAAAGGAAAAGAGCAGAAATGCGAAATAATCTTGCGCTAAAAAGGGAACACGCTTAGACTCTATCTAGCAACGAGCAGTTCCCGTAAATTGTTGATTTTATTGGCGGAGAGAGTGGGATTCGAACCCACGGTACTCGTTAAAGTACACACGCTTTCCAAGCGTGCGCCTTAAACCACTCGGCCATCTCTCCGTTGGGTGGCTTCTTGAATCTAACATAATTTAGCTCGCCGGCCGGACTAAGCTGGCTGGGATTCCGGGCCGGGGCGGGGAAGGGCGACTTGGAGCTCATTTTGCAGAAACGGCGCCTGAATAGCGAATCGACTCACCGCATAAAACGCGGGCCCAAACGAGCCTGGAGTTTTTGCTTTGGGGTGCGCGGAGGGGCGTTTTTCAGGGGTGATTGGTCCGAACCCGCCGGGCTGCCCCGGTGGTATACTCACAAGGTCAGGCGCGTGTCCGCGCCGCAATTCTCATCTCTTCGCTGAGGTTCCCATGTCCGGCCATTCAAAGTGGGCCACAATCAAGCACAAGAAGGGCGCGCTGGACGCCAAGCGCGGCAAGATATTCACCCGCCTGCTCAAGGAAATCGCCGTTGCCGCAAAAGGCGGCGGTAACCCTGACACCAACGCGCGGCTGCGCACCGCCGTCTTGGCGGCGAAGTCCGAAAACATGCCTGCGGATAACATCAAGCGCGCCATCCAGCGCGGCACCGGCGAACTGGAAGGCCTGAGCTACGAAGAAATCTCCTTTGAAGGATACGGCCCCGGCGGCGTCGCCATTATTGTCGACGTGACCACGGACAATCGCAACCGCGCGGTAAGCGAGATTCGGCACGCCTTCTCAAAGAATGGCGGCAACTTGGGCGAGAGCGGCTCGGTGCGGTTCATGTTCGCGAAGAAGGGCCTGATCGCGGTAGAGAAGGACTCAGCCACCGAAGAGCAACTGATGGACATCGTTCTGGAGCATGGCGGCGAAGACCTGCGCGACGAAGGCGACACCTGGGAGGTCATCACTGACCCGGCGTCTTATGAAGCGGTTGCGGCGGCCATCAAGGCGGCGGGGATTCCCACCGTGATGAGCGAGGTGACCATGGTGGCTTCCACCTATACCAAGCTCGAAGGAAACGCGGCCAACCAGATGATTCGCCTGCTGGAGGCTCTGGAAGATTGCGACGATACGCAGAATGTTTACTCCAATTTCGATATGGACGCCGAGCAGATGGAGCATGCGGCGGGCTAGTTTTTGGGCGGGATGGCATGAAAGAGGCCGCCCGGATGTGGCGGCCTTTTTGTGGTACGAAGAAATAAATCTAGAGGGAAGGGAATAGTACGTTGATCCCAGGCAAAAGTTTTTTCCTGTTGATTTTGATGGCTGCGGCTGTGGGCGCAGGCGCCGAGACTCCGGGCGTCGCCACAAGTGTTTCCAGCGCAGAAGGTGCGGGCCCGGTTAACTCAACTCTTAACGGTCCCGGGATCTCGTCGTTTCCAGATGGCCCCGTGGCAGAAGTGCGCAAGAATCAAAGCTGGGAGTTCGGGCCATTTGTGAACGGGGGAGTTGGTCTGGGCAATCGCAATAATTACGGGTTCTTCGCGGCAGGCTTTCAAGCCGGCAAGGTGCTCACTCCCGTGCTCCACGCCGGAATACTTTCGGGTCAGTTCGAGCTTGGCGCCAACATCATGCCGCTTTGGCAGGCCTACACGCCGCCCCCGAATCCGAATGCTACCTTTCTGTTTCCGTGCGCGACGGGGACGTGCTATTTTGTGGGGCCGGAGGGGGGTGGGACCTTTACTGGCGCCAGCCTGACGCCGGTGATTTTTCGCTGGAATTTCCTGACCAAGTCGCGGAGGTTCCAGCCGTGGTTTCAAGGGGCGGGCGGGCTGATCTACACCACCCACAAGTTCCCGCCGGATTTGCTGGTTCCGCACGGGACGCCGGGGGGGACTTCGGTGATCAATTTTTCGCCTCAGGGCGGAGGCGGGTTTCACTGGTTTACCGCGCCCAAGCGGTCGATCGATCTGGGCGTGAACGGGGTGCACATTTCTTCAGCTTCGCTGGGGGACAGGAACCCCGGGGTGAATGCAAGCATTCAAATCCAGCTGGGATACACGTGGTGGAAGTGACCGGCAGGGAACAGGGAATAGGGACCAGAGCATGAGCGGGCAGCTGGTGGAGTGCGTACCGAACTTTTCAGAGGGCACGGATGGCCGCCGCGTCGAGGCCATTGTGGCCGCGATGTGCATGGACGGGGTGCGCCTGCTGGACTGGTCGATGGACGCCTCGCACAACCGCTCGGTGGTGACCATAGCAGGGGAGCCTGCTGCGGTGGTGGAAGCGGCGATCCGCGGTGTGGGCAAGGCTGTGGAACTCATTGACCTGACCCGCCAGCAGGGCGAACACCCGCGCATCGGCGCGGCGGATGTGATTCCCTTTGTACCCATCTCCGGCATCAAGCTGGAGCAGTGCGCATTGCTGGCGCGGCAGGCTGGCCTCGAGATCTGGCGGCGGTTCGGTGTGCCGGTCTTTTTCTACGAGGCGGCCGCGGCGAGACCCGATCGCGCCAATCTGGACGAAGTGCGGCGCGGGCAGTTCGAGGGATTGCGGGATGCGGTGCGGAGAGAATCGTCGCGGCGGCCGGATCTGGGCGGGCCGGGCTTGCATCCGACTGCTGGAGCATGCGCTGTGGGTGCGCGCAAATTCCTGGTGGAGTACAACATCTACTTCGATTCCACAGACGTAGCTATGGTGAGAGCGATTGCCCGCGAAATCCGCGCAGCCACGGGCGGTTTGAAGGGCGTGAAGGCGATGGGAGTGCTGGCGCACGGGCGCGCGCAGCTCTCCATGAACATCACGGATTTTGAGGTGACGCGTATTTCGCAGGTGTATCGAGCTGTATCCAATCTCGCGCAACGCCACAAGGCAGCCATGGTTCAAGGGGAAGTGATTGGCCTGATTCCGCAGGCGGCCTGTGAGCGGGAGAGTGAATGGATGCGTCAATTGGTAGGGTTCGATGAGCAGACCAAGATATTGGAGCACCGGCTGGGCGCTCCGCTGGCCTGGCCTGGGGTTGCGTGAACCGAACTCGCAACGCGGAGCCGAACTCAAAAAGCGCCGCAGAGTTAGAATTGTGATGCAGGAGTCGGCGACTGCGTCTAACACATTGGCGGGAACACCTGCGAGAGCTGCGGGCGATTCCAGGGAGTTGGATGCAAAGACTGCCGCCCATACAAGTTCGAGGTCCGGAGGATAGAAATTGTTTAAGCAATTGGTGAAGTTTTCGATGATTCCGATGCTGCTGGGAGCAGCTACACTGGCGCAGGCAGCGCAGTTGTCGACCGATGCGCGCACTGCGGTTCCGCACGATGTGCAGCAGTTGGTGGTGATCGACTACCGTGCGATGCAGAACTCGCCCGAGGCGATGGAACTGCGCGGGCGCGTGATGCCGCCGGAACTGAAGCAGTTCGACGAGGCGCTGACCAAGTCCGGGCTCAACGAGAACCACGACGTGGAGCAACTGGCGTTCGCGCTCTTCCGGCCCTCCGGGACAACCGATGCGCTGGTAACCGTGGGCATTGCCCAGGGACAGTTTCCGGTGCAGGACATTGTGGCCAACTTCCGCAAGAACAAGGTGAAGGCCACAGTGTTGCGCACCAACAGGATGTATCCCTTGGCCAAGACGGGCATGGTGCTTTGTTTTGTGGATGCCTCGACCATGATCTTTGGCGGCAAGGACGCGGTGGAGAAGGCTCTGGACGCGCGCGATGGCGTGGAACCCAGCCTGCTGACCAACAACAATATGATGGATGCCATGAAGACCGTGGATACGGCGGCCTTGTGGAGCATTCTGGACGACAAGGGAACCCGGGTCATGATGCGGCAGGTGCTGGGCGAGGCAGGCTCGGTGACGGACTTCGATACCGTGCAGAAGCGGCTGCAGGCATCGTGGTACGGCATGGACTTTCAGCATGGCGTGAAGTTCGACCTGACCATTTCGACGGGCGATTCTTTTGCGGCGGCGACAATCTCATCGCTCTTGACCGCGGCCGTGATGGTGCGCAAGATGAGCGGCTCGGAAGCGGAGAAGCAGGCCTTGGCCGATACGGCCATTGCGTCGGACTCAGGACGGATGTCGATTCACTTTGCGGCGACGGATTCGGATTTCAGCAGCCTGCTGCATTCGCCGCTGTTCCAGAGCATGGTGCACTAGGAAGCGGAAAATCCACCCAAACGCATCATTCAACAAGGCTCATCTGCTCCTGTAGGTGCGCTTTTCATCTTGGGTCGACTTCATCGCGCTGGGTTTAGGTGCGGGTGGAACTCGGCCTTGCCTTCGGGGAGCAGGACAATCTCCAGCGTGCCTTCCTGGAGTTCGGCAACGGCTGGTCCTTCAATTTGCACCTGTCGGCCACCAATGCCTGTGTATTGGACCTTGAGCGGGCCGCTGCCTCGCAACTGGATGCGATAGTGGAAGACCTGCCCGGAAGCCAGCGCGTCGGCTCCGAAGCTGGCGCTTGGATAGTCCACTTCGAGGAGTTGGACGGCGGCTCCGGTGCGGTTCTCAACGGTTGTGTCGATGTGATAGGAGTGACAAGCCGTTACTGCAGTTAGGGCGATCGCCGCGAGGACGCTGACAGCGCGGCAAAGCTTGTCCCCGGTTCCCGTGAGATTCGTCATTCCTGATTTCCAATCTGGTCATTGTGATTCGATTCCGCAGCAAGCTTCTTTTCCACCCGGTCGAGTCGCTTGAGCAGTTCGGGCAGGCGCTGGAAGATGGCAACCGCACGCAGCCAGACGCGGTTGTCGAATCCTGGCGAGCCGGAGATCATTTTGCCCGGCGGGACATCGTGCGAGACGGCGGATTGCGCTGTAAGAATGACGCCATCACCCACCGTGCAGTGGCCGGCGATCCCCGTTTGGCCGGCCAAAATGACGTTGTTACCGATCACCGATGAGCCAGCTAAGCCGGTCTGCGCGCATATCAACGTGTTTTCCCCCACCTTGGAGCCGTGACCGACCTGGACCAGGTTGTCCACCTTGCTGCCGTCGCCTATCTCCGTTGCGCCCACCGTGGCGCGGTCGATACACGCGTTGGCCTGCACGTCCACGCGGTTGCCCAGGCGGACAGGGCCGGATTGGGGGATCTTTTCCCAGTGGCCATGCTCGTTCTTGGCAAATCCAAAGCCATCAGCGCCGACAATTGCGCCATTTTCGAGCGTGACGTGATCGCCCAGCACGCAGTTCTCGCGCACCACGGCGTGGGCGTGAGCGAAAAAGCAGTCGCCGGCCTGGACTCCGGGGTAAAGTACGACGTGGGGCAGCAGTGTGGCGTGTCTGCCCAGGCGCACCCCCGAGCCCACCACGACGTAGGCGCCAATGTGTGCCCCGTCGCCGATATCAGCGCTCGGATCGATGACTGCGGTTGGGTGAATCCCCGGAGCGTAAGACGGCGGCTGATAGAAGAGCGCCAGGGCGCGGGAGAAGGCATGGTAAGGGTTGTTCAGGCGCAGGGTTGCGGCTGAAATCTCCTGGAAGCCGGGCTCAACCAGCACGGCGGCAGCATGTGTTTTGCGCGCCAGGGAAGCATAGCGGGGGTTGGCGACGAATGTGACATCCGTGGGGCCGGCTTCCTCAATTCCTTTCACACCTGTCACTTCCAGGTCCGCGTCTCCGCGAAGCTCCGCACCTAAACGGCTTGCCAACTCACCTAGCTTCATCGATGCGATTGTACCGGAAGGGGGCAGTCTATGCTGTGTCCCCATCGGGCGCAAACAGCTCGGGCTGATTGGCGGCCATGTGCCGTTCCGCGGGGCTCCTGCGGGTGCCTGCACCAATGAGGCCTACGACTTCGAGGGTTTGGATGGCGGCGCGGGGGACGTAGATCCGCTGCGTGTTGGAGCGTGTGTCGGGCGGGGTGAGCAGGAGCCCGGCGCCGTCCACCAGGGTGCGGTCGTTGGCCGCCAGGCCCTCCAGCTCGTCGCCGTCGGTGAGGATCATGCGCAGCCAGACACCGGCGGTGCGGGGACGGGTGGAGAAGCGCTTGTGCAGCAGGCGCTCAGGATTGGCGGTGTCCGATCCGGACGAAGAGGCCGGGAAATCGCGCACATAACAGACCCACTTGACCTGCTCCCAGGCGATGCGCAGGACCTTTCCGGTCAGATCCAGAATCTCAAGTTCCGGAGCGTCATGGGCGAAGCTTCCAGTCGCATAGCCGGCGCACCAGTCCCTGGAGAACTTGCGCACAATCACGGGTTTGCGGAGAGAAGCCACTGCTTTGGATTGTCGCATGGAGAGCACTTGCCGTGCGCCGGGAAAGTAGCTGCAAACTTGGTGCACGAGATGCTAGCCAAGCGGGCAAGTTTGTGTTAATGTACTGCTTTGCCGCTTCCATTGCCTGCGTTGTAAGCGTAACAACATGAGTGACTTGGGTGCGGGGCAAGCGGCCTGGATTGAAGACGGCTGAAAACAGGGAAACGGATGCCTGACTACATTTACCTTTTGGAAAACCGGCTTTCGGGGGACCAGCAGAACGCGTTGCGGCAGTTGCGCGAGGCTGCGCGCGAGGCGGGAATGATCCTGTTCCTGACCGGCGACGCGGTGCGCGATCTTACCAGCGGCCATGCGGTGCGGGATATTGAAGTAGCGGTTCATGGAAATGCCAGTAAACTTAAGAAAACAGTTGAGAAACTTGGCGCGCATGTCTGGGGTGAAAGCGAGATTTCGAAGACCCTTTACCTGTGTTTTCCGGGCACCGTTCGCGTGGATGTGGTGAGCACGCACCGCATCGATTACAGCAAACTGGGAGCCCCGGTTTACCATGCGGCTTCCATCCAGGAAGATTTGCGGCGTCGGGATTTTACGGTCAACGCCATGGCAATCTCGCTCAACGAGGGCTCTTACGGCCTGTTGATGGATCCCCTGAATGGGGCGGCGGACATTGAGGCGCGCACGCTGAGGCTGGTGTCGAACTACGGGTTCATCGAGGACCCGTCGCTGCTGATTCGCGCCACGCGGTATATTGCCCGGTTGGGCTGGGATCTGGATGCCAAGACCAGGACGCGATTCGAGAACGCCAAGGGTGATGGAGCGATCGAGCAGCTCTCGGAAGAGGCGCGGAGCCGGGAACTGGAGCAGATTGGTCACGAAGACGAGGGCTTGAAAGTCCTGCGCGCGTTGGAGGAAGAGGGCTGGATGAGAACCTTGTTCCCGGCGTGGACTGCGGCCAAGGCGGACGAAGAGAAGCTGAAAGCGCTGCACGATCTGGCAGTCGAGCTGCTTCTGCAAGGGGTTCATCCTGACATGTCGGCGGCGCAGATGCAACTGCTGACCGCCAGGCTTTCGAGCAAGGAGCTGTCGGCCCTGAAGAAACTGCTGCTGCGGCCGGGGTTCGTGGAGGAATGGAACAGCCTGGATTCGATGGCCGCGGCCTTTGCCAAAGTGCTGCTGGCAAAGGAGAATTCCACAGCCTCGGCAGGTTTCAAGTTATTCACGAGCTATGATCCAGAAGCAGTTCTCTGGCTTGGCTTTACAAGCAAAGACAAGGCAGTTCAGGAGCGCTATCACCAGTTCTTAAAGGTGTGGCCGGAGGCGCGCCAGCGCATTCCGCACGCGCTGATGCAGGAGATGCGCATTACGCCGGAGCTTGGCGGTTACAAGGGGATTGTTCAGGGTGTCTTTCTGGAACTGATTGACGGACGCTTGGTAACCCCCGAGGAGATCCGGACTTTCCTTGAGCCGCATTCGCCCCCTGCGCCTCCGCCCCAGGTCAGTATCAAGAGACCGCGTGCCAAGCGTGGCGAGGCCAAGATTAAAGAGCGGACCTACGACGACGAGGAACCTGAAGACGCAGTTGACGAGGACGAGGATCTGGACGACCTTGGCGGCGACGAGGACGAAGTCGATCTGGGCCTGAGCATTCCCAAGCTGGATCTGGAACCTGAGATCGGCGAGGATCTGGAGCCGGAGACTGCGGACGACGAGTTGGATGCCGAGGATTCTGAGCCGGAGGTCGATGCGGAGCCAGTTTCCGTGAAGCGTGGGGGCAAATCGTCTGCCGCAGTGGATAAGGCGAACCCGCATCCCCACGCGGGGAAGAGCAAGATACCGGAAGGCAAGAATCCGACTCAGGCCAACGACTCTGCGAAAGTCCAATCGTCGGCAACTGAGGCAAAATCTGTGCCGGCAGCAGTTCCGGCGAAGGCGTCCGCTCCCCCGGTGGGCAAAACCGCCCCAGCAGCAAACATTAGAAAGGAAGACAAGATGGCGAAATCGACAAAGGCGTCTCCAACAGGAGCGAATGCCCCAGGCATCAAACCTCCGCAACTTGAGGCCCATGAGCTTACCCCCGGCATCAAACCGCCGCAAGGCGTTGAACCGGAGCCTGTGACGACCCTGGCCCCTGGAGTGAAGCCTCCACAGGCTGCCAGCGCAGAGGTTGTTGCGGCTGCCCCTGCACTCGTCCGCCGGGCTCCGAGCGTGAAGCCTCCGCAGGCTGTTAAAGCGAAGGTATTGAAGGCGAAGCCGGCAGCGAAGAAAGCCAAGGCAGTCCCTGTGGCGAAAAGGCCCAAGGCCGCCGCGAAGGCTGTTCCGCCGAAGAAAAAGGCAAAGGCGGTTGCCAAGCCGGCGGCGAAACCGGTGAAGAAGGCCGTGAAGCCGGTAAAGGCGAAAAAGGCTACCGGCAAGTCCGGAAAGAAACGCTAGGCGCTGCCGGCCATTTCGCCAGACCCAATCCGTCGTGGTATGTTCAGGGCATTCGCGGCTTCCCCCATTCCCGCTTTCCCTGAGGACTCCCGATGGACCGTTTTGTGTTGCGCAGTTGCTTGCTTCTCGGCCTGATTGCCCTGGTTTCGATTGGCGCGCCCTGTCTGGCCGCAGAGCCAATCGCCCCGCTCCCCTCCGGCAAGGTACTCAAAGTCGAATACGGCGCTTCTACGGCAGCGGCGGTTGATCCCCGGCTTGCGGGCGCCTACAAGTTCAACGAAGGCGGCTGGACTTACGTGCATCTGGAAGGCACGCCGGAGCAGGTGGGCTTCCAGCACGGATATCTGCTGGCGCGGGAGATTGAGGACAATCTACACGTCTACACTGTGACTTCGCCGCATGACGATAAGCGCCCGTGGAGCTTCTTTCGCGAGGCCGGCAAGACGATCTTGTGGCCGCATCTCGATCCGGAATACCAGGCGGAGTTGAAGGGCATTGTGGAAGGGCTGCATGCGCAAGGTTCGACAATCGACCTTTGGGACATTGTCGCGCTGAACGGCGACCTCGAGCTGAGCAACTACTATCTGCCCACGCTAAACGCCAAGGAACATCTTCCCAATCCGGTGGCGGCCGTTGCGCCCGGCAAATGCAGCGCATTTGTGGCCACCGGTTCCGCCACCAAAGATGGAAAAATTGTGATCGCGCACAGCAACTGGTCGTCCTATGCGGAGGGCGAACGCTGGACTGTGGTCTTCGACATTGTGCCCGCGAGCGGACAGCACCTCCTGATGGACGGGTTGCCGGGCGTGATCACCAGCCAGGACGACTTCGGCGTGAACGCAAGCGGCCTGATGATTACCGAGACCACGCTGCCCATGGCCAAGGGCTTCGACGTGAACGGCATTCCGGAGTTTGAGCGCTCGCGCAAGGCGATGCAATACGCCACGTCGATCGATGAATATGCGGCCATCATGCGAAAGGGCAACAACGGCGGCTACGCCAATTCGTGGCTGATCGGCGACCGCAAGACAGGCGAGATCGCATACCTGGAACTGGGCCTGCACAATACTCCATTGACCAGGAAGACGGATGGCTATTTTGTGTCGTCGAATTTCTCCGCGGACCCGGCTCTGATCCGCGACGATACTCCAGGGTTCAATGCGAACGACGCGGAAAGCTCGATGAATGCAAGGCACATTCGCGCCGAGCAGTTCATGAAGGAGCACTATGGCAAGCTGGATACGGCGCTCGCCGAGGCGTATCTTTCGGACCACTACGACACCTACGAAAGCAAGGTGGATGCGGGCAAACGCAGCCTGTGCGGGCATGAGGACACTTCGCCGGTGGGCGAAAAGGTGTGGGGCGACCTGCCGTTCGATCCGGGCGGTGCTGTAACAGGGAAGGTGATGGACTCGGACATGGCGGCCAAGTTGAGCTTCATCGGCAGAGCCGGACATCCCTGCGGCGAGGACTTCCTGGCGCAGCCGTTCCTGGCCGCGCATCCTGAGTTCGAATGGCAAAGGCCGATTCTGCACGACATGAAGGCCGGTCCGTGGACAACGTTTACGGCGGGAGAGAGGCAGTAGGGATTTGGGTTTGGTGGGGTTCCTTGGGGCTTCCGCCGAAGGGTTAGATTTGCCGAAAGCGCGCAGTGGGGCAGTTTGCGAGTTAACCCGCCGCTGATCCCGATCGACGATCAATGAGTGACTGGCGGATTGCGGGTCATTCCTCCAGAATTCGGCGGCTAGCCCAGTCCTCTTCTCCCCAGCATCGAGTCGCCTACGAATTTGTGTGGTCTTACCGGCGTTCCCTGGCTCCTTGCATGTCTGCGTTCGAACGGATTGGCAACCCTGACGCCGCGCATGTTGTGCGCAGCGCCAGGGCGCTGGTTTACTACTGTTCGATGTACGTGTAGTCGTTGTATTCAGTCACTCCGTTGACATCCGAGTACAGCCGGGCATAAACCGTTGCCCCTTTGCCCGGCAGGCTAGGCACCGTGACGGTAGTGGCAGCCGACCAACCCGAGGTATAGAGATTGCTCGATCCAGGCCCGCTGAGTCCCAGCCACAGGTTGTACTGTGTCGCTCCGGTACCTTTTGTCCACGTGAACATGACGCCGGAAGTACCAAGCGTGCTGCCCTGCATGGGGGTCATCATCGTTGCCGGCGCCCCTGCTGCGGTTTCGGTGTAGGTGTAGTCGTTGTAATGCTCCACTCCGTCGACCATCGAGTACAGCCGGGCGTAGACCGTTACTCCTTTCGCCGGCAGGCTGGTCACGGTTGCGGAAGTTGCCGTTCCCCAACCCGAGCTATAAAGGCCGCTTGATCCCGGGCCGCTGGTGCCCAGCCAAAGGTTGTACTCTGTCACCCCGTAACCTGCCGTCCAGGTAAATGTCACGTTGGAAGTACCGAGCGTCTTGCCCGGCGCCGGAGAAGTTATCATCGCCGGCGCTCCGGCTTCGGTGTAGGTGCAGTCGACGTGCTGGGTCACTTTGCCAAGCGTCCAGTACAGCCGCGCGTAGACCGTTGCGGCTCTCGCCGGCATGCTGGGCACTGTGGCGGAAGTGGATGCCGTAACACCCGAGGTATAGAGGCTGCTTGATCCCGGCCCGCTGGTGCCCAGCCATAGATCGTAGCTTGCGGCCCCGTAGCTCCCAATCCAGTTGAATGTCACGCCGCCAGCCGGAAGCACGCTGCCACACGCCGGCGAAGTCAGAACCGGTTGCGGACCCTCGATCACGACCGGCAGCGCGGGCGAAGAGGTCCCACCTCCGGGAGTTGAGTTGAATACGGTCACCTCGGCGGTGCCGGGGGTCGCGGTATCGGTAGCCGGAACCGTTGCCTGCAGTTCCGTCGCGCTCATGTAACTGGTGGCCAGGGCGATGCCGTTCCAGAGTACCTTTGAATTCTGGAAGAAGTTGGAACCGTTCACTACGAGCGTGAACGCGGATCCCACATCGACCACGGGGGGAGAGAGCGACGTCGCGACCGGCTGCGGAAAGTCGACGAGGAAGGTCTGCGCGTTCGAGACAGGGCCAGGGAGGGCATTCAGAACGGTTATCGCAAAGTAGCCGGCATTTGTCAGGTCAGCCGTCGGAACCGCGGCCGTCAGTTGCGTTGAGCTTACGTAAGTCGTGGAGAGAGGGGCGCCCTTCCAAATCACGGTTGAGGCCGGGATGAAGTTGGAGCCATTCACAGTCAGCGTGAAGCCTGAACTTCCCATTAACACGCTGGCAGGCGAGAGCGGCGCAATCGTTACCGGCACCGGGTTGACGCAGTTGAACGTCAGGGCAGGCGCAGAGGTGCCGCCTCCCGGCGCGGGATTGGTGACAGTCACCTGATCCATACCGACCGCTGTGCAGTCGGAACCCGGAACCGCCGCCGTCAGTTGGGTCGAACTCACGTAGTTGGTGGGGAGGCCGCTGCCGTTCCAGTTGATCGTCGAAGTCTGGACAAAGTTGTTGCCGTTTACCGTAAGCGTGAAGCCTGCGCCTCCCCATGCGACGCTCGTGGGCGAAAGCGAAGTTGGCGCCGGTAGCGGATTGTCGATGGTAAATGTTTGTGCCGCCGAAGCGCCTCCGATTGGCGTTGAGTTGAACACGGATACCGACGCGGTTCCGGCGGTTTGGATGTCGGAAGCTGGAACCGCGGCCTGTAGCTGAGTCGCACTCACGAAAGTGGTGGCGAGGGCGTTCCCGTTCCACTCCACCGCCGAGCAGGTAACGAAGTTGGACCCGTTTATGGTGAGCGTGAAGGCAGGACTCCCCGCTAAGGCGCTGGCGGGCGAGAGCGGCGGAGTGATGGCCGGTACCGGGTTGTTGACGGTAAACGAGATCGCCGAAGAGGTTCCGCCGCCAGGTGCCGGAGTGAAGACCGTCACCGGAAAGACACCGCCGCAAGCAGTATCGGAGGCAGGAACCACTGCCGTCATTTGAGTGGTACTGACCCACGTAGTTGCGAGGTCGCTGCCGTTCCACTGAACCACCGAGTTGGCGGCGATGTTGACGAAATTTGTGCCGTTCACAGTTAAGGTAAGGCCACCACTGCCAGCCTGGACACTGGTCGGAGAGATCGATGCGAGCGTGGGCGCCGGCAATGGGCAGGTACCAAAGCATTGAGATGAGAGATTGTAGTTGCCGGTGTTCGTGTCGCCGCAGTAACCGACGAGAACGGTATAGTTGCCCGTCGTCGGGAGCGTGGCATTATTCAGCTCTTGAGGTCCGGCGTCGCAAGCGTAGGCGATGACCTGGCTGTTTAGCGTTCCATCGGGGTTATAAAGCCGGATCTTCGGGCTTCCGCTTGCGGGAGTCACCGTAAAATCGACAACGTCGCTGGCGTTGCCGACGAATGTGTACGTGTTGCTCTGTGCCGCCGAGTTGATCACGCCGGCTTGCACCTGGTCCCAGTCAATTTGCGCAGCCCCGAAAGGGTTGTTCGTCAGTTGCGAGTAAATCGTATAGTTGCCGGTATTGGTGTCACCGCAATAACCCACGAGCACCGTATAGGTGCCCGTCGTCGGGAGCGTGGATGTATTCAGCTCTTGAGGGCCGGCGTTGCAATCGTAGGCAATGACCTGGCTGTTTAGTGTTCCATCCGGGTTATAAAGCCGGATCTTCGGGCTTCCGCTTGTGGGAGTTATCGTAAAATCGACAACGTTGCCCGCGCTCGCGCTGAACGTATAGGTGTTGCTCTGTGCTGCCGAGCCGATCAGACCGGCTTGGGTCTCCCCGGGGGGAAGGGCGACGGCTCCGGTCGGATTGTTTGTGCGCTGAGAATAAAGTTCGTAATCTCCGGTATTGGTGTCACCGCAGTAACCGACGAGCACGGTATAAGTGCCCGTCGTCGGAAGGATGGATGTATTCAGCTCTTGAGGACCGGCGTTGCAATCGTAGGCAATGACCTGGCTGTTTAGCGTTCCATCCGGGTTATAAAGCCGGATCTTCGGGCTTCCGCTTGAGGGAGTCACCGTAAAATCGACAACGTCACCGGCGTTCGCGCTGAAGGTATACGTGTTGCTCTGCGCAGCTGTGTCGATTGTACCCGGCTGTGTCTGACCGAAGAGAAGGGGTACGCCGATGAGACCGTCCGTAAGCTGCGCATAAATCTCGTAGCTGCCGGTGTTCGTGTCACCGCAGTAACCGACGAGCACGGTATAGGCGCCGGTCGTCGGGAGCGTGACAGTGTTCAGCTCTTGAGGGCCGGCGTTGCAATCGTAGGCAATGACCTGGCTGTCTAGCGTCCCATCCGGGTTATAAAGCCGGATCTTCGGGCTTCCGCTTGTGGGAGTTATCGTAAAATCGATGACCTGATTGGCGGTCGCACTGAAAGTGTAGGTGTTGCTCTGCGCTGCCGATCCGATGGTCCCGGATTCCGTCTGATTAAAAGGAAGATTTGAGGCGCCGCCCGGACTGTTTACCAACTGCATGTAAAGTGCGTAGTTGCCGGTATTCGTGCTTGCACAGTCGCTTACGTCAACGGTGTAAGTGCCTGTCGCGGTTAGCTGGATCGTATTCAACTCCTGGGGGCCAGCGTTGCAATCGTAGGCGCTGACAGAACCGATGAGCGTTCCGATGGGATTGTAAAGCCGAATTCTTGGAGCGAGATTGCCGCTCGTCGTAGTCATCGTCAAATCGACGACATTTCCGGCAGTTGCAGTGAAGGTGTACACGTTGGCCTGTGCCGCTGAACTGATAGTGCCGGCCACTGTCTGACCAGGCGTGAGCGTAGCTGCCAAACCGCTGGCGACTTGGCCAGCAAGCGCGCAAATCACCACGAGTGAATAAAGCTTCAGACTCTTCATTGGAATTCGTCCTTTCATAGTGCAGAAACGTAGGCCGGAAAAAGCGCGGCAGGTCAGCGACTTCGCAGTGAACATAGGATTCTCCTCATCGAGCGGCCCTTCGGGTCGCGTTGCAATTCTGACTGCGCAAAGGCCGGGGAAGCCCCGCGCGCCTGAAGTTTGGTAATTCCAATCTGCCGTTTACGCAGGGCCCGAGGGTTGATACTGGAGGAGGCACCCATCCTATTTCTGCGGAGTTATTTAGTCAAGACTCAACTCCCGTTCAGCGGCGACGACAAGTTAGGGACATGTCATTCTGCTTCGACCTAAGCCATTGACAATCGATAGCTTCGACGTTCTATCTCGGGCTATGGTAGAGGAAGGTCAGCAGCCATTGCTGTCCAAGAATGTGAGACTCACAGCGGAATCGAACCCGGACTGGGCAAACGACCCGCCAGCGAAGCCAGCGGAGACCACGCTTGGCGCAGCAGAGCGTTCAATACCTGAAGAGGATGACGATGGCGAGGAGCACCAAGAAGGCGACCACCTCAGCCAGTAGATTAAGGTCGATGTGCTTCTCATAGCCGCAGGCAACGATTCTCGCAGGCTGAATTCCGTTCGGGTCAGAAAGAGCGCCGCCATGGTGTTTTCGACCAACCAATGCGGCAAAGAAGCCGAGCATCGGGATGCTGGCCAAAACCGCGGTCAGATAGAACCGCTCTGGTTGAAGAGGTCCGGGAATCAGAAGGATCGCTAGTTCCACCACTGACAAAAGGGCAGTACCGATTGCCTGCCATACGACGTGATACCTTGCATGGCGCGGCCACTCAGGGTTCGTCGCATGAGTACGACCGAGATCGATCGCCAAGGTTCCAAGTCCCTGGAAGGTGCAAAGGAGCAAGAGTAAGGCTCGGGCAATCCCGGAATGCGTCACGAATTCGCCTCTCGAATCTGCGAACTTGTTCTGAAATTATTGGGAGACACACTCCGGTTCACCCCAGAATTTCCTCCGCTGAGGTTTCGCCGGCCTCAGTCAGCGGCGTGAACTACCGCAACGGGCGAGCTTACACTCTCTCTCAAAACAAGCGGCAGCGTTACGGTAATCTGCGCACCGCCGCTTGCAAGGTTGCGTGCTGTGACGGTCCCATCGTGCGCGCGAGCGACGGCATCGATGAAAGCAAGGCCGAGCCCGTGACCATTCGACTCTCTTCCCTTTACGCGACGTTCGAATAAATGGGGCATCACATCCGCGGAGAAGCCCGGCCCGTCATCTTCAAAGACCAACGACACCGAGTCTTCCTCGATTTGAAGTCGAATTGTCACGCTGCAGCCGGTGGGCAGATGATTGAGCTCATTGTCAAAAAGATTTGCAATCATTCGATGGATTAGTGCGGCATCGGCCTCAATCGTCACCGAACCGGCAGAGTGGAGACCGATCTGGAGACCTTTGTCGGCCATGCTCGGTTCATACAGATCCGCCATGACTCTGAGCAGTTCGTTCAGGTCAATCCGAGTACGGGTGAGCCGAAGGGCATCTGCTTTTGCTTCGGCGACATCCAGCGACTGGTTGAGAAACTCAGTGAGGCGATCGAGTTCTTCGATGGCAGAAACGATCGGTTCGGCCTGGTCGCCATGACTGGTGGAAGACAACGACATCTCAAGCTTCCCGCGTATCGCAGTCAAGGGGCTGCGCAGATCGTGCGCCAGTGAATCTGTGATGGTATGCAGTTGATGCATGGAACTCTCGATGCGGTCGAGCATTCG
>JBEKFD010000087.1:0-17738 GCA_050013495.1 Occallatibacter sp. | reverse complement strand
CGCTCGGCAGCCGGTTGGGAGCCGGCAGATCGGGGTTCTCCGCCGCCATGCGTTTTGAACGGAAGAGCCAGTTGCCCGCGTCGTCGCGTATCTGCAGATACTTCCCGTCGTCTTTTTCCTCGTAGACAGAAGCAAGGTCCTCTTCGATCTGCTGCAGGGTTCGATCCGGGGCCTCATGGCTCAGGATCACTTGAATGTCCTCCGCCCGCTCCTGCAGGTCGTGATACTCAGTTTCGTCGACGGTGCGCTGCAGCATCCACAGGCTGGCTATGCACAAAACCGCTGCAGCCGATGCAAACATGGCGCCGTACCAAAGCGTTAGCCTGGTGCGGATGGTCAAGGGCATCATTGCGTAACCTCGCGCGCGGCGGCGGATTCTCGGAAAATATATCCTGTACCACGGACCGTGCCGATCAGCCTTTTCGCGAAAGGCGCATCGATCTTCGACCGTAACGAGTTCACCAGGACATCAAGCGTACTGGCGGCAATTGCGCGATCGGAGCCCCACACAGACTGTGTGAGCAACTGTCTGGGCACGCACTTGCCTGGCTGGCGCATGAGGCACATTAAAAGCAGGAACTCATGGCGCGTAAGGTCGATGGGCTGCATGTCCCGCATCGCCGTTCGCCGCAACGGATCGATCACGACATCGCCGACTTCGATGGTGCCGTCTCTTTCGCTTCGATGAGGCCGGGTGATCGATTGCAGGCGGGCAACAAGCTCAGCAAACGAAAAGGGCTTGGTCAGGTAGTCATCCGCGCCCAGATCAAGCCCGCGAATGATGTCGTCCTCTGAGTCACGAGCCGTCAAAATGATTACTGGCGTCGTTCGTCCGCGTCCTCGCAGTGCCTGCATCAGGGTATGTCCATTCATCCGAGGCAGGCCGATGTCCAGCACAAGCGCATCGAAGTCGTGGGCAGTCGCGATCTCCAGGCCAGTTTCTCCATCGCCCGCCGACATGACCGTAAATCCAGACTCATAGAGCCCCTTGCGCAAGAGTTCCTGCATGCGAGGTTCGTCTTCGACAATGAGAATTCGCATAGGGCGACACTTTCAGCCTAAGCGCAAACAGCTTGTCCAACAACGTCACCGATTTGAATTCATCGTTCATTCACATTCCGATGGATATTCCTCCCCCAACCTTAGGGAATATTCACGGAATTGTGAACGTCAGTTTAAGAAGGCCTCCTAAGATCCAGGCAGGTTAGATTCGTTGTTCCCATCCTGCAAGACTTTCCGGCGCAACGCCGCGATGAGGAGTGCCATGCGCAAACTCTTTTTCTTTTCAGTCGTTTTCCTGCTTACCGCAGTTACAATTTCAGGGCTTTGCCAAACCGGCAAGGGCATCATCAGCGGTGTCGCCAAGGACGCCGCGGGCGCCGTTCTGCAAGGCGCGAAGATAGAAATTCACCCGCAACTCAGACCGGTGACGACGAACGGACAAGGCGAGTTCGCCATTACAGGAGTGGACCCTGGAACGTACGAAGTCTCGATCTCCTACGTTGGCTTTTCCACATTCAAAAGCACAGTCACGGTAGTTGCCGGGCAGGAAGCTCACGTGGACGCGGTGCTGAAGGTTGCGAATGCCAGCGACGAGGTGGTTGTAAGTGCCGACCGCCCGTTCGGCGAGGCTGAAGCGATCAACCGCACTCTGGCGGCAGAAAACATCCTGCAGGTTCTTCCGGCCGACGTCATCGTTTCGCTGCCCAATGCCAACATCGCCGACGCGCTCGGACGGATGGCCTCGGTCACGATTGAACGTGACGAAGGTGAAGGAAAGTACGTGCAGATTCGCGGCACTGAACCGCGCTTGAGCAACACGATGGTTGACGGTGTCACCATCCCGTCGCCGGAGTCGGGCGTCCGTCAGATCAAGCTGGATACGATCGCTTCCGACCTGGTTGACTCCGTGGAGATCAACAAAACGCTGCAGGCCAACATCGATGCAGATGGCATTGGCGGCTCTGTGAACCTGGTGACCAAGACCGCAACGGACGCGCCGACAGTCGCGCTATACGGAGTGGGCGGCTATACGCCGATTATCGGAGGCCGGGAAGTGGATCAGTTCGGCGGCACCATTGGCAGGCGCTTTCTTGCCGACAAAAAGCTGGGAGTTCTGCTGGGCGGCACATACGATTACAACGGCCGCGGCATCAATGACATTGAGCCAGTGCCGACACCCGGCGATGCATCTCCGCATTACAGCAGCATGGACTTCCGCGACTACATCTATAACCGCAGCCGCTGGGGAGCCACGGGGAGTACCGACTACAAGCTCCGCGAAGGCTCCAATATTTCTCTGCGCGGACTGTATTCCAATTTCCGTAACTGGGGCAACAAGTGGGTGTTCACCATGAACGACGGCGCTGCACCCAATTACAGTCAGGATTGGCGCAGGCCCAACATGGCAATTGGGAGCCTCGCTCTGCAAGGCAAGCACATCATCAATTCCAATACGATCCTGTGGTCAGCATCCGCATCCAGGTCGCGTTCCCTCAGCGGCAGCGGCGGCGCCAACTATCAATGGATGGGCGACCCCAACGCGCAGTGCATGAACGTGCCTGGCGTGAGCGTCAACCGTCCTGGCTGGGCTGGCTGCATCGGGCCAGGCGTAGCGGATTCCGACAACGCCTTCGACGTCAACAATTACGGCTTCAACGAATTCGATTATCCAACCTACGGACATAGCGCCGAGGTGAACCTGCAAGCGTCTGGCTCGTATGCGAGGTTCTATCACCTCGGCTCGCATTTCGGGACGGTGGAGTTCGGCGCGAAAATTCGCAACGCACACAAATTCGACGACACCTACAATTCGTCGTGGTTTGCGCCGCAGGACGCCAACGGAAACTACATCCCGGTACCCGTCGCTCAACATCCAGAGTGGTCGAGTTCTTTTAAAGACTCCGTCTACTATGACGGCACCTACGGCGGCAGTTATCCGGCGGTCACGGATTGGAGCAAGCTTAAGACATGGGTGGAGAACAATGAAAGCCAACTCGTTTTTGTTGGCGGCCCCGGCGCGAACTCCAATAACTTTGACCTGATTGAGCGCATTCCCGCCGGTTACGTGATGAATACGATTGAACTTGCCAGCCGGGTTCGTCTGGTTGCCGGTCTGCGCGTTGAAGCCACGCACGTGGATACGACCAGCTTTGATGAAACTACCAACACTCTTTCGTACAAGGCAGGCGGTGATTACACCAACATTTTGCCCAGCGCCTCGCTGCGCTTCGCACTAGATAAGGAATCCGATCTGCGTGTCGTCTACGGCCGCGGTGTTGCCCGCCCCGATCCACAGGACATTTCTGAAGCTGTGAGCCAGCCTACGCTGGGGCAGACTCCGGTGACAATAAGTATTGGGAATCCGAACCTGAAGGCCGAGCTTGCAAACGATTACGACGTTTTGTACGAGCGGAGCTTCAGCCATACGGGGCTGCTTCAGGCGGGTTACTTCTATAAAGACCTCACCGAGCCGATTGCATACGAGCAGTTTTACTCGACGCAGACGTTCCCGCATGTTCCTGCGGGAACAAACGTTCTGGTGACGGAGCCGATCAACGCGGGCAGCGGCTTTGTGCAAGGTTTCGAGATCAGTTTCCAGCAACGGATGGCGTATCTGCCAAGTGTCATGGGCGGCCTCGGCATTTCGGCAAATTACAGTCACACAAGTTCGAAAGCCCGCGATCTGCCCGGCCGGACCGATGAGCCGGCGCTGTTGCGCGACGCGCCGAACACCTGGAATATCAGCCCCACCTTCGACACAAAGCGCTTCTCAATGCGCGTCGGCATGACTTACGACGATGCCATGATCTACCAATACCAGTGGCAGGATGGCGCAGACTCGGTCGGCGTTAAAGGGCCCTCTGGGGATAACTACCTCTACGCCCATTATCAATTCGACACCCAGGCGAGTTACACGCTTCCGTGGGGCTTCCAGGTCTATGCCTATGGCCTCAACCTGAACAACGAGGTCTTCGGCTTCTTCAACGGCAGCCCGAAGTATGTGGTTCAGCGCGAGTATTACCATCCGACCTACGCCGGCGGAATTCGCTGGAATCTGCACCACGAGTAGCTCTCCCAAAGACAATTCGAAGCGAGATTCACAACTGCCGCGGCCACGTTCCGACAGAGGAACGCGGCTGTGGTTAGCGAGCACCTGCAATTTCCAAGAAAGGTATTCGATCATGTCCTCAAAAGATTTTCCGCATAGCTTCACACAAGCCGCAATTCCCAGGCTGTTCCGGGTCTCGGGCATTATCTTGCCTCTCATTGTGTTTAGTATTCAGCCGCTCATGGCAGCAGATCCGCTTGTGCCGGCGCTTCATGTCGCGAGGACGATCGTGCTTTCGGATGTGCAAGGAAAGTTTGACCACTTTGCTATCGACCTGTCAGGGGATCGCTTGTTTGTGGCTTCCGGAGGCAAACACTCGGTGGAAGTGATCGACCTCAAAACAGACAAGGTGCGGCAAAGCATTACCGGCCTGGGGAAGCCTCACGGACTTGCGTGGGTTGCTGACACCGGCAGCCTTTATGTGTCTGACGGCGCACTCGCGGAACTCCAGGTTTACAAGGGAGAGCCGTTCGTTCTGGCTGGGACCATCAAGCTGTCAGACGATGCGGACGACATGGTGTACGACCCAGCGGCTCACCGGCTCTTCGTGGGACACGGCGGAAGCGATGCGGCCAATCCCGCGCGAATCGCAGTGGTAGATACGGATCGGTTCTCCCTGGTTGCAAATGTTGCTGTATCCACCCATCCTGAGGCGATCGAGATCGATCCGCGTGGCCGGCGCGTGTTTGCGAACATTGCAGATTCCAACGAAGTGGCGGTTATCGGCGCCGCAAGCAACTTAGTTGCCGCTGACTGGAAGCTTACCCTTGCCGCGGAGAATGTGCCGCTTGCCTTCGACGAGCAGCACCAGTTGATCTACGTGGCCTGCCGCAAGCCAGGCATGGTGATTGCCCTGGACTCAGCGACCGGCAAGGAGATGGCAAGCGTTCAGGCAGCGGCAGGGGCGGATGACCTTTTCTATGACTCAGCGCTGGGCCGGATCTACGTCGTCACCGGCGCCGGCGAAGTGGATGCATACCAGGTGGATGAGGCAAAGACCCTACGCCCGCTGGGGGTTCTGCACACCGCGCCGGGCGCGAAGACCGGCTTGTTCGTTCCCTCGCAAAACCTCCTCTACATCGGCGTGCCGGGGACTGCGGCGAAGCCCTCGGAGATCCGGGTGTACTCCACGATAAGGTCCGGGATGAGTCAATGAAGTACCTATCGCTGTCGAGGGCGATCCAATTTGCAATCTGTCTTTCGATTTCTTCGTCTGGAATGGTTGCCGCGCAAACGCCCAATGCCAACGGTGCCGGCAACAACACCGGCGCGGAAGCCGAGCTGAAGTTTGTGGTCATCATCAGCCGCCATGGCGTACGTTCACCCACTGGCAAGGCGGACCAGCTCAATCGCTATGCGAAGAGGCCATGGCCTGTTTGGAGCGTTCCTCCCGGCTACCTGACTGAGCATGGCGCTCGCCTGATGACGCTCTTTGGCGCGTACGACCGTGAGAAGCTGGCTGCGCAAGGCCTGCTCTCGAGCAGCGGCTGCGACGATGCTGGCCGCATCCGCATCATTGCGGATTCGGACCAGCGTACCCGCGAGACGGGCAAGGCGCTTGCCGCAGGGCTCGCTCCGGGCTGCGCAGTGCAAATCCAGGCGCTTGCCGAAGGTACGCCCGATCCGCTGTTCCACTCATTTGAAGCGGGTGTCGGGGTCACGGATAAGCAGTTGGCTATCGCAGCGGTCTCCGGCCGCATCGGAGGAAACCCGCAGGGCCTGGCGGAGGCTTATCGTGCTCAACTTCAAGCCCTCGAAGACGTGCTGCGCGGCTGCAACGGAGCGGACTGTGACAAAGAAACCGGCCAGACGCCGCAATCGGTCTTCGATCTTCCTTCGTCGCTCGGACCGGGGAAACGCGACCACCTGGCCGAGTTGCATTCGCCTCTTGGCACCGCAGCCACCATGGCGGAGAACCTGCTGCTGGAATACACCGAGGGAATGGACACGGCCAATGTAGGTTGGGGCCGAGTGGACGCGAAGAAGCTGCGCGAATTGCTGCAACTCCATACGGCGAGCGAAGACATCTCTGGACGGACGGAGTATATTGCGCGCGGGCAATCGTCCAACCTCATGTTTCACGTGCTTGCATCGATGGTCCAGGCGACGAATGGGGTATCGGCGCCTGGCGCGCTGACCAGGCCCGGCGACCGCCTGCTCATCCTGGTGGGACACGATACCAACCTGGCAAACATCAGCGGAACTCTGCACCTGTCATGGCTCATTGACGGCCGCATGGACGACACGCCGCCAGGTGGGGCGCTCATCTTCGAGATGTGGAAGCAGCGCGACTCCGCCTTGTATTTCGTGCGTACGTATTACACCGCACAGACGCTGGATCAGATGCGGAACGCTACGCCGTTAAGCCTTGCCCATCCACCCGAAAGCGCGCCTGTCTTCATTCCGGGTTGCGGACAGGCAGATGGTTCCTGCGCGTGGGAAGCATTCCAACAGACTCTTCGATCCGGGATCGATTCAGCTTTCGTGAAGTGATTCCGGCAATGCGATTCTTCAAGTTCGGCGTAAGCCGCATTGCCGGCGCTTGATCCACAACCCGCGCCACGCCGGAAAACGGTCCCGAAATATTCAATTGAAGATTCTTTTTGATTTTCCTGTAACAATCCCGATTCCCGCGCCACTCTACTTCGTCACAACAGTTTGAGCTTCTGGGGTCTCCTGTGATTCGGCCAGCTTTTGCACGCCGGCAATCTGCCGGCTGAATTCCCAGGCTTCCCCCAGAGCAGGCGGGGCTCGCTCCTCAAAGTGAGCCTCGTCTGCGCTTTTTTGCGCGAATCCATCCTTCCTTGTCATAAACGAAAGCGGTTCCATTCGGGGGCGTTCCCCGTTGTGGAACATGCAGTGGCCGGCTCCCCCGGAGTCCAGGCTGAGCTCTTCGCATTGAGGTGCGCCAGCGCATTTTCGGAGAATAGTCCAGCCCTGAGTCTTATTTGTACCTATACGTTCCGCAAAAGGCCGAAAAGGTGGGGCTCGGAGGACTAGAGTAATAGCGAAAACATTCTTGCGCCTCTTGTTGCGGCGGCCGAATGCCACGACTCAGGAAAGGAAGCTCATGACGGACACGAACGGCAGAACGCACACCTATCACTCGGAAGCGACGGTTCTGGAGGGCAATCTGCGCCTTCCGCTGGTTCACCAGATCGAACCTCTGGCCCACGCAAAACTAGCCCCCGAAGGGGGATACATTTCGCAGCGCGTGGAGAATTACCGGCTGGAAGCGGTGATTTCCATCCGCTCAGGTTACTCCCATGTGGCGGGCAACCCAGGCTTGAAGCCGGGACACGGCTGGGCGACGCTCACCACCACCGTCCTTGAGGGACTCAATATCCTGGACGTGCTGACCGCCGACCGCGTGGTGGGGCAAATCTTGACCGAGCATCCGCTGGCGGGGTATGTGCCGTCGATCTCCTTTCTGGGCACGCGCTTCGAGAACCTGCGCATCGCCGGCCACCCGGTCAATCTGGACCTGGATCTGAATATTCTGGGCGCGCGAGCTGAGAATGACGCACCCTACACCACTGAAGCCGCCCTGATTGGCCGCGTCGGCCGTCAATACGACCGCATTGGCGATCACAACGATCTTCCGGCAGACCTCAGCGAACGGTACAATCGACTTTCCTCGACTCTTGGCAGTCCGGAGGCGGTTGAATGTTCGTTGGTGAATGGAGCCACTGGCGGCTATCCTGGGCACTCCTTTGGCCACGTGATTACCATACCCGACTTCGGCACAATCACCCTGGCCAAGCTGACGGTGTTGCACGAGGACTTCAAGCCCGATACAGGCTCCCCGAAGAAGACAACCGTCAACCTGACCATGATCGACATGAAGCTGGGATGCGGGATCGAAGGAGACGGTGGGGCGGGCGGCGGATCGTCGAATGGCAGCTCTCATCCATAGTCCAAGCCGTTTTTCGCTCTGAACTCATCGCACCGAAGCCGTCCGCGACGGTCCCCGGCATTCGCGACTGGCTTCGAGCGCCTGGCCGCGGGAGGCTGTCTCTCTTTTTGTGCGCGCTCGTATTTTTGCTGCTGCTTCCATTGAAGGACACACGCCCAGGCAGCATCCAGGCTCAGTATGACCGGGCTAGGCGGCTCTTCGATCGCGGCTACCTGGAAGAGAGCCAGCAGGAGGCAGAATCCGGATACAGGCAATTTCAGGATTCAAACCCTGAATGGGCAGCGAATTTCCGGCTTCTGGAAGCGGACAACATGCTGTTCCGGGGAATGTATCCGGATGCCTTGGCCCTTCTTGCTACTTACCATCCCGGCTCCGGCAACCCGGAAGCAACCATTCGCGCATTGGCGATTGAGGCGGTCGCTCTCGCCCGGCAGCAGCAGGAGCCGGAAGCGCATCGAAAGCTTGCCCAAGCGGATGACCTTTGCCGCTCTACTGATTTGACCGTTTGTGCGGAAGTGCTGAGGGCGCACGGAATCCTGGCCGCCCAGGAGGACAAGCTTCCCGAGGGACGGCAGTTCTTCCTGGACATGCTGACCCTCTCCCAAAAACACCAGGACCGGCTGCTGGAAGCAAGCGCTGCTTCGAACCTGGGTTGGCTGGCAATTCAGGTGGGTCACTTTGACGAAACTCTGGACTGGTCAAAGGCTGCCAATCAAGCCGCCGTGGAGTTGGGCGCCGAAGACCTGGCGCTGCGTTCCTCAGGCAATATGGGGTGGGCCTATCTGCAACTGGGAGATCGCGAGCGGGCGATGGAACTCTTTACGAACGCGGAAAAGAGTGCAGAGAGACTCGGCAGCAAACGCGACGAGATTTTTTGGGTTACCGCCGAAGGCTATGTATATCGCGATAGTGGCGACCTTGACCGCGCCACGGAGTGCTATCGCCGAGCTCTTTTTCTGGCCATGAAGCTCGAAAGCAAGGATGACACCGTGAATGCGCTGGAAGACCTGGCGCAGGTGTCAGCCGACGCAGGAAAGCTTTACGAAGCAAGCGAGTATATCGCCCGAGTAACGCCGATGGAACTTGCGGGCGGCAGTCACCTGAGCGCGAACGTGCTGTTGACGCAGGGAATGCTGGCTGCCGCGCGACGCCAGGACAAACAGGCAGAGTCGCTGCTGGGCGCGGTCCGCGACGACAGAAACAACCCGACCACCACGCGCTTGGGCGCAGGGGAGCAGCTTGCGCTGCTCTATGAGCAGGAAGGAAACTCGCGCGGCGCTGAGCAAATGTACCGGGCCACGCTGGACGCCTTTGACGCAGCCCAGGCAGACCTCAAGAGCGAGGAGTCGGAGCTGCCCTTTGTGGCCAACGCCGCGCGCATCTACGACGACTACATCCACCTGCTGCTGGGGCAGGGCAAGAGCGATGAGGCTCTCGCGGTTGCCGATCGAAGCCGCGCCCGGACCCTTGCGCAATCGCTGGGTGTTGCAGAGGGGAAGCACAAGGCCGCACCGCTGAACCCACGACCGATTGCGCAAAAGGCCGGCGCAACGCTGCTCTTCTATTGGCTCGGGCAGAAGCAATCGTGCTTGTGGGCCATCACGCCGACCGCGGTCGCGTTCTTTCAGCTTCACGCAAAGGCGGAGATTGAAGCCAGGGTCGACCGCTACCGCAAAGCTGTGCTGGACGTTGAAGACCCGCGCGAGTCGGGAAACCAGGATGGCCAGGCGCTCTATGAGTTGCTCGTTGCCCCTGCCTCGAAACTCATTCGCCCCGGCGTCCCGGTCATGATCCTGGCCGACGGTGAGCTGAACCAATTGAACTTTGAGACACTGCTCGTTCCCGGCCCGAGTCCTGGCCGCAGTTCAAGCCATAGTCCAGACCTTCACTACTGGATCGACGACGCGACCCTGGTTTCAGCCCCTTCGCTGGCCATGCTGGAAGGGGCAAAGCCGATGCAAAGCGCAACGCGAAGCCTGCTGCTTTTGGGCAACCCGGTTTCGCCCAGCGAAGACTTCCCCAGCCTTCCCTTGTTCGGGTTCGAGATGAAGACCATCGAGAAGCATTTCGATCCGCTAGAAGTGGCAGCGTTCAGCGGCTTGCGGGCCACGCCTGCGGAATATCTCTCCAGTAATCCGGCGCATTACTCCTACATTCATTTTGTTTCACATGCAGTTTCAAGCAGCACGGCCCCTCTGGATTCGGCCATTATCCTGTCGCGCGCGACGCCGGGCGCGGACTCCTATAAGCTCTACGCCCGCGACATCATGGGCCACCCCATCGATGCGCGGCTGGTCACCATCTCCGCCTGCTTCGGCAGCGGGACCCGGTCTTACGCGGGAGAAGGATTGGTGGGTCTTTCCTGGGCCTTTCTGCGCGCCGGCGCGCAGAGCGTCATCGGCTCGCTGTGGGAAGTGAGCGACGATTCGACGCCGCGCCTGATGGACCGGCTCTACCAGGGCCTTGAAGACGGGCAGACGCCCGCGGCCTCGCTACGCCAGGCGAAACTTGCCTTGCTGCATTCCAACAGCAGGTTTCAATTGCCCTTCTACTGGGCGACCTTCCAGATTTATTCCAGCCGGTAATTTACGGGTCAGTTCAGGAACCTTTGCGTAGGCGCTTTGGAGGAGTCTCGAAAGGGCGCGGCTTCACGGGCTGCGGAAAAGCTCTCGCCTCTCCAAAGAGGCGCGAAAGGCAGTCCGCAGGGGCTGAAGCCCAAGCTCACTCTGCAGCGTTTGCGGCATGACTGAAGCCATGCTCTAAAAAGAAACTACTTTGCAAGTGCAACAAAACAAAGAATCGGCCAAATTCAGTTTCATTCTCCATGGGTCGGCTTCGCCGGTGGATGACTATTACAAAACAGTCGAGAATTCCTGCACGAGCGAGTTTTTTCGCAGCCTGGGAATTCGTGCCCGGTTACAAAACTCTCAAAGCTCCCAATCGGGGGGCGAGGTTAATGCCGCGCCCTTTCAAGAAGCCGACCCGTTGGAGAAGGCGCTACCACATGCCATCTCCATCGTAGACGGCGATTTTGGTTCCGAAGACAGGAAAGCCGTCGACATGGATTGGCCGGCGGTCGACGTTGAACTTCTTGGTCAGGTGCAGCCACCAGTTCCAGTAATAGTCGGAAATCGTAACTTCCGGAAGCCTGATTTTCGAGACCTTCAGCCACGAAGAAGCCGGCACATCGACGGAGATGGTTTGCAGGTTCCTCAGGCCGGCTGCCGAGACCGTCTCCGGCCAGATTGCCAGCTTGAGGGAGCCCGGCGTCTCATTGAAGCTGAAGAGTGCGGACCCTCGCCCATCCAGGCTGAAGTTCACAATGCGCTCGTGCGCCTCGCCAAAAATGGGGTAGGCGACCACTTTCACCTGGTAAGCGGGGTTGAAACTCGAGACCTGGGATGCGTCGAGGGGAACTTCGAGCAGAAACTTATGGACTGGGCCCATGATGCCCTCCTGGGGAGCCGGCCGGAAGGCCGTGCAGGAGATAGTGGGACGAGTTGAAGATTTGTGACAGGGAATGGGAAGATTGTTGGGGTGATGGCCAGGTCGGGGGAGAAATAGGCGGGCGCGGCTCGGATCGTTGAAGGGCGGGCGCGAAAACAAGAGCCAGGCGATCAAGTAGATTGACATTTCAAGGGAACCGGCCAATGAGCATTGAGAAGAGGGAATTCAGAGTCATCGTTACTGGCGCCACCGGAATGGTTGGAGAAGGTGTCCTCCTCGAATGCCTCGCGCATCCGGCAATCGATCAGGTGCTGAGCGTGAGCCGCAGGCCCTGTGGTTTGAAGCATCCCAAACTGAGGGAATGCATCGTTCCCGATTTCCTTGAATTGGACGGATATAGCGGTCAATTGAACGGCTACGAAGCCTGCCTTTTCTGCGCGGGAGTGAGCTCACGAGGCATGAGCGAAGCGGCCTACAGTCATATCACGTTTGACACAACCATCCATTTTGCCCGGGCGCTATTGGGCCTGAATCCGCGGATGACCTTCTGCTACGTTTCCGGCGCTCTCACCGACAGTTCTGAAAAAGGAAGGATCATGTGGGCCCGCGTGAAAGGAAAGACAGAAAATGCCCTCATTTCCGCCGGCTTTGCGCATGTGTATAGCTTCCGTCCCGGATTCATGAGGCCCAGCAGCGGACAAAAGAACATCAAGTCCTATTACAAAGCGATCGGCAAGCTCTATCCATTGCTGCATTTCTTGTTTCCAAACCAGGGAAGCACCATGCGCGATGTGGGTCTGGCTATGATCAATTGTGTGGTCAAAGGCTATCCCAAACAGATACTGGAGATAAGAGATATCAACTCCCTGGCCAGGGAATAAGCGCCTCCTGTTCGTGGCCGGACGCCGCATGACAAATGTCATGGCGCTTAGTTGACGCATCGCACTGCCATTGCTGCTTGCGCCCTTGCATACTCGATCTTGTCATCAGGCATCACCTGACCCATCGCCTGACAAGGAGCGAGCCAATGAGCGCAGTTCTCGAACACGTAGAAGCCCCTGCACCGCAAGTCCTCCGCGAAACCGCTGAAGCCGTCGCCTCACTTCACGGCGTGACCAAACGCTACGGCAACGGCGTGCTCGCTCTCGATAACCTCTCGCTGACCCTGCGGCGAGGCCAGGTGGTCGCGTTGCTCGGCCCCAATGGAGCCGGCAAGTCGACAGCCGTCAAGCTGTTGATGGGCTTGAGCTCACCCACCGCGGGGACGGTCCGCATCTTCGGCGCCGACCCGCGCTCGAGCACCGCGCGCATCCGCACCGGCGTCATGCTCCAGGTGGGCAGAGCCCCGGAGATGCTGCGCGTCCGCGAGCACATCGAGCTCTTCCGCGGCTATTATCCCAACCCTATGCCGTATGCGCAGATTGTTCAGGCCGCGGGCCTGGAAGGCATCGAGAACACCATGTTCGGCCACTTGTCCGGAGGACAGAAGCAACGGGTGCTGTTTGCCCTGGCGCTGGCCGGCGATCCCGACTTGATCTTCCTCGATGAGCCTACAGTGGGCATGGATATCAAGGCCCGGCGCGGCATGTGGGCGCAGATTCGCTCGCTGGCTGCGCGCGGCAAGACCATCCTGCTCACCACGCATTACCTTGAAGAGGCCGACGCACTCGCCCACCGCATCATTGTTATCGACAAGGGCCGCATGGTGTGCGAAGGCACGCCGGCGGAGGTGAAATCCCTCGGGTCCGCAACCCCAGGCTCTGCCGCGAGCCGCAGCCTCAAGATCATCCGCTGCGTCACCAGCCTGCCTACGCAGACGCTGTTGGCGATTCCCGGCGTCACCAGCGCGGAGTTGTCCGGTGCCGTGACCACCGTCATCAGCACCAAGTGCGAGTCAACGCTTCGTGAACTTCTCGCACTCGACCAGGAGCTTCACTCCATTGAGGTCAAGAGCCCGGCTCTCGAAGATGCCTTCCTCGCTCTCACCGGAGACCACGAGTAGACAGCTTCACTCAAACAGTTTTGTGTTCATCAATCCCGAAGAGTTTCCTTCCCGGCACTCGCCGGCCCGAATTTGAAAAGGAGCGCATCATGTCCACAGCGACCTTCCCTCTCAGCGCAGTACGCGGCAACTCATTCGGCCGCAATGTCAGCATCTTCGTCCGCGAGGCGCGTTACGAATTTCTACGCCTGCTGCGCAACCGCAGTTTCTCATTCTCCGTCATCGGCTTCCCGCTTGTGTTTTACGTCCTCTTCGGACTGGTGATGAATCGCGGCCAGCATATCGGCGCAGTCTCCGTCGCCAAGTACATGCTGGCCGGGTACGCGGTCTTCGGCATGGTTGGCACGGCGCTGTTCGGCATCGGCGTTGGGCTGGCCAGCGAGCTTGCCGCCGGCTGGCTGGACCTGAAACGCGCCAGCCCCATGCCGCCGGCGGCTTATCTTCTTGCAAAGTGCAGTTCCGCAATCGCCTTCGGCATCATCATCGTCTGCCTGCTTACCGTGCTGGGCATCACTGTGGGGCACGTCTCGCTTACCCTGCCGGAATTCGCCCGCATGATCGGCCTTGCCGTTGTCGGAGTGATTCCTTTCGCCTGCATGGGAATGGCGATGGCGCTGCTGGTTCCGTTCAGTGCCGCGCCGGGAATCACGAACATGATCTACCTGCCCATGAGCTTCTGCGGCGGACTGTGGGTTCCCATCATGTTTCTTCCACACTTCCTGCAAAAGGCCGCCGTGCTTCTGCCCACTTACCATTTATCGCAGCTCATGCTCAGTTCGTTCGGGTATCCCAGCGCAGGCACAGCGATGAGCCACTGGCTCGGATTGCTGGGCTTCACCATGGTGGTGCTGGGCGTCGCGGCGATTGCCGTGCGCCGCATCGAGAAGAATTCGTAGGAGTCCGTAGCAAAAGTGAGAGTTCAGAAAATACATCCCTCAGGGGCTAAAGCCCTACTGATTTTCCTGCTCTTGTGGCACGACTAAAGTCGCGCCCTTTCAAAACCGGACTTCTGCCACAGGCTGCTAGGCTGCTGGCATACACTTTAAGGGAAGACGCCATGCCCGCGACCGAAACCAACCCGAAGCAGCGCCACAACCATTGGGCCTGGATGTGGCTCGCCTACACCGGGTTCCTGCTGATCCAGCCGCTGCTGGAGCCGAGCCTGAACCTTTGGCTCGGCACCCTCGCGGTGCTAGCAGTCTTCATCGGGATATTTCTTTTGTATTTTCGGGCCATGGGAAAAGGGCAGCCCGCGCGACTTTGGATTGCCGCCGCAACCTTTGCGCTTGGCCTGGTTACATTTCCATGGAATCAGGGGGCATCAACCTTCTTCATATACGCTGCTGCCTTTCTGCCCTTCATCATTGAGTCGGTCCGGCGCGTAGTAATGCTTATCCTGCTCGAATGCCTCGCCGTCCTGGCGGAGGGCACAATTTGCTCGGTTACGCTTCACGGCGGTCCGTTCCGCATCGGCTGGCCCAACACCTTCATCGCCATTTTTCTCATCATCGTCATCGGCGGAGGCAACATTTATTTTGCCGCGCAAAGGCGCGCAGAATGCAAGCTTCGCGCCGTGCTAGAAGAGAACCTTGCCCTGGCCGCAGTGGCTGAGCGCGAACGCATCGCGCGCGATTTGCACGATGTGCTCGGCCATACACTTTCGGTGATCGTCCTGAAGGCGGAACTCGCCGGCCGGCTTGTCAATTTGGATCCCGCGCGCGCCACTGCCGAGATCGGCGACGTTGAAAAGACCGCACGCACCGCGCTCGCCGAGATTCGCGAGGCCATCGGCGGATATCGCTCCCGCGGCCTGGCCGCGGAGATTGAAGCCGCGCGCCTCACGCTCGATGCCGCGGGCGTTACGCTCCTGGCTGAAAGCAGTCAAACGCCCACAGCGGCGCTCAGCCCGCAGGAGGAAACGGCTCTTGCGCTGGTGCTGCGCGAGGCCGTAACCAACATCGTGCGCCATGCCCGCGCCACCACTTGCCGCCTGCGCTTTGTCACGGAGACCGGCCATCGCCGGCTGGTGGTGGAAGACGACGGCCAGCACGCGATCGCTCGCGAGGGCAACGGACTGCGCGGAATGCGGGAACGCGTCGAGTCCCTCGGCGGCCATTTCTCGATGGAACGCGGAATTACGCACGATCGCGGCACACGCCTCGTCATCGAGCTGCCGTTTCACGGGGCTGCTGCTTCGTGAGCGCCCCAGCCAAGCCGGCAAGCGCAATACGCGTCCTGCTTGCGGAAGATCAGACGATGCTGCGCGGAGCGCTGGCCGCGCTGCTTGATCTGGAACCCGACATTACAGTTATCGCCCAAGCCAGTAACGGCCGTGAGGCGCTCAAACTCGCCCTGCAGTGCGCTCCCGATGTGATTGTCACCGACATCGAGATGCCGGAACGGACCGGGCTTGAAGTCGCTGCCGACCTCAAGCTCGCCGAATCGAAAGCTCGCGTCATTATCCTTACAACCTTTGCGCGGCCCGGTTATCTGCGCCGCGCGCTGGACTCGGGCGCGCGCGGCTACCTGCTCAAAGAGCGCCCCGCGAGCGAGCTGGCGCAAGCCATCCGGCGTGTCCACACAGGACTGCGCGCCGTCGACCCCGCGCTCGCCGCGGAAGCATGGGGGGCCGACGAAGATCCGCTCTCTGACCGCCAGCGCCAGATCCTGCAGCAGGCCGGCGAAGGCCGCTCGACGATTGAGATCGCCGCCGATCTTCACCTCTCCGAGGGAACCGTTCGCAACTATCTTTCTGAAGCCATCGCGAAACTCGGAGCCGTCAACCGCATCGACGCTGCCCGCATCGCGCGCAGCCGCGGGTGGCTTTAGCGCCACGACTGCGTGGAGAGGTGATGTCCCAGGTCTCAAAGGCGAGATCCCCTTCGGCAGGCTCTGCGGCACCCAGCAGGGGCAATCGCATGAATGTTAAATTGCCCAGCTCAACAGCCTCGTACTGCCCCTACGGGGCAGATTCATCTCTTTGTTTCGATCTCCCAGGACTGCCCCTTCGCTTCGCTCAGGGTTGTCCTGGGCTATTTTCAGCGCGTCCCTCCGGGACGACGGGCTGCGCAGCTAGATGAAGCTTGTCCTGGGCTTTTTTCGACTCGTCCCTCCGGGATGGCGGGGCCACGAAGCTCGATGAAGCCGAGAGAACGAACCTGTTTCGTCAACAAATAACATTCATGCGAATGCCCTGGGCACCCAGCGGGTTACGCGTTCTCGTTCGTTCCGGCACTGATAATCTGGCGGAACTTGAATTGGCCGATGATCTCCTTCAGCGATTGCGAAAGGTCGGAGAGACTCTTGCAGGAGTTGGTGGACTGCTGAACATCGTCAGCCGACTCAGCGGTGAGTTTGGCAATTTGCTCGACATTGGAGTTGATTTCGTTCGCGGAATTTCCCTGGTGCGTAGCGGCGGTGGAGATGCGCGCAATCATGTCGCCCACGTGTTGCGCAGCGGCGAGAATCTCCTCAAGGGACGATCCTGCCTTGGAAGTGGACGCTACGCCGGCCTCCACCTGCTTGGTGCCGGCCTGCATCTGGCTGACGGCCTGCCTGGTTTCGGCCTGTACCGTATCGATCATGGCTGCGATTTCCTTGGTTGCCTTGGTGGTGCGCTCAGCCAGGCGGCGAACTTCCCCGGCCACCACCGCAAACCCGCGCCCTTGCTCGCCCGCCCGCGCAGCTTCAATGGCGGCATTCAACGCCAGGAGGTTGGTCTGCGCTGCAATTTCATCAATGACGGAGACGATCTTGCCAATTTGATCCGAGCTCTTGCCCAGTTCGCCAATCTTGCGCGCCGTCGCGTTCACCGATTCGGCGATCGTGCGCATATTGACTAATGCTTCGTTGACGATCTGCCCGCCCCGCCGAGCAATCTCGACTGCATGATTTGCAGAATCGGAGGCTCCAATGGAATCCTCTGAAACGCGGTGCACGCTCTCCACCATCTCCTGCATGGAGTCGCCGATTTGCCGAATGCGATCACGCTGAGTGATGGCCACCTCAGCCGCCCGGGTGATGCGCTGCAGGATCTCGTTAATCGAGATCTTGATCTTGTCGCTGCAATAATCGATCCCCGAGACGGTCGCGGTCATCTGCTCAAGCGCGGTATTCATGAACGAGGCCATATAGCCGATGTCGTCGTTGCTGTTGATGTCGACGCTGCCGGTCAGCACACCCTTGCCGAGGGCTTGGATAGCCATTTCAAGAGGCCTGAGGGAGTGATCGATCATGCGCGAGAACCACAAGCATCCAGTCGT
>JBEKFD010000086.1:0-17790 GCA_050013495.1 Occallatibacter sp. | reverse complement strand
GATGCCGTCGATGGTGCAGCCTGCCGGAGTAGTTACTGCATCTTTCAACAAAGCGGGATGATAGCCGGTTTCTAACACCATCTTGGCGGCGCCGAAGGTAGTCTGCGCGGCTAACTGAGTGGCTGTGTCGCGGGGCAGGCCTACCTTTACGCCGGCTTCGGCGAGGGCTTCGATGATGATGTAGATGTAGGCGGGGCCGCTGGCGGAGAGGCCGGTGACGGCGTCCATGTGCTTCTCGTCGACGACGACGGTGCGGCCTACGGTTTCGAAGATGCGCTCGGCGAGCTCCATTTGCGCGGCGCTGACGAAGCGCCCGCGGCACAGGCCGGCTGCGCCCGCTCCCAGGGCCGAGGGCGTGTTGGGCATGGCGCGGATGACACCGATGTCGATTCCCGCGGCTTCTTCAATGGAGCGGGTTTTGACCGAGGCGGCGAAGGAGACGATGGTCTTTTCTTTGGTAAGGGCGGGACGGATTTCTGCGACCAGGTCAGGCACCTGGAAGGGCTTGACGCCGATGAGGATAAGGTCTGCCTGGCGGGCGGCTTCAAGGTTGTTGGTGCTCACGTCAACACCCCACTGGGTGCTGAGGGCGATGGCCTTCTCAGCGTGGCCCACGGTGGCGTAAATCTGGTCGGGAGCAAACAGGTTCTGCTTCAAAAAGGCCTGCAGCAGGATGCCGCCCATTTTGCCTGCGCCGAGAACGGCAACGCGGATACGGGGGAGCTGTGCGGGTACTTCGGGGGCCTCAACGGCTATCTCCGCCATGGTCTTCCTTGTCTTGGATGAGAGTTTGGTGCTGGTTCAAGGATACTCGCATCGCGGAGGATCGTGCGTGTGGGGACGGTTCGCGCCGACCCTCCGGGGCGGCGTTGTGTTCTCTGGCGCAATTCCCAGGGTTTCGTCCGCCTGCCGGTGGACTTCACCCTGGGCTATTCTCGGATTCTCCCTACGGGAGATTCGAACTCTACTTAGCAGTAGTCGATTTTTGATTTGTGATCCAGGAGTCGATGCGGTCGCTTAGTACGTCCAGGGGCAGGGCGCCCGCGTCGAGGACCTGGTCGTGGAAGGCGCGGAGTTCGAACTTGTCGCCTAGCGCCTTCTTTGCGCGGTCGCGGAGTTCCAGTATCTTGAGCTGGCCGATCTTGTAGGCCAGGGCCTGGGCGGGCCAGCCTATGTAGCGGTCGGTCTCGGATTGAATGGTGGTCTCGTCGATGTTGGAGTGGTCGTGGAAATACTGCACCACCTGGTCGCGGGTCCAGTGCTGGTTGTGGACACCAGTGTCTACGACCAGGCGAATGGCGCGCCACATATCGGCTTGCAGTCTTCCGTAGTCGGACATGGGGTCCTGGTAGAAGCCTACTTCCTTGCCGAGGCGTTCAGAGTAAAGCGCCCAGCCTTCGACAAAGGCGGTGTAGCCCTCGTATTTGCGGAAGGTGGGAAGGTCCTGCAGCTCCTGGGCGATCGAGATTTGCAGGTGGTGGCCGGGAATGCCCTCGTGGTAGGCGATGGCCTCGACGGCGTAGAGGTTGCGGTCGGTGGCGTTGTATTCATTCACGCGCAGGCGGCCAGGGCGGCTGCCGTCGGGAGCGCCGTCCTCGTAGTAGGCGGGATACATGGTCTTTTCCTGGTAGGCGGGAACGGGGACGACCTCAAGCTTGGCCTTGGGCAGGCGGCCAAAAAGCTGGGGAAGCTTGGCCTGCATGGGGGCGATATAGCCGCTATAGGCTGCAAGCAGCGCGTCGCCCGATGTGGCTTTGAGCTTGGGGTTGGAGTTCAGGCTGGCGCGGAAGGCGGCCAGGTCGGCGAAACCAAGTTTCTGTGCGATGGCCAGCATCTCCGCTTCGTCGCGCTTGACCTCGTCGAGGCCGATCTGGTGAATCTGGCCGGCGGCCAAGCTAGTGGTGGTGTGGCGACGGATGAGGAACTGATAGTACTTTGCGCCATCGGGCAGGGAAGAGATGCCGGGTTCGGTGCGACAGGCGGGGACGTAGCTGACCTCAAGGAAGCGGGCGAACCGCATGTAAGCGGGCAACACTTCACGGGCAATGGCGTCGAGCGTCTCCTGCTTGATGCGTTCCTGGTCGAGCGGCTTGATGGCGGCGGGGAACGCCTTGAGCGGCTGTGCGAAGGGCGAGTCTTCAGGCTTCTGCGCGGCCATTGTCTTGACCTGGTCGAGGACTTTGGCCATCAAATACTGAGGCGGCGTGCGGTGATCTTCCATGCCGATGGCCATGTTGGCAGTGGTCTGATCGAAGGCTTTGGGGATCAGGTGCAGGCGGGCGATCCAGTCGTCGTAGTCCTTGACGGTGGTGAAGCTGAGCTGGGCGACGAGGTCGGCATAGGTGGTCTGGATGCCGCCGATCTGGCTGACGGGCATCTCCCATTCCTTGAAGTCCGCGGCCTCCTGGTCTTCAGTGAACTGGCGCATGAGCAGGTCGGCGCTGATCTTTTCCTGGCCGGTGAGGCTGGCGGTGTCAATGGCGGCAAGGCGCATGAGGAAGCCCTGCTCGCGGGCCAGGGCTTCGTTGTAGGCCTTTACGGAGTAGTCGCTGATCTGGTCGTTGAAGCGCTTGTCGCCAAGGGTGGAGGCGAATTCGGGGGAGTGGGCGAGATTGTCTTCCCAGTAGTCCGCGAAGAGCTGGTTGAGGGCCTTACGGCTGTCTTCGACGGTGGCGGGTGCGGAGAGCGATTGCGGATGCGCGGCGGGGGCGACGAGGAACAGAATCAATGCGGGAGCAAAGAGGAGGGGGAGACGGAGACTTCTCAACGAATTTGGACCTCGGAGGTGAATTGCGGCCTTGCAGTCGAGTGTAGAGCAGAAGAGCAGGGAACAGAGTACAGGAAACAGAAATCAGGGAACGGTGACGAGGGGCGCTTCGCCTTCTTTGCGAGGAAGGTAGCGGTGCGCGAGTACAGCATTCGCTTCGGCGTTGCGCCCGCTTTCACGGAGGGCCGCGACCAGCGCTCGCACCAGGGGGCCCGGCATGTTTGCCTGGTCAGGAAAGCGCTGCAGCATCTCTGCACGTGCGGCTGGGGATTCTCCCGTTTGCTGCATAGCCCGGTTGAGTCCAAGGTAAAGCGCGGGGTTGCCGGGCTCCATCTGCAACCCGCGCTGAAACTCGGCGGCTGCCTTCGCGGGCTGCTTTTTCACATCGAGAAGGACGCGTCCCATGCTGGCCTGGAGAGAGGGAATCTTGGGGTTGAGCGATTCTGAGAGACTCCATTCCTCGAGAGCGGGGTCCACGATTCCCTTGGAAAAATAGAGCGTGCCGAGAAGAAAGTGCGCGGACGCATCTGAAGCGTTGACAGCCAGAGCCCGATGGAGGACGGCGAACTCGTCAGGCTCGCTGGGGAAGATATCGAGGAGCGGCATACGAGAAGCCGCCGCGTAGTCGGCTGCTCCGGACTGGCCCAGTTTTTCGCGGCAGTATCCGCGATAGTAGGCCAGCAGCGGATCCTGGGAAGGCGACGGCGCGCCGGGTTCGGAATCCTCGGGGGCGACGGCCGGATAGCTGCGATTAAGGAGTTCCAGCGAATCGGCGTAAAGTCCCAGACGGTTGTACTCGAGCACCAGGTCCAGGATCCGGCTGGTATTCGCGGCGAGGTGCTGGTCGAGATCGGGCACCACATCCCTTGAATGGACGCCGGCCTTTGCGGCCTCGTTGCGCAGGAACAAGCTGGTCGGGTAGCGCTGGAGCGCCTTTTCGGCAAGATTGCGGGCTGCCGCCAGGTTTCCAGTGGCCCGATCGAGGGCGGTGGTCTCCTCGATGCAACGAAGGTCCTGGGGCTGGGAACTGGCATCGGAAGAAGCGGGGCAGGATGCTTGAAGAATTTTGAGCGCGCCGGCGGCATCGTGCTGGCGGGCCATCAGTTCCTCCAGTAGCAGTCCCGCGGCGGCCTGGAACGACGGCGAGTTGTGGGCGGCCTCCAGTTCGGCGCGGGCATCGGCGGGATGATCGAGCGCGGTCTCGGCGATCCCGCGATAATACCGAATCTCGGGATCTGAGGGGGAGAGCGCTTCGGCCTGGGCAAGAAGCGTCGAGGCTTCCTGATAACGCCAGAGTCCATCGGCGAGGCGGCCGGCAGCTTTGAGAAGGGGCGCGCTGTCAGGAAACTTCTGCAGGCTGGCGCGATAGGCATCCCACGCGTTGAGGTAGTCGCCGTGCAACTCAAGATCGGTCCCGGCCTTGAGAAAGTCTTCCTCAGCCCAGGACTTGGGCGCCTGGATTTGAGGCTGCGGGCCGGTCTTGACACGGTCTCGCGGCAACCAATCGTAGACGCCCTCGGTGTGCTTCAAGAGCGGCTCGCCGTTGGCATCCGCGAGCAGAAAAGTGTAGGTCTTGTCCGCCGGCAGGTCAGCGATCTGGCGTGTCCAGGTAACGGCAGGATCGAGCGAGACGTGTTCATCGAGGACGTTCTTCTCGCCGTCCGAGACAGAGATTTTTGCTCTGGCGATGGGGCGGTTTGCGTTGAGACCGACATTCAAGGCGACCTTGCCGGCCTTCTCCCGGGTCCGCTCCATGGCGACCACGCCGTTCAGGTTCGCCCTGGTTATGGTCCCGATGCCGCGGACCGGCATCCAGAACTCAGTGAAACGGATGGACTGTCGTGGTTCCAGAAATTCAAACGTTGTCTGATCCCTGAACAGGCCCGACTGCACCTCCACGTAGGCGCTGTGGTTGTCGGAGAGCCGGTTGCCCCAGTCGAGCGCGTTGCGATCCGTGCCCCAGGAAAAGACCTTCTTTGAAGGCACGGCACTGAAGTCCGCCCAGTGGACGACTCCGGAATCTGTATGCGGGCTGTAGACTCCCATGAACGTTTCGGAGCTGCCGTAGGCGAAGGCCTCGAAACCGCTTCCGTGATTCTTGAAGAGGCTGAGGTCTACTCCCTTTGAATTGACCGGCCAGGTATCGATGTTGGCGGCGCCGTCTTCGATGGTGAATTGCGTAGGGTAGCAGATGATGGAGTCGTTCCAGACTTCGATGCCGGCATTGTTCCACCAGAAGAAATGATGGCGAGCGTCGCTGTGATTGGAGAGCGTGACGTGCTCTTCAAGCAGCGTGCTTCCGGGACGGAGAACGATCTGGACCGTCCAATCCATGCCGTACACGCGGTCGCGATTGCCTACAGTAACAGAAGCGCTGCCATCAGCCGCGGTGCTGTAGGCCCAGTCGACCGGGGAGATGGTTACCCAGTTATGAGAGATGGGGAAGTTGAATTCCTCGCCGAAGGCAGACCATGCGCCACGATAGGCGATGATGGCTTTTTTGAAGGAAGGATTGGCGTAAAACATCGACTTGCCGTTGATCTTGTCGACGCAGGTGTAGATGTGGCCGCCGAGTTGGGGAAGGATGGTGCACTTGAGGTATTCGTTTTCGAGATAGAGTGCGCGCCAGAGATGAACCGTTTCCGTGGGGCGAATGTCCTGCCGCATGGTGTAGGGGTAGACTTCGAGCTCGGCGAAGGTGTCGAAGTTCGGGTTCTCGTCGGGAGGGCCTTCGTCGGACGCGGCCAAGGGCATGGTTCCTTCCCACACCTTTACCTGGGCGTTCAATGTCAGGGCGGCGATGCAGAAAAGAATCCAGAGCAACAGCGCGAGCCGCATCGCCTCTCCTTGGTTCGCCAAACTATAACATGCGGTCTATGGCAGTTTGGCAATTGGGGAGCGTTGATTGATTCTCTTTTGGAGCGGGGCGGGATGCGGCACATGTTGCCCGGGGGTTCGCGGTTTCCCACCCTTGCGCCGGAAAGGAGGCACAAGGATGGGGCACGGGCATCAGGCTTAATGGCTGAGGATGGTTTCGTTGGCGAGGATGCGGTAGAGGGTGGAGCGGCTGATGTGGAGCTGGCGGGCGGTGCGGAGCTTGTTGCCGCGGTTGAGTTCGAGCACGAATTCGACGTGGCGGCGAATGACGGCGTCGAGCGCGAGATTTTCGGGATGGACGGCCGGATCGACGAACGGGGCGGGGGCTTCGTTGCCATAGGGCAGGTTGAGGTCGTCGGGGCGGATGACGCCGTTGACGGCTTCGAGGAGGGCGGCTTCAAGGACCGAGGCCAGCTCGCGGACGTTGCCGGGCCAGGGGTGTTGGAGCAGGCGAGCGAGCGCGCCGGGTCCGAGCAGGACGTGGCGCTGCTGATAGCGGGCGCAGATTCTTTCCAGAAGCGACTGGGCGAGGGGGGCGATGTCTTCGCGGCGCGAACGGAGCGGGGGAATGGCGAAGCGGACGGCGCTGAGGCGGAAGGCGAGGTCGGGCAGAAGCAGGCCTTGGCCGGCCATCTGACGGAGCGAGATTTGCGAGGAGGCGAGCACCACGGCGCGGCCGGGCGGGCGATCCTGCATGGCTTTGAGAACGCCGAGGAGCAGGCCCTGTCCGGGCGGAGCGAGCAGGTCGACGCGGTCAAGATAGGTGAAGCCGGCGAGGGTGGCTGGGTCGGCGTCGGTGACCAGCCATTCCCGCGCATCGCGGCGCTGGAAGGTGGACGAGGCGAGCGGAGAGCGGCTGAAAAGGTAGCGGGCGAGAGTCTGTTTGCCTGCGCCGTGTTCGCCTTCGATGGCGGCCACCTGCACATGGGGCGCAGCCATGTCGGCTTGCATGAGCAGCTTTCTCCAGGCTGCGCTTACGCCCGCAGCCGGAACGGCCTGGGGCGCATCGACTTCCATGAGGGAGAGGCCAGGGGCGAAGGGTTGGGGCTGGGGCTGGAATTGGGCGGCGCTTTGCAGGGTTCTCAACGTGCCTCGCCTCCCTGGCCTGAAGTGGCTATCCGGCCAACAATGGTCTTATCGGCGATGGGGGGGAAAGCTTGAATCGGGAGGGTGAGGAAATCTGGGCGGGTGGGGATGAAGATGGCTACCCCGGAGCTGACGAACGAAGCGGGTTGGGGTTCGTGGTTTCCCACCCTTGCCAGAAAAACAAGAACCTGGCAAGGATGGGGCACCCAGCTTTGGTGTTTATCCAAGCTTGCGATGAAAGAAAGTTGCGGACAAAGGTCTGGACAATGACGGCAAGTTAGCCCCGCTTCGCGGGATAGCAAGTTAGCGGGTTAGCTTCGCTTCGCGGGATGGCGATTTAGCGGAAGCGCTTGGATGGCTCGTCGGAGTAGATCTGGCCGTCGCGGATGTGGACGACGCGATGGGCGTATTGGGCGATGTCGGGCTCGTGGGTGACGAGGACAATCGTGTTGCCCTTGGCGTGGAGTGTATCGAAAAGAGCCATGATCTCCTCGCCGGTCTTGGAGTCGAGGTTGCCGGTGGGTTCGTCGGCCAGGATGATGGAGGGGCTGTTGACCAGGGCGCGGGCAATGGCCACGCGCTGGCGCTGGCCGCCGGAGAGCTCGTTGGGCTTGTGGTTCATGCGATCTTCCAGGCCCACGTTGGTCAGCGACTCCTTGGCGCGGGCGATGCGGGCGGCGGCGGGGGTGCCGTTGTAGATGAGGGGCAGCTCCACGTTATGCAGCGAGGTGGCGCGGGCCAGCAGGTTGAAGGTCTGGAAGACGAAGCCGATCTCCTTGTTGCGGATGCGGGCGAGCTGGTCGTCGTCGAGCTCGCTGACCAACTGGCCGTTGAGCCAGTATTTGCCTTTGGAGGGCGTGTCGAGGCAGCCGATGAGGTTCATGAGCGTCGATTTGCCGGAGCCCGACGGACCCATGATGGCCACGTACTCGTTGTGCTTGATGCGCAGGGAGATGCCGCGCAGGGCCTGCACCTGCTGCTCAAGGCCCATGTCGTAGGTGCGCCACAGGTCTTCGACGACGATGACGTCGCCTTGCCTGTTGGCCGCCGATTGCGCGAGTTCCGCGCTGCCGATGCTTTCCAGAGCCATCCTGATCGTTTCCTTTACCCGGAAATTGCCGTCCGGCTTCGGTTATGCGGTAGAGAGGGTCTCAATGATTGACGAAGTCCACATTCAGATGGCTCGCCAGCAGTGTTCCCTCAGGGGCTAAAGCCCAGATTATTTTACGGCCCTTTCGGCATGACTGAAGTCATGCCCTGATACAAAACCTCGGTTGCTCGTGCGGCACGACTAAAGTCGTGCCCTTTCAAAACTTGGCCCTAGCGGCACGACTTAAGTCGTGCCCTGATACAAAACCTCGGTTGCTCGTGCGGCACGACTAAAGTCGTGCCCTTTCAAAACTTGGCCTTGCGGCATGACTGAAGTCATGCCCTGATACAAAACTGCGGTGCTGTTGCGGCCGTGGTGCTTTTGCGGCTGTGGTGCTATTGCGGCTGTGGTGCTGTCGCGACTGTGGTGCTGTCGCGGCTGTGGTGCTGTTGCGACTGTGGTGCTGTTGCGACTGTGGTGCTGTTGCGACTGTGGTGCTGGTGCGACTGTGGTGCTGGTGCGACTGTGGTGCTTTTGCGGCGCGCGACTCGCTGTGACAATTATGAACTGGAAACGGGAGCGGCGGGTTTTTCGGTGTCGCGCTTGACCAGCGAGCCGTTCTTCAAGCCGCGCAAGGTCTTGAAGGGGCCGGTAACGATTTCCTGGCCGGCGGTGAGGCCGGAGGTTACTTCAATGTCGGTGGCGCCGGTAATGCCGGTGGTGACGGGGACAAATTTGACGCGCAGTTTGCCGTCCTTGTCTTTGTCAAGCACGTAGACGCCCTGCACCGGTGTGCTCTTGGCGGCTGGAGTATTGGAGGCTGCCTGCACTCCGCCAACGCTCTTGGGCTTGTCGTCGTTGGGATCGTGCATGGTAAGGGCCTGGATGGGCAGCGAGAGCACATTGGTCTTATGCGCGGTGGTGATCTTGGCGGTGGTGGAGAGGCCGGGGCGGAGCTCGTTGGTGGGGTTGTCAAGCGTGACCACGACTTTGAAGTCCTTGGCCTCTTCGGTGCCGGTGGTGGACTGCGAGGTGGCTACGCCGGTGGATCGAAGCAGCGCCTGGTCACCAACCAGGGTTACGTGTCCCTTGAAAACTTTGCCGGGAATGGCGTCGACGGAGACTTCGGCGGGCTGGTCCATTTGAATGTTGACGATGTCGGTCTCGTCTACCTTGACTTCGGCGGTGACGACGCTCATGTCGGCGATGGTCATGATGGTCGAGCCTTCGGTGTTCTGAATGCCTTCGACCACGGTTTCGCCTTCGCGCAGGGGTTCGTTGGTCACGATGCCGTCAAAAGGAGCGACAGCGCTGGTCAGGTCAAGCATGTTCTGCTGGCCCCGCAGGGTGGCGACCGCGGTCTGCATGTGTCCCCGTGCGGAATCGGTCTGGGCCTTGGCCTGGTTCACCTGGGCAACTGACTGCGCTACGGAGGCTACGTCCAGATCGTAAGCGGCTTTCTTGGCGTCCCAATCGGCCTTGGAGACGATGCCATCCTTGAAAAGCGACTGCTCGCGGTCCCAATCCAGCTTTTTCTGCTCCAGGTCGGCCTTGGCGTGGTCCAGGTTGGCCTCGGCAGTTTTTTCCGCGGCGACATAGGAAGCGATATCAGTATTTGCGGCAGCGATGGCGGCCCGCTGGCCGTCGACGCTGGCCTCCTGCTGCACATGTTCGATGGTGGCCACGGTCTCACCCTTTTTTACCCGCTCGCCTTCCTTGACGTAAAGATGGGTGATTCTGCCCATGGCGGTGGCGCCCAGGTTGACGTAGAACTTGGCTTTGATCTGGCCTGTCCCGCTGACCACCGTGGACAGATCCTGGGTGACGAGCTTGGCGGTCAGGACCTTGGTGTAACCGGCCTGCTGCCTGTAAATGAACAAGGCCACAAGCCCGGCGGCCACCACTACGGCGAGAACAATCAAGAGGATCTTTTTCATGGGTGCTTCGTGCTCCAGGTGTCTCCACTTTCAGTCTACGCAATCTGTCCGGGTTCGGTTCCCCAGGGACCGCCAAATCTGGAATCGCCGCCGTAAAGCCCGTGGTTTGTAGCAGGGCGGTATTTGTGCGGTGAAACCCTGGATCGCATGGCCGGTGCGAGCACGAATGAAGGTACAAGAGCGCTTGAAAGGGCCGTTGCGGAAGGATTGCGTCTTTTCTTTGGACGGCGGAGGCAACCAAGAGGTCTCAAATCGAATTAGTTAGGGGCGATTTTTTCGTTTTCACGGCCGTATTCGATGTGACCTTCGTGCGCATTCCGAGTCCAACCGGCAGCCAACTCCGAGGGGAATGTTGCCCAGCCTGAACGGGACCCGTAGAATAGAGAATCGCAGGAGTTTTGAAGGCCATGACGTTCAACGGTAGGAGTTTTCTGTATGTAGCGCTGGGCTTGGGCCTGGCGATTATCCCCGCTCGTGGGCTGCGCGCCCAGAACGCGGTCCCGCCGGCGGAGGCTCAGCCGGCCGCCAGCCAGTCTAGCGGTCAGGATCAGGAACCCGATCCGCGGAAGCGCGCACGCTCTGCCAAGGAACAGTTTGAGGCGCAGAAGGAGCTGAAGCACGAGTTGAAGGGCGCTTACAAGACATGGCTCAACCAGGATGTGGTGTGGATTATCACCGACGAAGAGGCGAAGGCCTTCAAGAGCCTGAGCAACGATGAAGAGCGGGACGCCTTCATCGAGCAGTTCTGGCTGCGGCGGAACCCGAATCCTGACTCGCCGGAGAACGAATTCCGCGAAGAGCACTACCGGCGCATTCAATATGCGAACGACCATTTCGCGGCGGGCAAGCCGGGTTGGAAGACGGATCGCGGCCACATCTATATTGCATTCGGCAAGCCGGACTCCATCGAATCGCATCCTTCCGGCGGGGCATATAACAGGCCTGTTGAAGAGGGCGGCGGCGAGACATCGACTTTCCCCTTCGAGACTTGGCACTACCGCTATCTGGAAGGCATTGGCGATAACCTCGACCTTGAGTTTGTAGATAGCTGCCAGTGCGGCGACTATCACTACACCATCGACCGCAGCGAGAAGGACGCGCTGCTACGGGTTCCCGGCGCCGGCCTGACGCAGTGGGAGTCGATGGGCATGTCGAAGAAGGCAGACCGTTTTGCCGGCGGCAACATGGAAAATCTGGGCAAGGGACCGAACTCGACGTCGGAAGGAGCCAAGGAGTTCGACCGCATTGAAATGGCCGCCAAGCTCTTTGCTCCGCCGCCCATCAAGTTCACTGACTTGGACAATTTCATTTCCGAGCACAAATTGCTGAGCGGACCGGTGTTTCCCTTCGACGTGCGGACCGACTTTGTGAAAGTGACCGACAGCACGGTGCTGGTTCCGGTGACGGTGCAGTTGAGGAACCGCGACATAACCTTTGTGACCAAGGATGGGGTTTCCAAGGGCGTGGTCAACATCCTGATTAAGGTGACCACCCTGACTCACAAGACGGTGCAGAGCCAGGAAGACACGGTCGAGGTGCAGGAGCCGGCCGAGTTGCTGGAGAAGGCGCAGGATCGCAAGAGCGTCTACTGGAAGGCGCTGCCTCTGATGCCGGGGCTCTACCGGCTGGATATTGCTATCAAAGATGTGAACAACCCGGATCATGTTGGCTTGTACGGCAGCAGCCTGGATGTGCCAACCTTCCACGACGAAAAGCTGGCCACCTCGTCGCTGATTCTGGCGGACGAGATGAACCTGGTTTCTTCGCGGGATATCGGCCAAGGCAGTTGCGTGATTGGCAACACTCATATTTGTCCTCGGGTGAGCCCTAACCGGGCCACTCCGGTGAGCTTCAAGCGCAGCCAGCAGCTCAACTTCTGGATGCAGGTCTACAATCTGGGCATCAACGATACCACCAAGAGCAACGAAGCTACGGTGATCTACCAGATTGTGGACACCGCGACAAACACGGTTGTTTTTGAGAAACAGCTTGAATCCAAAGACCTAGGGGCGCACAGCGACCAGTTGACCGTGGAGAAAAGTCTGCCGATGGCTGGGTTGCAGCCAGGAAAATACAAGGTGACGATCAAAGTAAATGACACAATTTCGAAACAAGAGATTGCGCAATCGGCACCTTTTGTCGTGGAATAGTATGTATCGCGCACAACGAGGCCACCGGACTGAAGATTCGGATGCCTGCGCGGGCACAAATTGCAAGAGTTCCGCCAGGGACGCCGCCAAGTCACCCAATGTGATGACGAGCAGGCCCCATTTCGCTTTGTTTCTTTTGCTGATCGCTCTAGGCAGCGCTCCGGTCTACGGGGCTGCGCCTGGAACGGTTTCCGGCGTGGTGCGCGACTCCCAGGGAGTGGCGCAGGTGAGCGTGGTGGTGCAACTGCTGCGTCCCGACCTTACCGTGGTCGCCAGCGTTTTTACCGACAGCAAAGGCCATTACCAATTGCCCTCCGTGCTGCCCGGCCGCTACGCGGTCAAGGCCATGGGCGCCACGTTCCTGCCTTCGCTGCGGGAAGATGTCCGGGTGCGCTCCGCCACGGTGGTCAACCTGACTCTGAATACCCTTTATGAAGTAATGGAGTGGCTGCCGGCTGATCCGCGGGGAACCAATGCGCAGCCGGACGACTGGAAATGGACGCTGCGCGCCGCTGCCAACCGGCCGCTGCTGCGATGGTTGGAAGACGGGCCGCTGGTGGTGGTGTCAGACAGTTCGGGCGGATCGCCAAAGCTGAAGGCGCGGCTGGTGGCGACTGGACAAGAGGGAAGTTTCGGCGAGAGCGGTGAGCGCGTGTCAGTGTCGGTGGAAGAGACGCCGGCCAACAGCCGCGAGCTGCTGGCGCAGGTGGATTTCGATCCTGAATCGCCCGCGGGCATGGAATCGATGCTGGGCTTCCGCCAGGATCTTGGCTTTGCCGGTTCGGTGGAGGCGGTGGCCGCGATGGCCATTCATCCTGAGGTGGATGCGGCCGGGAGCGAGGGGCTGGACGAGGCCGCTATGCGGTCCTGGGAGTCGATCCGCCTGGGCGACGAGCTTGAGGCCGAGGTTGGTTCCACGCAAGTGCTGGCGCGCTTTGCGCAGAGTTCGCCTAACACGGTGATCGCGGCGCTGCCGTTTGCCACCGTGGCCTGGCATGGCGGGGCCTCCACGATTCGTTACCGGATGGCCACTTCGGTTCCGGCAGGGGAAGATGCGGCCGATACAGAGGCGCGGGCGTGGATGCCGGCGCTTTCCATGCGCAATGAGCAACTGGCCATGGAACATGGCATGCACAATGAGATTGGCTGGGAGCGGAGCACAGGCGACTCGGACATGGCGGTGCTGGTGTATGCAGACAATATCGATAACCCGGTGATGCAGGCCATGAACAGGCCGGCTCATGGCGGTTCCGTTGCGGCGTCCGGGTCAGGGGCTGTGCTTTACGACACCGAGAGCGGCCTGATGCGGGCAGCGGGGCCGCGATTCTCCTCGGCGGGAATGCTGGCGACGGTGGAACACAAGCTGCCAAGGGGGAATCAGATTCGGGTGAGCTACGCAAATGGCGATGCACTGGTGCTGGCTGCGCCCTCGCAGACAGCGGGGCTGGCCCAGCTGCTGGCTTCAGCCCATGCGCGACCTGCGCGGACTTATTCCATCTCCCTATCCGGAACGCTTGACGGCAGCGGGACGCGCTGGCGGGCTACCTACCGATGGCAGCCTGAGGCGACGGTTACGCCTGTCGCGGCATTTGCACAGGATGCCGCGAGTCCCTATCTCAACCTTCAGTTTCGCCAGCCCATTCACATTGGCCGCGACGGCTCCGGTGGATTCGAAGCATTGGTCAACCTGCGCAACCTGCTGGCCCAGGGTTACCGGCCCTACCTGTTGAGCGACGGGTCGCTGGTGGTGTTTGCCGAGGACCAGCGCAGCTTCGGCGGCGGGCTCGCCTTCAATTTCTAGAGCGGCACGTTTTGCATTCGGGCGGTATATTTCCCGCATGCTCCCTGGTGCTGGACAAAAGCGGGTGAGGCTGATTGGGCGCGTTGCCGCGCCTTTGGAATCGACTTCGGAGTGTGTTATATTTTTCAAGGGACAGCAGTGAACATGTACCTGTTTCCGCTGCGTGCGAATGCCTCCGCCGCAGGGTAAATTCCAACTGAATGGACGCGTAGCTCAACTGGCAGAGCATTCGGCTCTTAACCGACAGGTTGTAGGTTCGATTCCTACCGCGTCCACCAATTAAAATCAATAACTTAGAGTGATCGCCTAATCTCGATCGACTGCGACTGTGGGGAGATTTGTGGGGACCCCGAGATAAGCGGAGCTTCGGGGGAGCTTTGCCGGTGATACGGGTTTCCATGAACAGAGAAAGAGCTTCGGGCAAGAACTGCACCGGCAACCTATCGAACGCACTTCGGAATCGGCAGCTGTGCTTCTTGCAGATGAGTAGACTTGGCCATCTGACTGGGAAGTATGAGGCGCCGCCGAACCCCGTCGGTCTCCTCACCCAATGACCGTGAACAAGAGCCAGTTCTTGTTCGAGGCTAGGTGTGGCGCATGCGCCAGGATGCTCGTCAGGTTGAAGTAGTATTGCCTGCGATTCTACTGCCCTTAAACAGGGAATTCCTGGTTGGTTATTAGAAACTGGCTCATCTCTGAGAAGAGGAGATTTCCCGGGGTCAGAGGTGATCCCAGGATTATATAAAGCGGCTGACTAAGGGAAGAGGGACGAAGGGACTATGGGCGAGGGAATAGGGACGAGGGAATAGGGACGAGGGAATAGGGAACAAGGTTCACGCCGGCGTTTTCGAATCCCCATGCCAGGCTCATGAAACAGCGGTGAAGAATCTGCTCAGAGGCCGAGGCTCGCGGATGCGTCCTCGCGAAACATCTCGCCGGGACGGATGTAGCGCCGCAAAACGCGGCGCGAGCGGTGACGGGTGGTCCTGGCTATTGCGCGCTCGGACGATCCGTTCAACGCAGCTTGCGTTGCCATTCCAGCACGGACGCTGTGGCCGGCGATGTTGGTTGGGTTCATGCCTGCGCGCGCTGCTGCCGTTTTGTAGATCGCTGCAATAGAGTCGCGATGCAATCCTCTGGGCGCTACATTTCCGTGACGATCGATTCCGCGAAAAACCGCGCCTTCGATGACCTTGGCCGCTTTGAGCCACTTGCGCAGTGCTCTGATCGGGCAGGTATCCTTGTGCTCGCCAAATACGATCGCGACCTTTTCGCCGGCCTGCTCCTGATCGGCTTTGGAGCGCGGTAAGGTGATCACGAGCCCGGATGCTGAAAAGCACAGATCAGATACGGTCTCCAACAATGACAAACCATGCTGACGGAAAGCTGATATTGGAGGGCGAATTGTTGCTGCGTCTAAAGGGAGGCATAGGGCATCATCGCCGATCCGGTCAGTTCAGAAAAGTCCGAGCTGCGCTTGTGGCGCCAGTGAGGGCGCGGCAATTGTCGTGTCGACGGCTGCTCGACCTTTCTTCGGCGGAGCGGTTCGCTTGGTCCGGGGTTTGCGGGAGGGCAGGGGATCGAGAGCTGAAATGGCGATCCGCTTGGCTTCGTTCCGGACGTGCGAATAGCGCTCCATCATTTTGCGGCTCAGGTGGCCGGCCAGCGCCATGATCGTGGCGTCGGAGGCTTGACCCTCAGCCATCTTGCTGACGAATGTGTGGCGGAGATCGTGCCAGCGGCAGTTGACTCCTGCCTTTGTGCGGGCGGCAGTCCAGGCCACCTTCCAGGAGCCGATGGCGACTTCGGGTCGGATGGAATAGGGCAGCACCTTTCCGTCGTCGTATCCACTCTCGCCATCGAGGCCATAACGTTCGGAAGGGAAGACGAAGTGGGACAGAGCCGCATCGGGGAAGTTGCTGCGCCACTCCTGCATGCATTTGAGTGCGGTTGCGCTCAGTGGAATCTCACGGCCTTCGCCGCTGGCGGTTTTTGATTTGCCGACAATCAGTGCTCGTCCGACCAGATCAATCTGTTGCCAGCGAAGCAGCCGGAGCTCCTGATTTCGCAGACCCGTGTGGAGGCTTAGCAGGACCGCGGGATAGAGTGACCTCGACCTACTCGATTTGCAGGCAGCCAGAAGACGATGCTGTTCATCGTTGGAGAGGGCTCGTCCGATTTCATTCCTCACTCCCAGCATGCGGACATCTGGCTGGATATTGGCCCAGAGACGCGCCTTGCGGAGGATCGCTCGGAGGGTGCCGATCTCCATATTGATAGTTCGTGGGCTCGCGCCTTCCTTTTGGCGGGCGGCCTGGTAGCGGCTGATGTCGTCGGGCGAGATGTCTGACAGGAGGATCTTGCCAAAGAACGGTTGCAGGTGGTCGAGGTTATAGCCTTCGATTCGGCTGTTGCTTGTGCTCCAATGGGCTTTGTTGGTCTCAAGCCAATCGCGCGCGGCGATGCTGAACAAGAGTGGTATCTTAGCCGGCTTGAGGCCGGCGTTGCCGAGTTCCAGGGACCTTCGGCGTTCGCGTTCCATCCGCTGGGCAAGATTCTTGCTGCCGGAATAGCTGCTCTCCCGGATGCGCTGACCGAGGAATTTGAATTCATACCACCAAATACCGCCTCGTTGATAAACCGTCATGTTGGTTTCTCCTCAGGTGCGTTTCTCTGTCATTTTGCGCTTCTTGGCGGACTTCCCTTTCTCCGCCGTGCGACGCTTTCTCGCGTATTCCCTTTTGCTCCAGAGCGCCTGGTGTTGTGGATTGCAGCAGTCACTGTTCGTCTGCATGGGGTAGAAGTACATGCCACAAATCTTGCAAGATCGCCAACTGTACCCTCGCCAAGTCTCCAGACCGAACATCTCCCATAATGCCGCCCAGAGGGAGGTTATGATTCGGATAGGGCGGAAACCCGGACCCTCTTCTTCAGCGAGATTCTCCCAACCAGATCGCAGCCCCTCATTCGTTTGCAGAGTGAGTTCAGCCAAGATGATTCTGCGGGCATGTTTGCGCAGCCGCGGGTATTTCCACTCGAGGGCACCATCTCCTCCGCGAAGGTTGTATTCGTCAGATTTGAAGTCTGAAAAATCAACCAATTTGAGGAACGGATGATTCTTTTGTGGGTCTGGAATGTATCCGACAGGTGTGGGGCCGGCTGCGTTGAGTGAATCAAGGTTTTGCAGCATGTTTGAGAGCGCTGCTCTCAGAGCCTCACACTCCTCGAGTTGTTCATACAGTCGAACGATCGCAACAAAGCGGGAATGCTTGATCCAGAAATCGTTGAGATCCACCCATATATTTGCATGAAGGTCAAAATCATCAAGGAAGAGAGGACCGCATTCCTTGATGAATCCCAAGGCCACCGCGTCATTGCCAGGGGAAAGACTCTGAAACATGACGTGAGGAGCGATTGCGGGATCACGTTCGGCATAGGCCAGTTCAAATTTCTCGCGGAAGTCGTAATGTCTGCCCATCTGCAAAAGGACACGTGGATGGTTCTTTCCATCCTCGAAGACAACGCGATCTTCCCATTTTTTCGGAAGGAGCGGCACATAATCCTCAAAGTTCACGCCCGCAGAACTTCGGGATTGCGAATTGTTCTGAAAACTGCAGATGCCGTCTTTGTCCCTGACGAGATTTCTTCTAGCCCAGTGGATGTCACTTTCTGACAGGGATGCTTGCGGCCATGTGCCCTCAAATCCGCGCAGGCTAGAAGTCTGTAGAAGATTCAAACGGCCCACGTTTTCCCCCCTTGCGTCGGCGCCAGATTGCTGTCACTATCGAGTCGATGTAGAAAACTGCCTATAGACAATTCTACCACCGGGTGTCACTGTTTCCTAGAGGGTTTACTGGCCGTTTGAGCCGCGGCAAGGTCCACAGCGCGAATTGACTGACTCCCAGTTGTTAGGGTCGCCGGCGAGGAATATGGCGGCCGGGAACCCGCCCAACACCGCCACCATGCGGATGTCGGACCCAGAACAGGAGACTTCAAGACCAAACTTTTCAAAGTTCCGGAAGCAGCGGAACAGCTGAACATGACCCAAAAGGCGATCTGGGCCATGATCTACCGGCGCGAGA
>JBEKFD010000085.1:0-17850 GCA_050013495.1 Occallatibacter sp. | reverse complement strand
ACGTCTTCAAACTGGCCGTTACGCAGGTTGCGGTAAAGATACTTGCGCTCGGCGTAGGCGGCGTCGACCTGGGTGCCGTCCACCTCGGGGTAGACGTGGCCGTTGGCGACCAGGATATCGAGCCAGCCATCGTTGTCGATGTCAATGAAGCTGACGCCCCAGCCGAGCAGGCGAGTATTGACGCCGAGACCGGCCTGGTAAGTGCGGTCGTCGAAGGAGCCGTCGCCAAGATTCATAAAGAGGGAGTCGGTGTCGCCGGCGAAATTGGTCTTGACAATGTCGAAGAGACCGTCGCGGTTGTAGTCGCCAACCGAGACGCCCATGCCGGCCTGGGGCTTGCCGTCGGGCGAGTAGGCGACGCCGGCTTCGATGGCTTCGTCCTTGAAGGTGCCGTCTTTCTGGTTGACATAGTAGGTGGCGGAGGTGGAGTCGTTGGCCACGTAGATGTTGGGCCAGCCGGTATTGTCGAGGTCGGCGGCGGCGCAGCTCAGCGCGTAGGTTCCGAGGGTGCCGTTCATGCCGGACTTGGCGCTGACGTCGGTAAAGGTGCCATCCCCGTTGTTGTGATAAAGCAGGTTCTTGCCGCCTTCGAGGCCTGGAGGGCCGCACGCGACCTGGATACCTTTATAGGTGCAGTTGGCGTCCTCAGGGAGCGGGGCGGTCTTGACGTCGAAGTCGATATAGTTGCCGACAAACAGGTCAAGATGGCCGTCCTTGTCGTAGTCGAGGAAGGTGCAGCCGGAGTTCCAGCGGAGCCGGTCCTGCAGCAGGCCGGCTGGCTTGGTGACGTCGGTGAACGTGCCGTTTCCGTTGTTGCGGAAGAGGGCGTTCTGGCCGTAGTAGCTGACGAAAAGATCGTTCCAGCCGTCGTTGTTGTAGTCTCCCACGCAGCAGGCCTGGCCCCAGCCGGAACGGGCGAGGCCGGCTTTCAGGGTGACGTCGGTAAAGGTGCCGTCGCGGTTGTTCTTGAACAGATGACAGACCGGCTCCTGGCCTTTGGGAAAGCCTTCTAAACGCCAGCCGTTCACCAGGAAGATGTCCACCCAGTCGTCCTGGTCGAAGTCAAAGAAGGCGGCGCCGCACCCGGTAGTTTCGAGGAGATATTTGTTGCGGTGCTCGCCGCCGAAGATGGTTTTGATATTGAGGCCAGCCTGCTTGGCAACGTCAGTAAATTGAACGCCGAGCGGCGTGCCAGTAACGGGCGAGGCCATGCCTTTGGGTGCCGGCCGCGCCGGTGCTTCATAGGCCTGGCGGGAATTGGCGGAAGGCTTCTGTGCCTGGAGGGCCTGCTGGCCAAAAGCGGGGCGAGCGAGGCGGAGAACGTCTTCGAGCGACAGCACGACTGCGGTACGGGAGAGCGACTTCAGAAACCCACGGCGGTCAAGGGGCAAAACGGGAATCTCCGAGGGGCGCGTACGCACCTTTCGGTGTTTGCGCCTGTAGCGAGAGTATATCGGGTTGCGCGTTTCGATCGCGACGCGTGGCCAGTTGGCCAATTCAATAGCGAAGCCCGAGCTTCATGGGGAAGTCGTCCTCATCGTCTTCCAGGCCGGGCATGTTGCAGTGTTCCCTAACGATGCGGCGATGGAACCGTTCGAGCGAGAAGTGGGCCGCGGCGGTGGCAGCAATGGCGAGAAGAAAATGCGCGATGCTGGCCTCGATCCACGGTTGGGCCGCTGCCGGGAACCATATGACGATGGGGAAGAGGGTGAAGTACTTGAGCAGGGTGAGAGCCAGGTTGGATTGCTCCCTGACCGGCTCGCCGGTGAAGGCGACGGTCTTGACGTTGAGGAAGAATGCGTCGGTGAGTAGCAGGCACAGGGCAGCGGCAACGAGGAGCATGCTTGCGAATGCGGGCCAGTTGAGGAGTTCAGGCGGCGCGAACACGCGGAAAACCGCCATGGAGGCGAGAGTGATAAGGCCGGCCCAGAGGAGCACCCACAGTTTGGCGGCCTTTAGTTGATGCATGGCGGTATCGAGATGCGGCGGACGGCCGTGGATGATGCGGAATACCCAGCTTCCCTGGCGATTGCCGGGAGAGACGAAGGCCATGCGCAGGCCGGCGATGGTCCAGAAAGCGACGATGGCGATGGCGGCGCGGACGCCGTCGGCTGAGATCTCCACACGGACCCGGCCGTGGTTGACGGATAGGCGCAGCACGCTGGAGACGACGACGGAAAGGCCGACCCCTCCGTAGAGCACAAGGTAAATGCGGTATCGCTGCACCCGCATGAGCGTCTGGCTGATGAAGTGGAAAACAGCGCGGCGCACTGGCTGGCGCAGCAGGGTGGCATGGAGCAGCGGATGTGCAGGGCGTGAAGCCCAACTGCGCGTGTCGTGCGTGCCGGGGCCGACAACAAGTTGGCGCACTCTGCGCAGGTATGCGATTGGGTACGACAGCATGGCGATGGAGATGGAGACGACCAGCGCGACGCAACCGGTTTGCGCCAGCCTGGAGTAGATGGGTAGAGCGGACGGCCCCTCGAGGAGCCGCTGGTAGACGCCTAAGAACCAGAAGGGCGGGCAGTAAAGGACGAAGCGGCTTCCCGATTGGATGAAGACGGGCACCACGCCGGAGAGCACGGGGAACAGGAAAAGGAGCATCAGCAAAAGGGTGATCGAAAGGCCCTGCAAGAGCAGCGAGATGCGGCGGAACAACGCTTCTCCAAACAGGGAAAGGAGTACGCCTTGCATGGCCAGGATGAGGGCGGCGGAGAATAGGCCCGCGCCCAGAACTGCCAGGATGTGTCCGGCAAGGAGGCGCGTGAGGTTGGGGGGATCGAACGTGGCGGGGAGCACGGGAAGCGCGGGGAGATTGGCGTCGAGCAGGAAGCCGAGGACGAAGATGGCGATAGCGGCAACGCGCGCCTGGAAGAGCTTGCGGTTTTGAATGGGCAGGGTGGTGAGAACAAAAAGATCGAGCAGGTCGGGAAAAAACATGTCCCACTCGAAGACGGTGACGATGCCCATGGCGACGAAGGAAAAGACAACGAAGAAGAAGTGATGATTGACCTGCAGCCAATAGGGCGGCATGAGGGCCGTCAAGGGACGCCCGGGCGGCCAGGCGATAAATGGATGGTAAATCGGATATAGATACAGGGTGACCACGAATCCGGGAAGTCCCGTGGCAAAGGCGATCAGGATCAGGCGCGCTTTGGCGTCGCCGTCAGGCGAAGCCGTTTCGTGATTGAAGAAGCGCTCCAGGAAGTGTCGGACCAGCACCGAGAATTGGCTACGCTCCGGTGCATGCACGGCTCCAAGCGCGGCCTGGGCATTGAGCGAAAGCGCCTCCGGTTCGGCCATCATGAACAGTCGCTGGAACTCCTCACGAATGGCCAATTTGCATCGCCTCCACCATCTGTTCCGCGGTAGCCCGCGTGTCCTGCTGTTGGACCAGTTGCGCGAAGACACTTTCAAGATTGGGAAGGCTCATCAGTTTGGTCAGGTCGGCGGGGCGGGCATCTGCCAGGACGCGGCCCTTGGCAATGACGATGACGCGGTTGCAGACCTGCTCCACCACTTCAAGCACGTGCGAGATGTAGAGCACGGCTTTGCCCTGTGCGGCGAGCAGTTCGAGCAGGTCCTTGAACAGACGGCCGGAAACGACATCGAGGCCGGAAAGCGGCTCGTCAAAGATGAGCAGCTTGGGATCGTGCAGTAACGACGCGGCGATGAGCACACGCTGACGCATGCCTTTCGAGTAGGTGGAGATGGGCGAGTATTGCCAGGACTCGAGGTTGAGCAGCTTGAGCAGACGCGTGGCCTTGGCTTCAATGAGCGCTTCGCCAAGGCCTCGAAGACGGCCGACGAGCTGCAGGTATTCGAGACCCGACAGGCACGTATAGAGATGCGCTTCTTCCGGCACGTAGCCGAAGTTGGCGCGGAAGGCGACCATGTCTTTCTCGATGTCCTGGCCTTCGAAGAGGACGCGGCCGTCATTGGGGCGCAACATACCGGTGATGATTTTGACGGTGGTGGATTTGCCGGCGCCGTTCGGACCCAGAAATCCAACGACTTCGCCGGGGGCGACCTGGAAGCTGACGTCCTCGATCGCTGGAATGCCGCGATAACTGCGGTACAGGTGTTGCAGCTCGAGCATGAGGCGCCTCCGGTGCGTACTGTTGTCTACCCTATGTAGCAATCGGCATACATACTTGTCAAGTAGATTGCTACATAGGTAGAATACGCCATGGCTCGCGACGCGAAATTGCCGGACACCAAGCTCTCGCACACCGCGGCCATGATTCTGCAGGCGCTGGACGGCGGCTTCGTTTACGGCTTCTCCATCATGGAGATGACCGGACTGCCCAGCGGCACAGTCTATCCGGCCATGCGCCGCCTGGAGCGCGATGATCTGATCCGCTCGAACTGGGAGAAGCAGTCGATTGCCGACGCCGAGCAGCGGCCGCCTCGTAAATACTACAAGCTGACCAATGCGGGAAAAGCGACTCTTGAAGCGTCGCGCCGGCGCTACCCGCTGCTGGAGCGGCTGATTCCGACTGCGGAGGCCAAGTCTGTATGAGGTCTTCCTTCAACTTCGAATGGGCGCACCGCATGGTGCATTTCGGGCTGTTGCGGGCGGCCTCGCTTCTGGTGCCGGGTCCGCAGCGCGCGGAGTGGTGGCGCGAGTGGCGCGGGGAATTGTGGCATGTGCGGCATTCCCGCGCAACGGCGGGCGTAGTTTCGCGGCGGGGCGAGCGTGAGGTCACGGCGTTCTGCCTAGGCGCATTCCAGGACGCGCTTTGCCTGCGTCGCGCCGGCCGACAAACCACGCCCCTGTTTGCTGCGATGGAAGGAACCCCGCGGCTATGCATTTTGATTCTGGGCGCTGCACTGGCTGCGAGTTATGCCATCGCACTGCTGCTGCCGGGTGTGCGGGCAGAGCGCAGCTTGTGGCCGCGCAAGGTAAACCCGAACCTGGTGCTGATTCAGCAGGAAGGCTCCAGCGACGGGTCGTGGCCGACGATTTCACCGCGGTTGTTCCGCTCGTGGGAGGGACGCAATCAGAAGTATTTTGACGGATTCGCATTCTACGGCGTGACTCGGGAACCGGTGGAGACCGGGATGTTGTTCAGCGGAACGGTGGCCAAATCCGCGTGGGGGGTGGCGCGTGCCAGTTCCAACTTGTTCACGCTGCTTGGTTTGCCGGTTGAATTCGCAGATGGCGGAGTGGTAGCAGGGGGCGTGCCTGCGGTAATCCTGAGCGAGAAAGTGTGGAAGCGCGATTTTGGCGCGGACGAACACCTTGCGGGCCTTGAAGTACGCCTGGGGCAGCGAATGGTACGAATTGCCGGGGTGGCGCCCGATGGGTCGCTGGGCCTGCCGGGACGGGTGGACGCCTGGGAGTTGGAGCCCGATGCGGACACCGAAGCCGGCGGCGCTGGGTATGTGGTCGCACACCTCACTGCCGTGGGGAAAGCGGAGATGTGGACCCAGTGCGTGCATATCACCGCCATCGGGCCGGATGACTCCGAAGAAGATTTCCTCGGTATTTCTCTCGAAGAGTGGAAGCCGGCAACCATCACCATTTATCTGTTCAGCCTGTTCCTTGCTCTGTTGGCGTTGCCCGCCATCACCTCCGTCTCGTTGGGCGAATACAGCGTGAATCCGCAGCCCACGTCCTGGTCGCGGAAACTCTACCGGTGGAGTTTTCTCAGCGCAAAGATCGCGCTTCTATTGCCGATCAACTACTTTGTTTCAATGGACTTGGCGTACGGGTGCACAACCTTTGGCGGGGAGCAGTCGGTCTATGTCCAACTCGCCTCGACCTTTGCAATGTGCCTATTCGGCCTGCGCTGGGTGCTGAAGGACCAGCGCCAGCGCTGCCCGGTCTGCGTGTGCCGGGTTGCTCATCCGGCCCAGGTGGGCCAGGCTTCGAGGACCTTCCTCGACTGGAACGGCACGGAGATGATGTGCATGGGCGGCCACACCCTGCTCCACGTCCCCAGCCTGCCGACAAGCTGGTTCGGCGCGCAGCGGTGGCTGTATTTGGATACTTCATGGAACTTCCTGTTCGCGGGGTCGACCCGGCCGATTCCGTGACGATTGCGCTAAGCTGAACAAACTAAATCCATATTGAGCGGCAACGGCGCGCTCATTCTCCTGCCAACTGCTCGAGCAGGGTGTCGAAGTCTTCCAGCTTGGCGTACTCGATGATGACTTTGCCGCGGCCGTTGTGGTCTTCAATGTTTACTTTCAGGCCGAGGGCACGCTGCAGGCGCTCCTGCACTTCGCGGACGTTGGGGTCGACGGGGGGCTCAGGTTTGGGGGCCTTCTTGGGAGCGCGCTCGGGATGCAGCAGGCCTTGGACGTAGGTTTCCGTTTGGCGAACAGATAGCGAAAGCCCGACAATGCGCTGGGCAGCCTTCTCAATTTCCTCGGCGTTTTCGAAGGCAAGCAGGGTACGGGCGTGGCCGAAGCTGAGCTCGCCAGATTCGACGCGGACCTGAACGGTGGCGGGTAAACGCAACAGGCGGAGGAAGTTGGCTACCGTTGCGCGGTCTTTTCCGGTACGCGTGGCCATTTGCTCCTGGGTCATATGGAACTCGCGCGACAGGCGCTCGAAGGCGCGGGCTTGCTCCATCGGATTGAGGTCGGCTCGTTGCAGGTTCTCGACGATGGTGATTTCCATGGCCTGCTCGTCGGACACCTGGCGCAGGATGGCAGGAATTGTGGCCTTGCCGGCAAGCTGGGAGGCGCGCCAGCGGCGCTCGCCGGCAATGAGCTGGAAACGGCCGTCGGCAATGGGCCGCACCAGGATGGGTTGGACGACCCCGTTGGCGACGATGGAGGCGGCCAACTCGGCCAGTTGCTCCTCGTTGACGCGCGAACGGGTCTGGAAAGGATTGCGGTCGATGAAGTCGAGAGGAATCTCGCGCGGCTTGCCGCCTTCGGATTCCTGGGGCGCGGCAACGGGAGCCTGCACGCGGGGTAGCAGCGAGTCGAGGCCCTTGCCAAGGGCGCGGCGTTTGGTGTCGAGAGGGGCTATGGTCATGACTGAAAATTCCTTTAAGCCCGGAAAAATCCCGGATTCGATCTATTTCTGCTGAAATTCTGAATTCCGAGGGTAGAGGCCCTTGCCAGGATGGGCTTGGGCTGGCGGCACCACGACTCACGAGTAGGGCCAGAAGCGGACTTTGACGCGGGTTGGGCTGCGGGGAGGGCCTGCCGGAGGATGCGTGGCATCGACTCTACGCTCGGCGGCGCGCGGGCTTTCGATACCGTTGCGGGCCAGGTACTCGCCGGACAGTTCGAAATAGGCTTCTGTGCCGCGCGAACGTGGGTCATAAAGGGCCACAGGCTTGCCGTGGCTGGGCGCCTCCGCCAGGCGAATATTGCGCGGAATGACGGTCTGAAACAGCCGATCCTTGAAGTATTCCCGCAGCGTGTCGGTCACCTGCTGGGCGAGGTTGGTGCGATCGTCGTACATGGTGAGCAGGACGCCCTCAATGGTCACATTGGGATTGACTGCGGCGCGGACGCGTTCGAGGGTGGAGATGAGCTCGGTAATGCCTTCCAGGGCGAAGTACTCGGCTTGCATGGGAACGATGAGGCTGTCGGCCGCGCCCAGGACGTTGAGGGTGAGCAGATCGAGGGCTGGAGGGCAGTCAAGAATGATGAGATCGAAGCTCGACTGCACGGGTTGCAGAGCCAGGCGCAGGCGCAAAGCGCGGTCGGCAGCGCTGGCCAGCTCGATGTTTGCGCCAGTGAGGTTCTTGGATCCGGGTAGCATCCAGAGGGTGCCGATGTCGGTGGGCAGGATAACCTGGGCGGCGGGGGAATCGCCGACCAGGACGTCGTAAATGGAGTGGCGATTGTCGTCACGCTGAAAACCGAGGCCGGATGTGGCGTTTGCCTGGGGGTCGCAGTCAACCAGGAGGATTTTGAGACCTTCGAGCGCGAGGCATGCGGCGAGGTTGATCGCCGTTGTGGTTTTGCCGACTCCGCCCTTCTGATTGACGATTCCGAGAATCTTACCCATGGAAGACAAGACTAAAGGAATGGCAGAATTGCGGCAGCGACTTGCATTGTGGAGAACAGGACGAACCTGTGGAAAGCGCCTTTGCAAGGAATGGCGGAATTGAAAGGAAGCGATTGAGATGGAAGGGTTTGGACGCGATGGTCCGTGAGGATGCTGGAAGAGGGACAAAAGGCGGCAGCGGTGGAAAACTCCTGTGACGGAGGGCCCGTTTCGCATCAGCGCGCAAAGGGATCTCAAATTGGGAAAGAGGGTCATTTTGGTACGGATTCGATCAATGTTCCACGTGGAACATCTCCATTCCGGCTTGGCTCTTTGATTGTTCCACGTGGAACAACTGAGGCGCCTCAGGTTCCGATTCTGTTCATCACTGCGAATCCGCCTGAGCGCGAGTACAATTTCACGGCGTTACGGAGGAAGATTGCATGGAACTCCAGAACGCCTTCATCAACCACGCGGAGCAGCCTACCGCAGAAGAAGTCGCACTTGCTCTCGGAGCGGCCGCCAAACTATGGGATCAGCTTGTGAACTCGCTGACAAAAGAACTTGGCGTCACTGCGAAGGAGTGGCATCGAAATTCACCAAAATATGGCTGGGCACTCCGTCTCAGCGTCAAGAAGAGACGGATTATCTACCTGAGCCCTTGTTCCGGATGCTTTCGCGTAGCACTTGTCCTGGGAGACAAAGCCATTGCAGCCGCTAAGAATAGCGGTCTTCCGGTATTTCTAATGGAGATGATTGAGGAAGCCCCTCGCTACCCGGAAGGAACCGCTATACGCCTGGTTGTCAAGACGCGCGCTGATCTAACCGGAATCCGGGAGTTGGCGGTGGTCAAGCTGGCAAATTGAGCTGCCCAAGCAAAAGGACGCGCTGGTCGCTGCCGGGGAGTGGAAGTTCGCTCCAGTTGGAGGACACGTCGCCGCAGGACTCCCGCAGGGTCCCGGCTTCAGATTTGGTCGACATCAACGCGAGCCAGCCGTCCGGCCCGAGGAGGCGAATTGCGGTTTCGGCAGCCTGGGTCATGTGGTCGACGGCTCGCAATGTCACGCAATCGAAGCGGGTGTCCAATTGCTCCGCGCGGCCGGAATGCACAAAAGTCGACAGACGCAGGGTCCGCACAGCCTCGCGCAGAAATGCGGCCTTCTTGCTTTGGGACTCGGCGAGGGTTACGGCGATCTCGGCACGGCAGAGAGCAATCGGGATTCCCGGAAAGCCCGCGCCAGACCCAAAGTCGAGCAGCGTGGCAATTCCCTTCGGCAAAGCGCGGGCGCAGGCGATCGATTCAACAAAATGGCGGGAAAGTATCCCATCTTCGTCGCGAACTGCTGTCAGGTTCGTGCGTGCATTCCAGCGCAGAAGCAATGCGCAATAGGTCGCAAACCGGTCAGCAGTGCCAGACTCCAGCGGATCGAGACCTGCCGCGGATAGAAGTCCATTGAGCCGCTCGGCCGTTTGCTGTGCTGTTTCACTCATTGCGGTCCGCGGAATCAGCTCGTGCAACTGATAAGAAACAAGATGGAAAATGGTAAGGCCGGAGAGCCGACGATTGGCTTTTGTGGTCTCCCACCCATCGAGCAAAGAGCGCTCGATGGATTTGGCACAGTTTCATCTCCCGTGGGTCGGCGAAGCCGGTGGACGACTAGAAAGAATGTCATTCCGGTTCTCACGATGCGCCGACGGATGCTTCAATCCTGCGCGGCTGCCAAGCCGTCGCCGCCTGAATGAAGGCGGAAAAGATGGCGCGGGAGAAGGCGCTGTGGGTGTAGGTGCGCTCGGGATGCCACTGGACGCCGACAACAAAGTGGTCCGCCGAATCCAGCTCGACAGCCTCAATCACGCCATCTTCCGGGGAAACCGCGCTGATGAGCAGGTTGTCGCCAGGATTGCGAACGGCCTGATGATGGCTGGAGTTTACATGGACTGCCTGGCGTTCGCCCTGCGGAAGAAGCCGCGCCAGCTTCGACCCTGGTGAGATGTGTACTGGGTGCGCGTCCAGAACGCTGCGGCCAGGGCTGTGATTCACGGCGGTCTTGAGGTCCTGAACCAGCGACCCGTTGCGCCAGACATTCAGAGTCTGCAACCCGTGGCAAATGGCGAGGATGGGCTTGTGGAGGTTGAACGCGTCCTGCAAGAGGAGCTCGTCCACGGCGGTGCGGCCCGGATCGGCCTCTCCGCACTCGGGGATGCGATCTTCGCCATATCTTTGCGGGTCAACGTCATAGCCGCTGCCGGGGAGCAGGATTCCCTGCACCCCGAGGAGCAGCCGGGCAACACGATCCTGGCGCTCGTGCAGCGGCACAAGCACAGGGGTAACGCCGGCGGAATGGAGCGCGGCAAGATAGGGCGGCAGCGAACGCTGGTTGTAAGCTGAATCGCTGCTGGTGGGTTCGGGAATCGCGATATGGACGCTCATGCAGGAATCAGTGTAAGCCCGCGCGGGAGGGATGGGAAAGCCTCATGCAAGAGAAACCTCCGTCGACTCCCTGGCAGCTTGCGGCTTGGCCGTCAACTCATGAATTGCTGCGCGCAGCCGCCCCGTCAACTCGTCGGTCTGGCGCACTGTCATCCCTGCCGTCGAGATGGGCTCGCCCGCGGTCAGTGTCAGCTCGCCCGAATACAAATGGCGCGTGTGCATGGGGAGCAGGTCGTAAACGCCGCTCAGCCGGATGGGCACCAGCGGAACCTGGGCGCGAATGGCCAGGTAGGCGGCGCCGGAAAGAAAGTTCTGCAGCTCGCCGTTGGGGGTTCGGCCGCCTTCGGGGAAGACAAACAGAGGCATCCCAGAGCGCAGCGCCTTGACTCCGACACCCAGGCTGGAGAGTGTAGCGCGCGGGTTCTGGGTATCGATCGGGATCTGTCCGGATCTACCTAAGTACCATCCTATGAATGCGATAGGCCATAATTCCTTCTTCGCCAGGATGCGGAACTGGAAGGGCAAAGCGGCGAAGACGACGGGCGTATCCATGTAGGAGGTGTGGTTGGCGGCATAGACCGCAACCGGGTGCTTGCGCAGGTTCTCCGCGCCGCGGACTGTGAGTGAACATCCGGTAACGAAAACCAGGGTGCGCGCCCAGAAGCGGGCGATGCGGTGCTGCGCGCGGCCACGCTTGTCCACCAGCGAAACCAGCAGCGAAACGGACCCGCAGACGACGGTGGCAACCGCCATGAGCGGCACGTGGAGGACGTTGGTACGCCAGCGATAGAGGCGCGGCAGCGGATTGGGGCGCGGACTCACGGTTGCGCCTCGCGTCTCTGAAGCAGCCCATTCTGAATCGGCGCATCCTGAGCTCGCGCATTCAGGAGCAGAAGGGAACGGGCCTCGCCCACCAGATAGACCGAGCCGGAGACCACGATTATGCCACCATCTATTTTATTTTCAGCGGTTTGCAGCGCATCACTCACCGATTCCGCCACCGTGGCTGGGGTTCCTGCGGCACGAGCCGCGGCAAGCAAGTCAGGCGTAGCTGCGGCGCGAGCCGTGTGCATGGGCGCAAGGATCACCTGATCGAAGAGGGGAAACAGAATCTGCGACATTTCCGCGATGGGCTTGTCGCGCAGGCAACTGAAGATCAGAATGCGCGGTTTGCCCCCTTCGTCCAGTAATCCATTCAAACCGGCACGCAAGGCCCAGGCTCCGGCCGGGTTGTGCGCCACGTCGAGAACCCAGGTGGTGCCAGCCCTTTGTATGCGTTCCAGCCGGGCGGGCCAGCGGGTTTGGCGGATGCCTTCCTCGATTGCCGAGGAAGCGATGGGAAAACCATGATTGGTGGCGAGTTCCACAGCCGCGGCAATGGCCAGGGCCAGGTTGCGGTGCTGATGGGCGCCCGTGAGCGGGGAATTGACGAGGATAGGTGTGCCAAGGGCTTCAACGGAGTAGGGGCCTGCTGAAGCAGCGGCAGTGGGCGGCATGTAAGGCACGGCGCTGACCCCGCGGACGGAAAGTTCTGTTGCCACCTCACCCAGAACCTGGTTGGCTTCCGGGTGCTGGGGAAGGGTGATGAGGGTTCCGTTGCGGCGCAAGATGCCGGCCTTTTCGCGGGTGATGGCTGCGATGGTGCTGCCAAGCCACTCGGTATGGTCGAGTGAGATGTCGGTTATGACGGAGAGCAGCGGATCGACGATGTTGGTGGCGTCGAGCCGGCCGCCCATTCCTACTTCGAGCACGGCGATGTCTACGCCCGACTCGGCAAAATAGAGCAGCGCCTGGGCGGTCAGGATCTCAAAGAAGCTGGGGAGTTGGGGAAGATGCTCGTCGAGAACCAGTTGCTGGGCGCAATCGTGGACGCGGAAGTAGAGGCGCGCAAAAGCCTCGTCGTCGATTTCGACGCGATCGAGACGAATGCGCTCATTGACGCGGGCCAGGTGGGGCGACGTGTACAGGCCGGTGCGCAGGCCGGAAGCAGAGAGAATGGAGGCCAGCGTGGCAGCCGTGGAGCCTTTGCCGTTGGTGCCCGCGATAAGCACGGAGGGAAAGCGGCGGTGCGGATGACCGAAGGCGGAGAGCAGGACGCGAATCTCTTCCAGCGAGAATTTGCGCCGGGGCTGGCCGGAGCTTTGGTAAAGCTCGGGAACCATGGCGTTGAGTTGATCGACAGCAGCGGCGTAGGACATGGACAGTTCAGTATAGAAGGCGGATTGCGGGTGTGGGCGGATTGGCGCGCAACCGGCTTAGCGGCGAAGCAGCAGTTGCAGCGCCTGGCGGGCATTTTGCAGGCATAACCGCGCTTCGTCTTCGGAGAGCAGGCCTTGGTGGACGGCCTTCTTGCCGGCATCGTTCACCTGGTTGGCAACGTGGGGGAAGTCCGCGTCGATGCCTGTCAGTTGCAAGTTGTTATTGACCTCGTGAAGCAGGTTGCCGAGCGTTGCGGTGTTGCGGTAACGGGTCCGCACCAGGCGGGTCAAGGATTCTGGGAGCTTCTGCTTGAGGGCCTCTTCAAGCACCGAGCGGCACATTACGGCACAGGCAGTGAAGAGGCCGAAGAAGTAGCAGCGGGTGGCCTCGTCGAGGTAGCGGTCGGCGTCTTCGGAGCTAGCCGAGGCAACCACGCACTCACGCAGATGGGTAGCCCGGAAGACGGCCGGCTCAACCAGTTCCAGCAGCTCAATGGCAATGGCAGCGCGCAAGAGGTCATTCTGCTGAGCATCGAGGGCGCGCTGAATCTCCTGCCAGGCCGGCGTATACGCGCTTTCGCCGGCCTGTTGCAGCCGGGTCAGAGAAGTGAGCCGCTGCCGCGCGTGCTGGATGAAGCCCTGGCGCATCTCTTGTGCCAGGTTGCGCCACCCGGCTACAAAGGCGGTGGGATCCTGCTGGTAGCGCGCCCATAACTCATCGTAGACAATGCTCGGCAGCACGTCGCGCAATTGCTCAAACCGGCCGGTGGCGGCCAGTTCCGAGATAGCGTCGCAGAACTCGCGGCCAGGTGCGTCCTCGGCAGACATTTCGAGGAGTTGGTCTTCCAGACGGCTGATATCGATGGCCACGGTCGAGGCTCCTCTCGAAGGAAATGAGATTGCTGAAAGCCAAGTTTAGGAGAATTGCGCATCTTCCGCGGTGTCTCCTGATAAGGCCGGTTTGAGGCGGTGCTGGAACGGGAAGCTAAATTGCCCCCACATCGCGGACGGGAATCGGCGGAAAGGACCTGCTGTCTTTCCCTCATGTGACCCGCCAGTTGAAGAAGCGGGATCACAGTCGGCTGTGGACGACGTGTATCCGCGAACCCCTTGTTTCATGAGGCGATGGACGCGGTTTTCACACAGCCGGCGGGCTTTGCACAGGGAGTTTCAGGGCACTTGTGGGAGACGTGGGAAAAAGGGGCTTCTGGGGCGCAGTTCGAGATGGATTTCCAAAACTCCTGAATTGCACAGCCGGGATTTAGAAAACCTGGCGGCAGGTCAAACTGCTTCACCTCAATCTCTTCGGAGGGATTTCCACTTTTCCTGCCCGTCTACTGGGGTTACTAGCTTTTTCTTTTAACTTACTACTCTTTTCCTCCCTCTCCGTCGCGAGTCTGGCTGCGCGGCAGGGTCGATCTTGCAAGCTGCGTTGACCTGTGAGGCGGGCCTGGGATTAAGATGCTTTCGCGGAGCAGATAAGCGCTTCCAGGCGTGGAATCCAGAAATGTGTCCTCTTTTCCACGCACATCCGGGAGTGCGAGGTGAATACAATCGAGATAGACGAAGAGACAGCCACTTCCGCCTGGCCGCAATGTGTTGTAGAGTGAGGCCAAGCTAGAAAAGAGCTTCTCAAGCGAGGGTGGGGCTATGCCGAGCGTGGAAACGGAAGTGGAGAAGCCGGCCGTACAGGGGTCAGCGATGGAGATTACCGTAAGCCGCCAGGAGCTGGTGAAGGAACTCACCGCGACGCAGAGTGTGGTGGAGCGCAAGACCACCATACCGATTTTGTCCAACTTCCTGATCGAGGCGGAGGGCGACCGGCTGAACATCACGGCCACCGACCTCGACCAGGCCATCCGCACCAGCGCGGCCGTGAAGGTGAAAAAGCCGGGCTCCTGCACCATCCCTGCGCGCAAGCTTTACGACTACATCAAGCTGCTGCCCGATGGCGACATCAGCATTAAATTGCTTGATAACCACTGGGTGCAGATCCGGAGCGGCCGCTCGAATACCAAGATGGTGGGCATGGCGCGGGCGAACTATCCGCAGGTGCCTGAGTTCCCCTCGGTGGCGGCGACGAGCATTTCGACGCTGGCGTTGAAGACACTGATTGCGCGAACAATCTTTGCCATTTCGAACGAAGAATCGCGCTACACGCTGAACGGCGCGTTGCTGGTGATCAAGGCGGAGTCGCTGGCCATGGTGGCGACCGATGGGCATCGCCTCTCCTACGTCGAAAAGCCCAACGAGTTGCTCGAAGGCATCAGCGGCGAGAAGCGCGTCTTGATTCCGCGCAAGGCCTTGCAGGAGCTGCAGCAGTTGCTGGGTAACACCGAAGCCGACAAGATTGAATTCGCCGACGACGAACACACGCTGTTCTTCCGCGTGGGGCATCGCACGCTGAGCACGCGCAAGCTGTCAGGCCAGTTCCCCAACTTTGAGGCGGTGATGCCGCGAGACAACACCAAGTTTGCCGTGGTGCGGTCAAGCGAGCTGTCTTCGGCTATTCAGCGTGTGGCGCAGTTTGCGGACGAGCGGTCCGGGGCCATCCGGCTGCGGCTTGAGGGGAACGAACTGAAGATCAGCTCGAGTTCTACGGAGAGCGGCGAGAGCGAAGATACCATCGATACGCCTTATTCCAGCGACCCGATTGTGGTTGGGTTCAATTCCGGCTACATTCTGGATTTCCTGAAGGCGCTCAACAACGAAGGCGAAGTGCGGCTGGAGTTCAAGGATTCGCAAAGCGCGGGGCAGATGCGGCCCGAAGATCCGGACGCGGAGTACAAGTACCGCTATGTGCTGATGCCGATGAGGATTTGAAGAGGCAGGGACTAAGGGACTAGGGATTAGAAAGACGGCTCGGCAGGGATGCTGGGCCGTTTTGCTTTTCCGTTCGCTCATGTAAACCGCGTCACTGTAGAATCTGGGCCGACCCGTATGCATACAAAAACACTCCTCGCTATCGTCTTTCTTGCAGCGCTTTCGGTAAACCTCTTCTCCCAAACACAGCAGGTTCCTGCAGTGATCGCTGTCGACGCAGGTCACCCCGGCGCTGCCATCTCGCCGCAGATGTTTGGGATCTTCTTTGAGGACATCAACTTTGGCGCGGATGGAGGGCTCTATCCGGAGCTGGTGAAGAACCGCTCGTTTGAATTCAGCCAGCAGCTGGCGGGATGGAAAGAGGTGCTTCCAGTGAGCGCCGGCGGAATCGGCAGCCCCAAGGGCGAGATTGCCGTGCATACGGAAGAGCCGCTGAATGCAAGCAATCCGCACTACTTGCGCGTTCGGGACTATGAGCCGGGCTTCGGGCTGACGAATGCCGGGTTTCGCGGCATGGGCGTCAAAGACGGTGCGGAATATCGCTTCTCCGCCTGGGTGCGGAGCCGCGGCCCGCAGTCGATTCGCGCCTCGGTGACAGACGCCCACGGAAACGAGATTGGCAGCGGGAAGCTGGAAGGGTTTGACCAGAACTGGAAGCGCTATGAGATGGTGATCCGGATGGGCGCAACGGCGGACCACGCGCAACTCACGCTCCTTTTCGACGACCAGGGCACGCTCGATATCGACATGGTCTCGCTGTATCCAGTGGACACGTGGAAGCATCGCCCCAACGGCCTGCGCACGGACCTGGTGCAGTTGCTCAGCGATCTTCACCCCGGGTTTCTTCGCTTTCCCGGCGGGTGCATTGTGGAAGGGCGGCAACTGGCGACGCGGTACCGCTGGAAGTCCACGGTGGGCGACATTGCCGAGCGCCAGACGATGGTGAACCGCTGGAGCGATGAGTTCGACAACCGGCCAACGCCCGACTACTTCCAGTCCTTCGGCTTGGGTTTCTACGAGTACTTTCAGCTTGCCGAGGATATCGGCGCGCGGCCGCTGCCGATTCTGAACTGCGGCATGGCGTGCGAATTCAATTCAAACGAGACTGTCGCGCTGAGCGACCTGCATGAATACATCCAGGATGCTCTGGACCTGATCGAATTTGCCAATGGCCCGGTGTCGTCGCCGTGGGGAAAGATGCGCGCCGAGATGGGCCACCCGGAGCCTTTCCACCTGGCGATGCTGGGGGTGGGCAATGAGCAGTGGGGACCGCATTATGTGGAGCGATACAAGCTGTTCGCCGCGGCCCTCAAGGCCAGCCATCCGGAGATCGAGCTGGTGGTGAGCGCGGGGCCGATGCCCGACGGCGAGACGTTTGACAGCAGTTGGGCAAACTGGCGGACTCTGCATGCGGACATTGTGGACGAGCACTACTACATGCGGCCGGATTGGTTCCTGAACAACAGCGGACGATACGACCACTACGACCGATCAGGGCCCAAGGTGTTTGCGGGCGAGTACGCGGCGCAGACTCAAGGATCGACGAGCCCGGACAACCGCAACAACTGGCAGGGAGCGCTGGCGGAAGCGGCGTTTATGACCGGCCTGGAGCGCAACGGCGACGTGGTGCGCATGGCCAGCTACGCACCCCTGCTGGCTAGTGTGGACGCGTGGCAGTGGAAGCCGGACCTGATCTGGTTTGACAACCTGCGCAGCTACGGCACGCCGAATTACTACGTGCAGCAAGCCTTCTCGCGCAACGTGGGCACGCGCGCGGTTCCGGCAACGCCGCACGCAGATGCGGGCCTCTACACGGTGGCCTCGCTCGACGAGCGCACGCACGAGCTGATTGTGAAGGTGATCAACACGGCGGCGACGCCGCGGGATGCGGAGTTACGCCTGGGCGGCGCAACTGCGGCGGGCGATGCCCAGGTGACGACGCTCGCGCCCGGCGACCTGAGCGCGGAGAACAGCTTCGAGCATCCGGCGGCGGTGGCTCCGGTTCCCTCAACTATCCAGTTTGCGGGGACGACAATTGCGGTGCGGCTGCCTGCGTATTCCGTTACGGTGTACCGGATACCGCTGCGGTAGTGCAGGAGCGGAGGATGGCCGGGGGAAGATGCTGGACCGTCGTGTTTCTGGGGCTAAGTGCGAATTGCTTACTCTCTTCCGCGGAGCATCGCGGCGATGACCCGGGGGTTTTGTCGGCCATCGGCGACAGCCGCAATCCAGATCGGTTTAAAGCCTGGCAAATACGCAATCAAGTAACTGCGTACAATCTTGAACCGCATGGGTCGGGAAGTGAGATCGGTACGCCGATGACCCAGATTCGGGAACTGCGAAAGCAAATCGAACGCTTCCAGGAATTCGTCTAGAATGCGATCCGCCGCTTTGGGATTGAAGCGGTCAAAGTAGCCGTAGGTTTCATCCAGGTCACC
>JBEKFD010000084.1:0-17891 GCA_050013495.1 Occallatibacter sp. | reverse complement strand
TTGCGGGCCAACTTGAAGCTCGATCTTGATCCCAGCCGCATAAACGCGTTTGGCGAAGTCGATGCCCTTGTCGTCAGGCGTGATGCCGCAGCGGATGATGCGAACCCCTGCTTTCTTGAGTTGGGCGATGACGGCGTCTTGATCCGCGACCTTTGCGCGCAAAGGATTGACGACGTTAACTCCAATGACGAAGTTGCCGGGCTGCGATGCGCGGAGCGTTGTTCCGGCAAAAATCATGCTGCCAATTGAAAGGCAGACAGTGAGGATTCGAAGGCAGTTCATTCAGATCCCTCCGACAGACGAATAGGACCGAGGGCGCAAAGATTCTGCTTGGGTAAACCCGGCACTTATCGATTGGATGCGGTCTTGTCTGAACTTCGCTTGCCGCGCTTCTTGCTTGCGGTCTTCTGCGCGGCCTTTTCCGCGGCGCGCTTGCGGCGGCGAATCTCTTCCTTCGAATACATCGTCCCGCGGCATTTTTTTGCGCCGCAGTTGCAAATGGCCTCATCGTCGCCGCCGTCATAGAGGCAATAGTCGTAAGTAATTTCTTCGCCGGCGGCGATGGGGCGAATGGATTTGATCCACACCCGGCCGCGCACCTCGCTGGTCTCGCAGTTGGCGTCGCAACTGTGGTTGATGAACATCGCCATGCAGTGGCCGTCGATGACGATCTCTCCGCTCCCAAGTCCAAACAGGTAGGTGATGGGCGAGTCTTCGTAAGACTTGTCGGCCTCGTCCTTGCTCAAGCGGGGGCCGGTGTATTCGGCCACTCGGCGCCCCTTGGCGATGGGCGTGGTGGTATAGCAGCCTGCGGCGTGAATAGCGGAAGAGCGGATGATCAGGGCCATGCGGGTATGCGATGCTTTCCTTTGGGTTTGAAGTTTGCGAGTTCGAGATTTGTGGAGGCGGATTTTGCAGTATGAACCGCATCGTACCATTAAGAGAGCGGTCCAAGGGGCGATGTTGACGGAGATGAAGCAGGACGTTCTGGCCGGGCTGATTGTGGCGGGTTGCCTGATGGCGGCTGGACAGCTTTCTGCTCAGGCTCCGGCGCAGCAAAACGCGCCGGCCAATCCGAATCAGCAACAGCAGGCGCCCAAGCCGGCGGCAGCCAACCCGTTCCCTGAAGATACAAGCAACGTGCCGGTGATGCCATCGAAGGAGACGCCGGCCCTTTTGGAAGGGACGTCTGGAGGCGAAGGCACTGCGGCCAGCCACGTACCGCTGCCCAGCCAGGATCTGGACCCGGTGCGCAGCCCGGACGATGCAGCCCCGGCGGCTGAGAGCGCATCGGCCGCGGAATCCAGCTCCAGCCTTGCGGGGATGGACAAGCTCATCCCCGGGCCGGATGAAGATCAGCCGACGGGGAAGAAGCACAAGGCTGCTGCGCCACCTCCGCCGCAGCACACGGAGACTTCCGGCGAAGACATTGAGGTGGGCAAGTACGAACTGGACCTCAAGAACTGGAAGGCGGCGCTGTCGCGGTTTGAATCGGCCATGGTGCTGGCCCCGGACGAGCCGGAGGTTTTCTGGGGTCTGGCCGAATGCGAGCGGCACCTGGGCAAACTTGCCGAGGCGCGGGGCTACTACCAGAAAGTGGTGGACTACGATCCTGACAGCAAGCACGGCAAAGAAGCGCGCAAAGCGCTGAAAGACCCGGAGATCGCCAACGCCAAAGCCACTGTGCCCGCACTACCGGCCAAGTGAGCAGGTTGAACTAGAAACCGGCCCAGCGGAGATAGGCTGCGATGAGCGGTTGGCCCCACAAGGCGCTGACGATTCCGCCGATGCAGAGGAATGTGCCAAGAGGGAGCTTGGTGGCGGCCCAGGTTTCGGAGCTTCGGCGGGCTGCGGGGACGGCTAGAAGCGCGAGAGCGGTCAGGGAGCCGAGAATGGCTCCAATCCCAAAGGAGAGCAATGCGCCGGGAAGGCCGAGCCACGCAGCGAGCATTGCCATCAGCTTGGCGTCGCCAAGCCCGATGCCTTCGCGTTTACGGATGAGCTGATAGAGCCAGCGGATGAGCAGGATGATGGCGGCGGCAGCCATGACCCCCAGCAGGCGTTCTCCCATTGCAATCCAGAATGTCGAATGCCAACGGAGGGGCAACTGCAAAAGCGATTCAAAGAGAATGGGGAGCGCGAGGCCGAGCGCAGTTCCTGGCAATACTATCCGATCCGCGATCCAGAAGTGCTCGGCGTCTAAGACGGCAATTCCGACGAGTATGAAGAGGAAAAGCATAGTTGCGAATGCGGGTACCAAGCCGAACTCAGGGAGACCGAGGCTCGGATAGGGAGCAACTTCGAGAAATTCCAACTGGCCAAACAGTCGCCACCCGACAATGCCCCAAAGTGTCCCAACAGCTACCTCCACCAGCGGATACCGCCAACTAATCGGGGCTCCGCACTTTCGGCAGCGTCCGCGGAGCGCCGGCCAGCTAAGAACCGGCACGTTTTCCCACCACGCCAGCGTGTGATCGCAATTCCTGCAATGCGACCGCGGCTTGACCACGCTCTCGCCTTCGGGCCAGCGGCTCAGGCACACGTTCAGAAAGCTGCCGAAGGCCAGGCCCAGCAGTCCTGCAAAGATCGTTCCCAGAATGCGAATCATGCGAGCCTGAGTATACGGCACCTGCGATTTGGCGCTACACCCCGAACTGACGCAGATGATGGTCCAGGTGCTTGTACATCAGAATGGCCCACTCGTTCGGCGTCATGCGCCCGAAGAAGCTGTGGGGATGGGTGGTGCACCCTGCGAGCCCTGCGGCAACGAAGCGGTCAATCAACGCGATCAGCCGCTCGCGCTCGACATCCAGGTCGCGCTGGTCAGGCACCAGCAGATCCGGCGACGTGGGCGAATTGCGTCGGAACGGCTTATCATCTTTCAGCACCATCGGCTTGATGAGCCTGCCCATGAGGCTGAGGAAGAACGCGCGTGGTGGAACGCGATCGCCGACGGCCCACTCCATGCTCGCGGCACAATGGGCCACGGCCTGTGCGGCATTCATCCTGCCCCACTCGCGCGTGCTCTCCGGCTTGAGCAGCGCGATGCGCTCCTTGATCTCGTTCGCGTCAGCGGCGTCATAGAGGTTTTTCATGGGTAAACTTTACACTTTGCCGCGAGGCGGACGGAATCCTTGGAATGCATGACCAACCGGATTCCGCCGCTCCGGAGCGCGCGCCTCAAATGGAGAGCATAGGCGAACCCGTCCTTGGAATTGCATCCCGCGCCGCCGACGCTCCAGCCGGGTTAAACTGACAAGCATGGACGCACCACCCGACCTCCTTCCCGCACATGTTCCAGCTTCACCAACCGCGACCGACGCGGCGCGGGCGGGGGAGCTGTTTGAGCAGTCGGTGAGCATCATGGCGCGGCTGCGGGCGCCGGCCGGGTGCCCCTGGGACCGCGAACAATCCTTCGATTCCATTCGCAAATACACGCTGGAAGAGACCTACGAGGTCTTCGACGCCATTGAGCGGCGGGATTTTCCGCACCTGGCGGAGGAACTGGGCGATCTGTTGCTCCAGGTTCTGTTTTATGCGGAGATGGCGGCCAACGAGGGTCATTTCACAATCGGCGATGTATTGAACCACTTGAACAGCAAGCTCATCCGGCGTCATCCCCACGTCTTTGGCGACGAAGCTTCGCGGGCGGCGGGGAACAAGGCGGATGTGGACGCAGCCGTGGAGGGATCGTCGGCGGCGGTGCTGCGGAATTGGGAAGAGATCAAATCTGCCGAAAAGAGCGCCGCTGAAAAGGCTCCCGGGGCGCTCTTGAACTCTGGTTCGGCTTCGCGGCTCGACAGCGTTCAGCGGGCGCTTCCGGCCCTGGCCGAGGCTACGAAGCTGGGCGCAAAGGCGCAAAAGGCTGGGTTCGACTGGCCAAGCTGGCGGGATCTGCTGCCCAAGCTGGCGGAGGAGACGGCGGAACTGGAGGCCGAGGCGGCTTCGGACGATCCGGCGCGCAAGCCCTTTGTGGAGGCTGAGTTGGGCGATCTGCTGTTTACGGCGGTGAACCTGGGGCGGCACCTGGGCGTGGATGCGGAGATGGCGCTCAGGGGGTGCAACCGGCGGTTTCGGGAGCGCTTCAAACTGATGGAACGGGCAGCCGAGCGGCCGTTGGAGGAGTTGGGGCCGGCGGAGCTTGAGGAGCTTTGGGCGAGGGCGAAGGAGAAGCTGGCGGGGGAGGGATTGTGAGCGGGATGCGCGAAGGGGGTCTCTCGGGGGCTAAAGCCCACGCGCATTTTGGAGCCTTTTCGGCTCGGCTGAAGTCGTGCCCTTTCAAAGCATCATCGCTGGGGTCTGGGCGATGATCGTAATCCGCAGTTGCGGTAGCCAGGACGAACTGGAGGCCTGCGTGCAACTCCAGATAGAGACCTGGGGGTATGACGCGACGGATGTGATTCCGCGCAAGGCGTTTCTGGTTTGGCAGAAGGTTGGCGGGCAGGTGATCGGGGCCTTCGACACCGAGATCGCAGGTGCGGGGGACGAGGGTGGCCCGGAGTCGCTGGTGGGGTTTGTGCTGGCGCTGCCTGGAATCAAATTCGGTGGCGGCGAACCGCGGGCATATCTTCACTCGCACATGATGGCGGTAAAGGAGGGTTATCGCAACCGCGGGCTAGGAGTGCAACTCAAACTTGAGCAGCGCAAGGATGCGCTGAAGCGCGGCATCCGGTTGATCGAGTGGACCTTCGATCCGCTGGAAATCAAGAACGCATTTTTGAATATCCATAAGCTGGGCGCGCTGGCGCGAAGCTACCTGGTGGATTTCTATGGTGTATCCTCATCTCGACTGCAGGGCGGGCTACCGACGGATCGGCTGCTGGCGGAATGGCGGCTGGATTCACCGCATGTGCAGTCGGTCATCGAGGGCCGCACGAACAATTCGTTGGTAATTGATGATGTGATTCAGGTTCCGGCTACAATCTATGAGTGGAAGGCGAGCGACGCCGGGCGGGAGCGAGCGCTTGCCGTGCAGCTTGCGAACCGGGAGAAATTTCTGGAAGCGTTTTCGCGGGGGCTGGCGGTGCTCGCATTTGCGCGGGACGCGAATGGAAACGGAAGCTTTGAATTGGGGCATCCAACTCAGTTGGAATTGAATTAGTTCTTAAATGGGACTGCAGATTATGAGGAACGCAAAATTATGAAGATTGATGCAATCATCCTGCGCGAATTGCGGCTGCCGCTGGTAAGGCCGTTTGAAACCAGTTTCGGCGTGACCACCAACCGGAGAATCGTTCTGGCCGAGGTGCGCTCCGAGGGGCTAACGGGGTGGGGCGAGTGCACGGCGGGCGAGCGGCCGTTTTTTTCGGCTGAGTCGACCGACAGCGCTTGGCAGGTGATTGTGAATGAGCTGGGGCCAATGCTGGCCAACGCAACGCCTGAGCATGGAGGCGATTGCCCCAAGATCTTCAAGTTGGTCCGCGGAAACCGCATGGCCAAGGCCACGCTTGAAAATGCAATCTGGGACCTTGAGGCGCAACGCGAGGGGATTTCGCTCTCGCAACTGCTGGGCGGGGTGCGCGACGTGATTCCGTGCGGGGCTTCGCTGGGGATACAGGCGAGCATTCCGGATTTAATGGCGGTAATCGAGCGGGAACTGGCGGCGGGGTATCAGCGCATCAAGCTGAAGTGCAAGCCGGGCTGGGATGTGGAGGTTTTTGAGCGGGTCCGGAGTCGCTGGCCGGAAATCATGCTCAGTTGCGACGCCAACTCGGCGTACAAGCTACGCGATGCGGACCACCTGGTGGAGTTCGACGCGTTCGACCTGTTGATGATTGAGCAGCCGCTGTGGCACGACGATTTCTACTACCACTCCATGCTGCAGAAGCGGTTGCAGACGCCGATTTGCCTGGATGAGTCAATTAGAAACCGCAGAGATGCTCTGGCGGCGATCGAAATGGAAAGCTGCAAGATCATCAACATCAAGCTGGGCCGCGTGGGCGGGTTCTCCGAGGCCATCGCGGTGCATAACGCGGCGCAGGAGCGCGGCATTCCGGTGTGGTGCGGGGGGATGCTGGAGGCCGGCATCGGGCGTTCGCATAACATTGCGCTGTCTTCGCTGGAGAATTTCTCACTGCCGGGGGATGTGTCGGCTTCGGCGCGCTATTGGCGTGAGGACATTGTGGAGCCGGAGATTACGGTTTCCGCGGCGGGCGAGATTGCGATTTCGGATTCGCCGGGGCGGGGGTACGAGGTGCGGACGGACCTGGTGGAGCGGCTGACGGTGCGCAAGGAAGAGATTCGCGCGTTCGAACTGGTGGGGTAACCGCCGGTTCGATCTTTGGTTTCCCGTGAATAGGCCCGGTTCGGCACTCTGGGTTTTGTGGTTTCCCACTCGGATTTGATGGGGCCCCGAATTTCACGCTCCGGCGCGTAAACCCAGTTATTTCGGAGTTATAGGTTGGGATGCAGTTGCCTGCGCGGCGGCGGGACGGACATTCAGGGCAATCTCTGTTGCGCCGGCGCGGTCGTTATCCGTGTTGACAATGGCAACGCGCAGATAGAGCGGGCCTATGGGCAGATCCAGCTCCTGGTGAAACTGCAGACCGGTTTTGAGATAGCCGGCGTATTCGTCAGGCTGCAGAATGAGGGATGCCGGCGAAGACGCGGTGTTGATGGGCTTGGACTCTGCATTGTAGGCAACCACAGCCAAGGCCAGCCTGCCGTGTTTCATGCCTTCAGCAGACTGCGCCAGATCCAGGCTGCGCACGTCGATTGACCAGTTGACACTGTAGCGGACCACGCCGGGATGCGGAACGTCTGCGCCTTCGGTGGGGGCAACGCGCACCTTGAACAGAATGCCGCTGGCAGCGGGTGCGCCGTGCAGCAGCACGGAAGCCGTTGCGGATGGATGCGCGAGAGCATTGCTGGCGGACTTGTCTGGATCTTCGGCGTAGTAGCCTCGGCGGTAATCGAGTCTTGCCTTGGGCGCGTCCACCTTGATGGCGAGCTTGCGGTATTTGCCGTCGTAGTTGGCGTCTTTGGGCGCGTAGGCGATGGTGTAGTAGTTGGAACCGAGCTGCGTGACCGTGGCGATGACGCCGGCCAGGTCAGTGGTGCTGTGGAAGGCGCGGCCTCCGGTAGCTTCGGCTAGGGTGTCAGAAGTCACATGGGCGTCTGTAGTGGATGATGCCTGGTCGGCGATATCGCGGCCGCCTTCCTGCTTGGTGACGGAGAACATCTCGGGTGTAGCCACTGCGCCGGGATCCATGGGATAGACGGCAACCCGAGCCAGCTTGAGCAGATCCGCTGTTTTGCGCAAATCGCCTTCGTAGTTGCGCGCGGCGCCCAGGTCGGCGCTGTCGCCGATTGAGATGGGAAAAGAGCTGGAAAACCAGATCAGGTTCTTGCGTCCGGGAATGGCGCTGAGGTAGGCGCCGAGGGCGCTGAGGGCGCTCAGGGTGTCGCCGACGCGCTCATCCATGCGCATGGGCTGCTCATGGGAAATGAAGTTGGCAATCACTTGGGCATCGAGTCGCGGGGCGATGGTTGGCATGAAGTCGGCGAAGGAGTCCGAACCGGGGTCGTCTGCCAGGCGGGAGTGAGATTTCTGCCAGGCCGCGGCTTGATCGAGGGCGGCGATGAGCGTGGCGGGATCACTGTCGAAGCCTTGAATCATACGCAGTTTCTCAGTCAGGGTGAAGATGGCGATGTGGCGGCCCTCGGGAATCTTGCGGAGATAGTCGAGCATGGCCAGGCGGACTTTGACCTGATCGCCTGCGGGAGTGTTGAGAGCGTCCATGAGCAGCACCAGGGTCGGGCCGGTGTCTGGCGCGGTGGTGGCGACGTTGGAATAGACGTTGGGCGGCAGCGGCGGCAAGGGCGCAGGAGCGGCAGTCGCGGGCTCGGCCTGGTGCTCCTCGAAGAATGCAATTTGCTGCGGAACGCCGTTTTCAAAGAGCTGGAAGCGCTCTTTTGCGAGGCTCTTGATGGGCTGGCCGTTCTTGTCGGTGACGACTACGTCCACCAGCACATTGTTGACCGTCTGATGGATGGTGACAGAAGGCTGGGCGGCATTTGGCGCGACAGGAGGGACCTGGATGGCCTGGGGACCGGCGAGCGTGGCGGCGGACAAGAGGAGCAGGGCGTAAATTGTGGGACGCATGGACGTCCTCCTGGTTGAGGGTCGCTCTATGGGTTCACTCTAAGGCAGCGCCGGGCGGTTCGTCGAATGAAGGGCGACCAGACCGCAGGCCTGAAGCATGGGCCGGCTCGCTGAAGACTACTTGATGCCGATGTCGCCGTCGACGTCGACCACCAGGTCGTCGCCCTGGATTTGTACTGAGTGGATTTTGAGCCGTTCCAGGGAGACCTTGTAGCCCGAGGTGGCGGTTGAGTTTTCCAGAGCCTTGCGCAGCAGGTCGGCGGCGTTTACCTTCATGCCCGATGGAACCTGGTGGCTTAGAAAGGGCGTGAGGACGAAGTTAAGCTCGGTATGGTCGCTGACCTTGTCGACGCGGGCGTCGCGGAAGCCGACGGACTCGCCTTCGCCGTCGGGCGCCAGCGAGACCTCCGCCGGGAGCGTGAGGGCGATGCCGATGCAGGCGCCGGCCACCTTCTGGCCCAGCCGGGCGTGGGTCTTAAGCTGGACGACGATGCGGTCTACGGCGAAGGTGAGCTTGGGGTTCTCGGCATAGACGAAGCAAGGGGACTGGGCGTTTCCCTTGAGGTAATAGCGGCCGTCGGGTCCACTGAAGAGCTGCTGCTTGAGGGTGCGCTCCAGGGCGTCGCGGCTGACCTTGAGCTCGACGGCTCCTGCCTGGGCCAGCGCGCCGGCAATCAACAATGCGGTGACAGCCTTGTAACGCCAGAATATTGTCATATTAGTATCGTGCCACCGGAGAGGCGGTTGGGTCGAGTTTTGAACAGGCTGGGGTGACGGAGGTCATGTATGCGGAATGCAGATTCTGCAACTAATCCTTTCTATGAGAGCAGGATAGATGGTTTCTGTCTAAAACAGACCGGGTAGAATTTGATGCAAGAACGGTTCATTTTCTTATTGATTTTTGAAGAAAAAATCCGTAAAATAAGAAGCTGTAGTTTCCTCGTGTGCGACAGGAGCCCCCCAAGCCCGTTGCCGGGGAAGTAAGCGCAAATTAACCAATTAAGGAAACCAAATCAATGGCAAAGCGTCGTGGAAATCCGAACTGGGGCAAGCCGGAGCCCATAGGGCCCGTTGTCCCCACGGTGACCTCCTTCGAGCAAATTGTGAAGGAGTTCAAGCTCAGCCCGGACCAGTATATCCGGTCGACCCGACTAAGGGAGTGGGCTCGGAGGAACAAGAACTCGAAGTATATCCCCGAGGCGTTGCTGGAAGCCTGGGGATTTGAGATTGAATCGACGTTGTAGAACCTTCGGCTGAGATTCGTTTCCAAGAGCGCCGCCTTCGGGCGGCGCTTTTGCTGTCTTTGGGAGAACAAAGGTGTTCAGGGCGAAATGTGTAAGTGCTTTGTTTCGGGGGGTGAAATGGGCTTTTTTGTATGTAACATGTTTGGTTTCATTGGTTTGGGAGGAAAGTGGGGGAGGGGTGGGTGTTTTTTCCGTTTCTTCGGCTGCCTGGGCTGAGGTGAAAATCCTGCACGACGGCGGGACGGAGGTGTCGTTTTTTGCGGCCCAGATGCGGGCCTGGCGGTAGGAATCGTCGCTGACGGCTACGGTGATGTTGCGCATGGTTGGCTCCCTGGATTGGGTGGGATTTTGGCTTGTTTTCTCCATTGTGCGCCGCAAGAGGGTAATTAAGTGCAATTGACTTACGAAGGGGCAAGCGCCTCATTCGGATGCGCTTAGTGAAGACTTTCGGCAAACTGGGCGGGTTCGCCGTTTTTTCCTTCGCAGCCTTCGAACCTGTATAAAACTCGAAAGAGGTTTGAAATCGGAGGCAAAAGAACATCCCCCAGGGGTTAAAACCCGCGCCATTTCGGCCTTCTTCCGGCACGACTGAAGTCGTGCCCTTTCAAGACAGTCAGGCCATGGGAGTTTTTATACAGGTTCTTGAAAAATCTTGCCGGACGTATATAAAAGGTAGGATCTATACATACAAAAACGAGGCAAGGATGAAGGCCAGGATTACATCGATTCGGCTGGATACGAAGCTGGCGGACGAGGCGGCGCGCTTGCTTGGCGTGAGGTCGCGGACGGAGGCGGTGCATTTGGCTCTGCGGGAGATTGTGGGGCTGAAGCGGTTTCAGGAGCTGATGAAGAAGTATGGCGGCACGTGCTCTTTCGAGAGAAGCGATGAGTGAAATTGTCATCTTTGACACGTCGGTGCTGATGGATCATCTGCGGAGCGGGCGCTACCGGCGGGTCTTCGCCGATGTGCGGGGTGCTGTGCGCATGTCCTCAGTGGTGCTTGCCGAGCTTTGGGGCGGAGCCTCAACGCTCGAGGACATCCGTTGCCTGGAGGCGCTGGGAAAAATGCTTCCGGTGCTGACGCCGACGGAGGCGGACTGGCAGGAATCGGGCCGGTTGCTGACCATGATCGGTTCGGACAAGCGGCTGGAGCCAGAGCAGGTGCGCGATCTGCATTTTGATTTGCTGATTGCGCTGACGGCGCGGGCGCATGGGGCAAAGCTGATTACTTCGAATCGCGTGAACTTCGAGTTGATTCGGGGGTATCGGGATTTTGGGCTGGAGGTTTGGTAACCACCTGCGGTGGGGCTGACGCGAGGAGCCCGGTTGAACAGCTAGGATTGCTGTGAATACGCATGTCCCCCATCCCCGATCCCCAAAAGCGAGGGACCGGGGGCACCCTCATCATGATCTGGAAAGGACGCCGGGGCCGGGGCCACCCGCCCATTACGCTACGGGGCAGCGGGGGACGATCGAGATTGAAAGCCACTGGACGGCGTTTCAGCGAGGGAATCAACTGCCGTATCATGCTCGGTTTGAAAGCAGGTAAGGTTGAGGTTCATGGCCGCCCACCCTTCCGCAAACGGCGCGGAAGGATGGGGCACCCACTTCAGAGGTTGCGGAAGGGTGGGCCACCCGCCACCCACTTCAGAGGTTGCGGAAGGGTGGGCCACCCGCCCCGGATGCGAGCCTGGCGGCAGGAATCGTCGCTGACGGCTACGGTGATGTTGCGCGTGGTTGCCCCCTGGACTGGGTGGGATTTTGGCTTCTTTTCTCCATTGTGCGCCGGGGGAGGCTAATTCTATGCAAACATTCTTATGGAAAAATTCTTGCTCCCGATTCGAAGATCGAGCCCAACGCTGAACAGCTAGGATTACTGTGAATACGTATCATGTCCCCCTATTTCCCAATTCTATGCAAACTTTCTTGCGGAAATATTCTTGCTCCCGATGCGAAGGTCGAGCCGACCGCTGAACAGCTAGAATTGCTCTGAATGCGTATCATGTCCCCCTATTTCCTAGTCATTTTTGAATCGTCAGACCTTGGCCGCCAGCCCAATTTAATCACAGGATTTTCGTTGCAAAACCTGGGGCGGGGGCGGTATGCTCGGTGCGTGCCCCATCTAAGGATATTCCTACGATCCTGTTGAATGCCCGCCGTTCCCGGCAGGCCGGGCGACGTGCGGAGAGTACGTTTCAGAACGGGTAAGAAATGAGAATGGTTCGCAACGAGAGACTCCGCTCAATTGCTCTTTTCACTGCCACGCTCGCCACGGTCTCCGCTTTGAGCGCGCAAGTTTCAGTATCGCGGAATGGAGGCGGCGAGAGCGTCGCATGGATTGCGGGAGATATGTCAACAAACACGGCCGAAGCTGGCTTGTTTGCCGACGTTGAAAACAAGACCTTTGGCTGTTCTCTGTTGCCTCCAGTTATGCGATACCTCCAAAACCTCAAAGAGGGAGACAGGTTAGCTGGGATGGTTTCGGAGCGAGGAGCCATCAGCAGCGGCAGGGAGGGTGGATGGCCGATTAAGGCGATCATCAAGATCGATAAAGATCACTTTGTGGTGATTATGCCCGGCACCCTAACGATGAAGGTAAGCGTCAACGCAGGAGAGGTGTTGCACACGGACGACTACGACATCAAGTCAACCCGCGCGGTCAAGGCGGGTGACTCCATTTCGGTTTTGTATATCCTGCCGTTGTGGGAAGCCAATTTTAAAGTGTTTTTGTCCACTGGCGAAGACGATACAGTGCCGCCCAACCAGCGAGCCGCACCCTGGTTAAGCGCTCTTCATTCTGGTGTGGACAACCGAGATGGAATCGTCGCGGCTTGGAGGACGGTAGTCCGCTCCCGTTGACTAAGCGTATTTGTACTGAAGTCGGTGAGAACGCCGAGGTGGGAGTGAAAGCAAAAGGGTAGGCGGAAGCTATGACGATGACGCCAACTGTACGCTATTCGATGTTTGTCATTATTGCATTGCTGCTTGGCGCTGCCGGTAAGGTAACAGTGGACAGGTCGGCAGCAGGCAATCTGGCGGCAGCCCGCAGAAGAGCCCAAGACCGGGTGTCCGCTGACAATCAAGCGATAAATAGGCTGGCGGAAGAGGTCGTTCCTAGAAAATCGGAATTGGTCTGCGGCGACAGCTTCCCAAACGCTCCCGGTACATATGCGGGCATGTGCGGTGTCAGGTCGGTCCCGGACGAAGGGGCCGCATCCAAGCTAGAGGCAGACCGTAAGGCTGCGGAGGACAAGCTGATGGCGGATCAAGCACAATTCGACAATTTGATGAAACATACCGTGAGGTGGCAAGACGCCTTTGTCTTGCCGTGAATGCCCGCTTGGCTGAAATGTCGTTTTCCAAAGAGCCGGGAATCGGCTTTACGCCTCGCAAATCGTATTCCCAGGATTTTCGTTGCAAGAAACTTGGGGGGCGGTATACTCGTGGCGCCCCCCGGTTAAGGAGATTTTTATGATCCTGTGCAATGCCCGCCGCTTTCGGGAGCGTTTGTTGAGTTTGTGCATTCTGATGGTGCTAGCCTGTGCTCTTGCATGCGCACGGGCTGACGCACAAATGAACGAACTAATTGATGCCGCGAAAAGCGGCGATTTGCCCCGTGTGAAGGTACTCCTCGCCAGTGGAGCCGATGTCAATGCCAAGCTGAACAATGGTGCGACCGCTCTTATGTATGCAGCACAGAACGGCTACGTTGAAGTTCTACAAGCGCTTCTCGCTAAAGGAGCCTACATTGAGGCAAAGGGAAGCAACGGGATGCCCGCACTTATTTGGGCCTCTCAGAACGGCCACCTTGATGTTGCGAAGGTGTTGCTGGCCAAAGGTGCTGATGTAAATGCCAAGGATAACGAGCGCTGGACTTCGCTAATGAATGCCTCATTGAATGGCCACCTTGATGTTGTGAAGGTGTTGCTGGCCAAAGGTGCTGATGTAAATGCCAAGGCAAGTAACGGAGGCACAGCCCTAATGTGGGCCTCCGGGAAGGGGCACCTCGATGTGGTTCGGGCACTTCTTGCAGCTGGAGTCGATGTCAATGCCGTCGCGAACAATGGCTTGACAGCGTTGGCATTGGCGGCGCAGGGGGGAAATACTGATATAGTGCAACTCCTCAAGGCTTCCGGTGCTCGATGAACATGACTAGGGTGACGAGCATCCCGAATAGGCTGGGTTGATGATCCGGAACGAGAGGTATCCTATCGCCCTTGTCTCAGCCTTCTCCCGTTTGAAACCCGAAGATCGTCTTGAAGCGGCTCGATCATTCGGAGAAAACGCGCCGATTATTGCAACATCGTTCCTAAGTAGACTGCAGGCGCCAAGTCCATCACGCCCCCTCATGCCTGGGCTCTTGCTCTCGGCGATAGCCAGTCTGCTAGGTGCGGTAGCTGTCTTTCTGGACTTCATCCTTAATTTGATCGGCATCGCTTGGGGATTCAAAACAGACTTCAACCCGACTGGTAGCATGCTCTTCTTCTTGGTGCTTTAGTTCTACCGTTTGCGTGCGTATTTAACGCCATCGCGACGAAAAGGAAGAACGCGGAGCAGGCCGATTTAGATCCAAGAATCCGGTCACTGCTTAGGAATTAGAATTCAAGAACTAGAAAAAGGGGAAATGGAAATGGTGGAGTGGCGTGGAGTGAACCCCTATTTCCCGAATACCCGCTCATCGCGAAAGGGCAGCGATGAACGGGGCACAGCTTCTCAAGGCTCAGGCAGATTTCTCGGGATATGTGGCCGGGTCACCTGACCCTCCTCATTGGAGTCGGCATGGGCAGCCGTCAGGGGACCCAATCGATCTCGCGCCCTGGCTACCGACCATCGCGGGCATTGACTCACCATCGAACAAGTAAGGAAGGTCGATCCTTGTTGCAACGGATACGCCCTTGTCGTCGGACCAGTGGAGCGTGGTCCGTCGGCTAACGCATTGAGATAGGTTGTTGATCTCGAACGGATCGCCGGATATGCCGTTCGTCGATATTCCGGTGAGGTGGAATGACTTAATGGCTCTGCCACCCTTAAGCTGGGCGATCGTAGCCTCAGTTTCCCCGTGGATAAGCGTCCTATCCTGATAGACGAACGTCTTGGCGCTGCCTGCATCCCATATACTTCCAGTCCAGGGAACGACGGTGATCGTGCTCTTCGTGTCGTCGATCCTGCAAATGCAGCCCTTGATTTGGTTCCCGGCGGGTGTTTTTTTCTGGGTTTGGGTCTGCGCCTGAGCGGTGGCGACGAGAAATGCCGTCACCCCGGCTGCGAAAATTAACAGAACTGCCCACTTGGCTTTCATGCTCACGCTGCCTTCCTCGGTCATAGTAGCATACGCCTATTCGCACGGCCCTCTAGCCAGGCCTTGAGTCCCGGCGACAGGTGGCCTACTCATTGATCCTGCTGCCCGTCGGTCCTTTCCAAAAAACTGAGTCTGTGCCCCATTCATCGCGGCTCTTTCGCGATGAGTGGGCGGCGAAGTCTCGCCGTCCACTCCGACTCGATTTCAACCACTCCTCGAATTCCGGTGGCGTAGTGGTTGAAACTGCTCCATCGGTAGTCGCCGGGAGAGGGAACCAATCCGCGTTTCACGGGGTTGCGATGGATGTAGCGGATCACTTCGGAGCGAGCTTCGTCGCCTCGGATATTGCCGTCAAAGTAGCGTTCCTGCCAGAACTTCTCGCGCTGGCCTCGCAGTTTGCGCGATGTGACCTGCTTGAGGGCTTTGAGAAACTGGGCCACGAGGATCGATGGCGGCTCGTTGATGAGCAAATGGACGTGTTCGGGCATCAGGACGTAGGCGTAGACCCTGGCCTGATGCCGTGCGGGTCAGTTCGAGCACGGCCTCGACGGTGTCCTTGGATCCCGGAGAATCGAGCAGGGGGAGTCGGTGAAAGCAACTGAAAGTGATGAAGTGGAGTGCTTCTGCTTTTTGGAACCGCTTCAGACCTGACGGCATGGGTCCATCATAGAACGGCCGAGGTTTGAACCGAACGCCCGCTCATCGCGATGAGGCCACGATGAACGGGGCACAGCTTCTCAAGGCTCAGACAGATTTGTCGGAACGGATGACTGGGCCAACTGCTCTTAATAGCCGGCGGTGGCGCGGACTTGGGCCAGGGGCTTGGATACGTCCGCGAGGAGTTCGGGGCCTACTACGGAAAACGGGGTTGAGCCGTAGCAGAGGAGGCGGTCGTGGAAGTCGCGGAGGGAGGCGGTTGCGCCGGCCTTGGCGCGGTATTCGGCGAGAATGGTTTCTAGCTGGGCTCGGCCGGAGGTGTAGGCGATGACGTAGCCGGGGCCGAGGGCGATTCCGGAGATGGCGGCCTTGGCCTGGTCGTGGGAGAAGCCGGTTTCGTGGGCGAAGAACTCTACCGCCTGATCGACGGTCCATGCGCCGCTGGCCAGCTCAGGATCGACGATGGCGCGGGCGCCGCGGACGCGTTCCCACTGCGCGGTGTAATAGCGGCCATCTAGATCGTCGCCGAAGAGGCCGAGGTCGACGAACATTTCCTCGCCGTAGAATGCCCAGCCTTCTTCGAATTCGCCGCTGTTTTGGATTTTGCGGACGAAGTCGGGGTGGCGGCGGGCGATGGACAGTTGAAGGAAGTGGCCGGGCATGGCTTCGTGTGCGCCTGTCGAGAGAATGCGGTCGCGGTCGAAGTCCTGATTGGCGTCGAGGTTCTTGGCCGCGTCGGCGAGCGATGTGGGAGGCGTGATGAAGTAGAAGCCGGTGGAGGCTTTGCTGAATAAAAGCGGCGGATTCATGGACGCGCCCGGCGATACGGGCTGGAGAAACTTTGGTGTTTCGATCACATCGATGGTGCCGAGCCAGTCGGGCACGTCAACAACGTGATTGTCAGCGACGAACTTGCGCAGTTGGGCGATGCGGGCGCGGTAGTAATCGATGAGAGCGGGACCGCCGGGGGCGAGGCCGCCTCCTGTATCGGGGCCGATGGAAGTGCCGCGCTCCGCTGCCAATGCCTCGACCCAGGTTTGGACGGCCCATCCGTGCGCCAGTTCTTCGCGTCCCATGCGCTCGATGTCGGTGGAGCTGAAGGGCACCAGTTGCTCGTCGCGCAACATGGCGTCGTAGGCCTCGCGGCCCATGGCGTAGTTCTCCGGCCAGGATGCAGCGTGCTCGTCAATGTACTTCTTGCTTTGCGCCATCGACGCCAGCGTCGCGTCGCGGGCTTTGGCGAATTCAGCGAAGCGATCTGGCGGTAACTGCTGTTTGGCAGCGCTGGTCAGGGCTTCCGAGAAGAAGCTGGGCGCGCCGGCTAATTGTTCGGCGCCGGTGATGCCCTGAAGATGGCCGGGATGGGTGACCAGCGCGTTGCCAGCGGCGATGTACGCAGGCCCACCCTGAAGACGCTGAATGATTTTTTCCCAGGCGGCGGACACGTCGGCTTTAGTGGCGCCTTCGGTGCCTTCGATGGGCAGGTGCAGGAACTGCGTATAAATTGCGCCCATGATGGCCATGGATGGCGCCGAGGGATCCTTCTCGTAGGTCTTGTAGACAAGGTATTGGCGCTCGAAACTCTTGAGCTGTGCGCGGAGCAGCTTGGCGTCGTCGGCATCGACCAAGGAAGCGCCATCAAGGGGGATGGAGTCGAGTTCGCTCTCCCAGGCGCGGATGGTGGCCAGGTCGCGGGTGTTCTCTGCTTCGGACGGAGCATCGAGCTGGCCGTCTTCGCCGCTGAGGCCGAGAAAGGTGGCGGAGAGCGGATGATCTTTTGCCCAGTCGTAGGTGATCTTTTTGGCGAGAGCCTGGAGCCGGTCTGTGGTGGTGGGTGGCGCGGCTGCCGCTGGGATCGCGCCCGATGCGAGCGAGATAAAGAGGATGCAGCAAAGGGGTAAGTGAGAAGGTGAATTCACGCTCAAAAAGCTTGATCGCATGTGTGCTCGCCTTTCGGAACCGGGGAGTATGGCCGCAGGCATCGCCGGAAATCAGAGGATATACTCTCGATTGGCGAGTTGACTATGGCGCAAAGAGAGACAGCGGAACTGCTTCTCCCATGGCGCGGTAGCCGGCGGGGGATGGATGCAGGTGATCGCCGCTGTCGTAGGCGGAGAGCAGATGTTCGGGATGCTGGGGGTCGCGGAGGACGGTGTCGAAGTCGATTGCGACGTCGAAGTGGCCGGCGGCTCTGATCCAGGCGTTCACGGCTTGGCGGTCAGCCTCGTTGAGGGGGCCGGGGTGGTAGTAGTCTGACCCGACGAATGGGGTGATGGTTGCGCCATAGATGCGCAAGCCGTGGGCGTGGGCGCGGAGAATCATCTGCTCGTAGGCGGATAGGATGCGCTTGACCAGTTCGGCGTGGTCGGCGGGGGGGACTTCGGCGAGGCGGGCGAGGGCGCCGAGGTCGTTTACGCCTTCAAAAACGATGACCCAGCGGACGGCGGCGGGGGCGAGGACGTCGCGATCGAAGCGGGCCAGGGCGCTTGGGCCTAGGCCGTCGCTCAGCAAATGGTTGCCGCCGATGCCCTGGTTGGAGACGCCGATGTTACGCGTGGCGGGCGAGGCCTGGAGGCGCTGGGCCAGG